>NZ_CP076545.1:1200000-1500000 GCF_018889955.1 Collinsella sp. zg1085
ACAGTACACCAGTATGGCGCCGAAAGTATTGAGCCAACAAGCGCTGGAGTGGATTGATAAGCACCTGCGTATTATCTCGGGTCTTTATGGCTGCGTAAAACCTTTTGACGGAGTGCTCCCCTATCGTCTTGAAATGGGAGCACCACTTTCAATGGGAGACACTCAGCATCTTTATGGTTTTTGGGGAGCACACATTGCACGCGCACTGATGCCAGAGCCGGGAGAGCTTATCAACCTTGCAAGTGCTGAATATGCACGCGCTGTTCTACCACATCTTCCAGCACACACTCACATAACAAGCTGCATATTTGCGAGTAACATCAAATGCGGCAAGCCCATTCAACGCGCTACTGCAAGCAAGATTGCGCGAGGTTCTATGGTGCGATGGATGGCAGAGCATAATATTCAAGATGCACAAGAACTTATTCATTTTGATGTGGGATATCATCTTCATACTGAGTTGTCAGATGTCTCAACAGACACTCATACGCAGCTTGTCTTTGTTCCAGATAGCACCAATAAACAGGCGTAATAGCCGCTTTGTTTTCAAGCACATCAGACTTAAACGTTTTACATCTATTTTGAGATGGGACAAAACTACCAACACTCTATACAAAGATGAATTTTTTGCATGCAAGATTATTTCAAACAGAATAGGGAAACATATCCTCCAAGCAAGTATGCCAAGCCACCTACATCTAAGAAAAGCTCCTTATAGCTTGTAGGCTTTTTGGCAATTGATGTTCAAGGAAAGGAACGTATCCATGTCACACAACCAAGAGCTTCTCGATTCTCTCTCCTACATTGTAACCGCCCTCTCTCAACAGGCCGATGGTCATGCGGTACAGTCACGTATTTTTGCCTCACAGGGCTTTAGCAAGTTGGCAGATAAATATGCCGAGCATGCACAAGAAGAGCGCGGCTATGCTGAGAAGATTATGGATCGTATTCTTGACTTGGGCGGCACACTTACTAACGGCGCTAAGGAAGAAACTCCCACCTATACCAAGCCGCTTGAGTGGATTGCTTATGACTATGAGGTATCAAAATCAGGTATCGATTATCTCAAAAAGATAATCGACTTAGCTAAAGACGATTTAGTCACCTATGACCTGCTCAAAGATTATTACAAAGACGAAGAAGAGGATATGTACTGGGGTGAGCAGCAGCTTGAGCTGGTTAAGGTAATTGGCGAGCAAAACTGGTTTGCACTCTTTATCTAAGAGCGTATCTGTTTTATAACATGTATGCACCCTTATCGGGAGCGAAGCGTCACTAAGCTCGCTCCCGATTTTTTATTTCACACAGTCCGACTGTTGGTTAAAGAGTCATATGCCTAGAGGTACTTGCGCCAATCGTCCTCATCCTGCATATCTTGCTGCTCCTGTTCTTGCGATACCATGCGCTCACGCTCGAGGCAATACTCAGCAAAACTTTGTGATGCACGCTCCGGAAAAGCGCTAAAAACATGGCTAAATGCCTCATGATGCTGATGATAAGCGCGCCGAGGCACAGCAAAATAAACCTCAGTAAACGAATATAAACCGCTTGCCAGCTCTTCGTGGAACAATTCAGCAACACACTCGGCGTCCCAGCCCGCCTCGTCGCAACCAAAGGCACTCAAAACCAACTTATCATTGCCTTGCTGCTCAGCAATATGCAAAAGAAAACGAATGCGGCTCCGCAGAGTTTTATTAAGCGTCTCATCATCAACATGATAGTCTTCACGCGCACGACGCGCATGAGGAGCCGCAACCACTAAAACGTCAGCGTAGGCATGCATATTGCCTTCCGTAAAGCGAATATGAGGTGTGAGCAGGGCGCGATTCCGATACAGTTCACAGTTAACATTATGTCGGCGGTTTTCTTGATACCAAGCTTTTTGTGTCTGCAATACCTGAAATAAGTACGATGACGCACACAGCTGCTGCTCTTGCCCCCAATTACCTCGTTCATATCCACCACCCGGATACATAAAGGAAGCGCAGTCAAGCACCGTCATATCACAATACAGAGCCCGCCCGCGCCCATGTTCGACGATAACCGAGTGAGCATCCATGTCTAGCACAGAAACATGAGGAAGTGGCCTTTGGTCTTTTGCCGCTTCGCATGTTACAGAGTCCTCTGATGGCTCAGCTTGTTTAACAGCTAAAACGGGCATGCCATCAAAAAACTTGGTATCAGCAATTGAAGAAGTAATCTCAGATGCAAAACGCTCCTGCACAGCAGCAATATGCTTTGTAGCCTCACGCATACGATGCTCGCGACGCCCAGAGCTACGTCCTTGCTGAGATGAATGGTTACGGGCTGTATTAGGCATCGAAGCTCCTTTCGTACATAAAAACTTATGCACATACTACCATGCTCAATGGCTGATTTCTCAGAGTTATACCGAGCTCTCCTTCTGTTCTAACAGCGCTTAGCGCTGACGGTCACGCTCAAGAATAGGGCCTAAAAATGCGCCCGTATAGCTCTTTGAGCACGCAGCAACTTCTTCAGGGGTGCCTACAACAACAACCCGACCACCGCCGTTGCCACCCTCTGGACCCATGTCAATCAAGCGGTCGGCAACCTTAATAACATCAAGATTGTGTTCAATCACCAATACCGTATTACCCGCATCAACAAGGCGCTGTAACACATCAATAAGCTGGCGCACATCATCAAAATGAAGACCAGTTGTTGGCTCGTCCAAAATATAGAAGGTCTTACCGGTTTGCTTGCGGTGCAGCTCTTTTGCTAATTTAACGCGCTGCGCTTCTCCGCCTGATAAAGTAGTAGCAGGCTGACCTAAGCGCACATAGCCCAAACCAACATCAAAAAGCGTCTGCAGTTTTCGTTTAATCTGCGGAATATTATTAAAGAAGGCAAGTGCCTCAGTAACACTCATGTCAAGTACATCCGAAATAGATTTGCCACGATATGTCACTTCGAGCGTCTCACGGTTATAGCGCTTGCCCCCACATACCTCGCATGGCACATAAATATCAGGGAGAAAATGCATCTCGATTTTTATCTGACCATCGCCTTTACATGCCTCACAGCGCCCGCCTGAGACATTAAAAGAAAAACGCCCGGGTGCATACCCGCGTGCCTTTGACTCGGGAACACTTGCAAAAAGCTGACGCAAATCATCCCAAAGCCCAATGTAGGTAGCAGGATTTGAACGTGGGGTACGACCAATGGGCGATTGGTCGATGTCAATTACTTTATCTATCTCAGTCATACCCTCAAGGCTTTTATAGGAACCCACTGGTCGTGCTGAGCGCTGAATTGCATTGGTTAGGGCGGGAGCAAGGGTATCGGTAACTAAGCTTGATTTTCCAGAACCCGAAACGCCAGTTACAACTGTTAAGGTTCCAAACTCAATGCTCACATTCACCTTTTTGAGATTATTGCAAGTAGCACCTGTAATAGTAAGCGCGCCTCTATCCGGATGGCGGCGCTCACGCGGTAGCATAACCATGCGCTTGCCCGTGAGATACTGACCCGTAAGCGAATCAGGGCAATCCATAATCTCTTGTGGCGTGCCCGCAGCAACCACCGCACCACCATACTCGCCCGCACCAGGACCCATATCAACAACGTAATCGGCAGCACGGATAGTATCTTCGTCGTGTTCAACAACAATCACCGTGTTGCCAATATCGCGCAGACGCTCAAGCGTTGCAATTAAACGCTCATTATCACGCTGATGCAAGCCAATGGAGGGCTCATCAAGAATATAGAGCACACCCATCAATCCAGCGCCAATTTGAGTTGCCAGACGAATACGCTGCGCTTCACCGCCAGAAAGCGTTGCAGATGCGCGGTCAAGCGTGAGATAGTCAAGGCCAACATCAACCAAAAAGCGCAGCCGCTCAAGAATTTCTTTAACGATGCGCCCACCAATATAGTTTTGACGCTCGTTTAAGTTTAAGCCTTCAAAAAAGCTCAAACTCTCGCGACACGACATACAGCAGACCTCATAGATTGATGCCCCACCAACTGTCACCGCAAGCATCTCCGGACGAAGACGCGCTCCCTTACACGAGGTGCATGCCTCCTCGCGAATATATTTTTCAAGACGTGCCTTGGTATGCTCATTGGTAGTCTCGATAGCCCGCTCATACAAGATGTTACGCACGCCTGAATATTTGGTAAGCCAATGCGTATTACGTCCGTCTTGCGTGTGATAGTCAACGCGAATCTTGGTATCACCCAATCCGTCAAGAAATATCTTTTTGACGCGCGGTTTTAGGTCTTTCCAAGGTGTCGCAGGGTCAACCTTGAGATGTACGCACAGCGCCTTAAAGATTTGCGGATAATAGTTTGACTTACCAAAAAAGCTACCAAAAACACCTTCACCTACCGACAGGCTTGGGTCTTCGATAAGCGCCTCAGCATCAACTACTTTCTTGAAGCCTAATCCATCGCAATCAGGACAAGCTCCATAAGGTGCATTAAACGAAAAATCACGCGGTTGTAAATCATCAATTGAATGCCCGTGCTCAGGGCATGCAAGAGCTAGAGAATAACTTAGCAAATCACCTTCAGCTCCTTCTGGAGCATCGCGATTGGGTAAGAGATATACCGAAACATTGCCGTGCGCTAGCTTTGTTGCCGTCTCAACTGCCTCAGCAATGCGACCGGTTGCATCGGGGCGAATAACAATACGGTCAACAACAACTTCGATTGTGTGCTTAAACTTTTTATCGAGCGTTAGTGGGTCTTCAAGGTTAAGCACCTCGCCATCAACACGCACCCGCGGGAAGCCCTCGCGTTTAAGGTCATCAAAGAGCTTGGTAAACTCGCCCTTGCGACCCACTACCACCGGGGCTAAAACATAGGCCCGTCGTTCAAGGCCTGCTTCAAGAATCTTATCGGCAACCTGATCGGTTGTCTGCTTTTCTATAACGCACCCACACTCAGGGCAATGCGGCGTACCTACGCGCGCAAACAAAAGACGTAAATAGTCATAGATTTCTGTTACTGTTCCAACCGTTGAACGGGGATTTTTTGATGTTGTCTTTTGGTCTATTGATACCGCGGGCGAAAGACCATCAATAGAATCAAGGTCAGGTTTATCCATCTGTCCTAAAAATTGGCGTGCATAACTTGATAATGACTCAACGTAGCGCCGCTGTCCTTCTGCATAAATGGTATCGAAAGCCAGCGAGCTTTTACCTGAACCCGACAAGCCAGTAATAACCGCGAGCTTACCGCGCGGAATTGAAACGTTAATATCTTGCAAGTTGTGCTCACGGGCACCACGTATCACAATAGACGATGCTTCTGGCATAGCCACAATCCCCTCAAAAGGCCTTGGTTGCTGTTGTATATACCCAGTTTAGAACAAAACACGGACATATGTTCGTGTTTTGTCAGAACCATGGGATAAACAGACCTCGTGTAAACAAAATCTTAACAAGCTATACCCATCTCAAGACTTTGAGTAGTTCTCACTGTATAACTACCCTAGAATGAATAAATCTTTTGTTCTGAGTTTGATGCGCGAATGGATATATATGACAACTCCTGTTGATGCAACCCATGCCTTTATTCCTCTGAGCATGCTTGCCATTCTTATATGCCCGAGCGCTCTCGC
The DNA here is from genome assembly GCF_018889955.1 of Collinsella sp. zg1085. Taxonomy (GTDB): domain Bacteria; phylum Actinomycetota; class Coriobacteriia; order Coriobacteriales; family Coriobacteriaceae; genus Collinsella. The sequence goes on from NZ_CP076545.1 coordinate 1,205,588, forward strand.
GGGCTCAATACAGCTGATGCGTGCTCGTACCCCGCGCTGGGGAACACTCTTGTGGCTCTGCTTGCCAGGTGCGTTGCTCATAGCGCTCAGTAGTTTTCTTGCAACAGGCACTGTGGATACCACCATTGATATAGAAAGTCTTTACCTATATTCAGCAGGTATAGCATGTACCGGTCTTGTTATGCTGCTGCGCGGACCTGTCATCGATTGGTTTGGTACACTTCAAGGACCAGCACGCACAAGCCTAACCCTTTTGCGCGATATGGTGATTCTTGGTGTCTGCACCCTTATTGGTGCCTGGTTGCTTGATTTTGTCTGGCTAAGCGAAGCATCAAAGATTCAGCTTGGCTATTACACCATGACCGTTATTGTAGTAGCCGCTTGCTTTGTCTTTACCTATGTTGTTGGACAGCGAACCGGATTTTTATGTACGCTTGTTCTTATTGCATGTTTTGCGCTCAGCATTGCTCAGTTCTTTGTTCTTGAATTCAAAAATGCTGCTCTGCTTCCCAGCGATTTATTAACCCTAGAAACTGCCGCAGCTGTTGGAAATAAATACACGCTAATGTTTAATATCCGCATGCTACACGGCATGCTCGCCTGCTCATGCGGCTTTTCTTTGCTTTCATTCATCTGGCCAAGCTATCCTAAAACCCTGCGATTCATCAGTATGCATACGGTATGTAATATCATTCTTGCACTCTGCATTGGTCAGGGCTTATTGAGCGTGTACCATTCTGTTAGCCTCGAAAAGGACTACGGTCTTTCATATGACCGTTGGATGCCCATTACTACCTACAAAAATACCGGTATCCTGCCCGGATTTCTTGCTATGCTCCAAGACTTTGCAATCCTTAAACCTGATGCATATAGTGCTCAACATGCTCAGACCATTGAGACGAAGCTTGCTGAGCAATACGACGCTCTTTGGGACGCAAATCCCACAACCCAAGAAGCCCGTACGCAGTTTGAAGCAGTCAAGCCTGCCATTGTGACCATCATGAATGAGTCGTTTACTGACCTATCACTCTACCCCGCTGTTGCCGAAGCAGGATATACAGGTCCTGAACAATATAATGCAATTCCCGATGCTCTCATGCGTGGCACACTTATGGCTTCAGTGCAAGGTGGAGGTACGGCAAACTCTGAGTTTGAGTATCTCACCGGAACAGCAACAGCCTTTGTAGGTTATGGCAAGATAGCCTATCAAATATATAATTTTTCGCATGTCAACAGCCTAGCAAAGCAGCTCGGTGCGCTTGGTTACAAAACCACTGCTATCCATCCCGAAAACCCGCATAACTATAATCGTTCTTCGGTCTATCCCATGCTTGGCTTTAATCGCTTTTTAAGCTGGGAGGACTTCAAAGATGCGCCGGTTTATCACCATGGAGTAACCGATGCATCAACATATCAACGCATTCTTGACATACTCAGAACTGACCCAAACCCGCAGTTTATTTTAGACGTCACTATGCAAAACCATGGTGGCTATGGTGCAGGAACGGTACCAGACCAAGAATTGCCAGGCGTTTATCCAGCAGGCGTTGATGACCCTGAGGTGCTTACTAACCTTAATACCTATCTTGCCTGCGTCAATGCTTCAGATCGTGACCTTGCATGGTTTATTGAGGAACTTCGCAACCTTGACCGTCCGGTTATCCTGGTCTTTTTTGGCGATCATCAGCCTTCGGTGGGTTATAGCATCAATGAGATTACACACGCTGAGGGAGACGATGAACTGGCTCATATACAGCGCAATCACATGTCAACCTATCTGGTATGGGCAAACTATGACGTAGCTGGTCAAGAACAACAAAGCGAGCATCAAGATATGGGCATTTGGACGCTCGGTGCTGAGGTGCTTCATCTAGCCGGCGCACCGTTGACGCCCTACCAAAAAGCTCAACTTGCCGCCCGTCAAGAAATTAGCTCACTTAATATGTTTGGCTATACGGGTGCCGATGGTACGCTCTATCCCCTTAATTCAAAAGAAAGTCCCTATGCCAGCCTAGTTGAAGACTTGCGGCGCGTATCCTATCTTGAGTTTGCCGAGAAAACGCGCTGAGATTTATATGTCATGATTGCCGTGCCGTTCTGTGGGTCTGTGGTTGTTGACGGCGGTTCTGCTGTTCTGTAGTTTTGTGGAGCTGCATGAGCTCTTAGCTTCGATGAGAGGCCTGTTCAATTAGTGCCTGCGCAACGCGAATACCGTCAGCCGCTGCCGACATAATACCGCCTGCGTATCCCGCTCCTTCACCAGCTGGATACAGACCTGGAGTGCTTATTGAGCAACAGTTAGCATCGCGCAAAATAGTTACAGGCGAGCTTGACCGCGATTCAACTGCCGTCAAAACGGCATCAGGGTTGCTAAAGGGTTTCAGCTTATTGCCAAGCATGGGAAGACCGTGGCGCAAGGTAGAAATAATGTATTGAGGAAGCAACTGTTCAATCTGAGACCATGTTACGCCCAAGGGATAGCTTGGATGAACTGAATGTGGGCCTGAACTTGAACGTTGTGCCAAAAAATCCCCTACTAGCTGAGCAGGAGCTTGATAGGGCTGTAGTCCTTGCTGATATGCTGCTTTTTCACATTGTGCTTGCAGGACAATTCCTGCAAGCACATCATCGCCTGGCAAATCTCCCGGATTAACGTTTACCAGCAAGGCCGCATTGGCATTTTCTTTTGCTCGTGCATAAAGACTGGCACCATTGGTGACTGTGCGTCCCTGCTCACTTGCTGCAGCAACCACCTCACCGCCCGGACACATACAAAAGCTAAACAGTGTTCTCTCATGCGGGACATGTGCAACCAACTTATAGGGCGCAGCTCCAAGCGCCGGATGACCGGCTGCAGGTCCATATTGTGCTTTATCTATATCTGCTTGCTTGTGCTCTATACGAACACCCATGGCAAAGCTTTTTCGCGCAAGCGCTATGCCTCGTTTTTGCAACAAAGCAAATATATCGCGTGCCGAATGCCCACAAGACAGAATGAGTGCTTTGGTAGCAATACGCTCTTCACCTGTTGCGGTAGTAAGACAAAGCGCCTGCAGAGCACCCTGCGCATCAAGCTCAATATCAGTCAGGCGCACCCGAAAGCGAATCTCCCCTCCGCATGCCTGAATACGCTTAACAAGCTGAGTGACGACGTTCGGCAATATATCTGAACCAATATGAGGCTTTGCCTGCCATAAAATCTCACGTGGAGCACCAGCCTCTACAAAGCTTTGCAGGATAAGCTGATGTGCAGCGCTTTTGGTGCCCGTGGTAAGTTTTCCATCTGAAAAGGTTCCAGCACCGCCCAAGCCAAATTGAATATTGCTTTCCGGATCAAGTTGCAGCGTTGTTTTGAAAGTTTCAATTGCCTGCGCTCGCTCATACGCTGGGTCACCGCGCTCAATGATGAGCGGCTGCAATCCGGCCTCAGCAAGAGCAAATCCTGCAAACAACCCCGCACAGCCTGCTCCTATCACCACAGGACGAGAACGAAGAAATACGCTTTGCGGACGCTCCCACTTGAGTGTTTCGCGCTGGCAAAGTCTAACCAAGCGCGCATCACTTTGAGACAAGCCTGCAACAAGGCGCTGTTCGTATTTTGGGTTGAGATCTACATATGCACTTAAAGTAAGATGCACATCACGTTTTTTTCGGGCATCAACTGATACACGATGCAAACTGAGCTCCTGAATATGCGCATCTGAAATGCCCAATCGTTGTACCACCTGAGCACGCGCTACATCGCGCAAAGCCTCCTCACTCAAACCCTGGTCAAGGCTTGCAATGAGCTGCTGAACTTCAATCATGTGTAGCTCCAACATAATGTGCTGCAGACTTACCAGCCAAAATACCGGTTAACCATGCCCATGCCAAATTATAGCCACCGCAATCAGCGTCCATATCAAGCAGCTCACCTGCTGCAAATAAGGCCTCACCCGCCGATAGACGCTCATCAACACTGCCAAGCGGTATGCCACCTCGGCGAACCTGAGCTTGTTGTTCTTCGGCTGTACCAAAAACGGTAAGCGGCAAAGCCTGAATAGCCGCTTTAACGCGACGTATATCATGCGCAGCATAATCGTAGAGGAGCTTGCCCAGTTCTGGCACAAACAAACCATCAAACCAGTGTTCATCTGCTTCAACAAACAAACCACGAATATCTTGTCGATGCGATACGTAAGCCTCTAACTCTTCATCAGTAAAGCTAGGCATTAAGTTAAGCTGCAGTATATCTCCTGCTTGAGCACGCCGCGAACAATTAAACGACACAATACCTGATATACCGTATGAGCGAAATAAAACCTCACCCGTCTCAGAATAGAGCTCTCTACCTGCACGAACAAGCGTAAGCTTTGCATGGATGCGGATACCATCAAGTGATGCAAGGTATAAGCCCTGTGGTTGAGCCAGCTCACAGGCGAGGGGACACAAGACAGGACGTTCATCGAGATGCGCCAAACCAAACTGCTCGCATATCTGTGTGCTTGCTCCACCTGTTGCGAGTATGAGTGCCGAGGCATGTATCGACACCGTGTGCCGTTTTGCTTCTGCAAGCACACGACGAGCACGGCGCACGCCCTGGTTCAGCGAAATATGAGAGACAGGTACGCTATACCTAAGCTCCCAGCGTCCTTGCCTTAACTCAGCCGCATTAAGCTCACAAGCGCCCAAAAACTGCACGCCCTGTTGCTCACAGCTCAGTATCAAAGCATCACGTACGCTCGCACTACTTCGAGAAGCAGGGTAAAGCCGTCCTTCGAGCTCAGTTGTTACAATGCCAAGCTCATCAAAAAACTGTGCGAGACGCTTTTCTGCATCCTCGCCCATAATCTGGGCGGCACGCTCAGGATAAAGATAGTGCGTAAAATCTAGGCGAGCATTGCTGATATTGCAGCGTCCATTGCCTGTTTTAAGGATTGAAAGACCGAGTGCAACATCACGCTCAAGCACCACAACTGTGGCACCTGCTTGCGCAGCTGCATATGCCGCTGCTAAACCTGACGCTCCGCCCCCTACAATAGCTACATCAACACAGCCTTGCTCTCCCACGCTTCAACCCTTCTTAACTCAAGCTATCAAGCTATACACTTCTCACCCTCACGGGCGAACTTATGCATGCTCATGCACATGCGCATGCTAATTATGCGTGTGTTGCCCATCATCTGATGTATGAACCCGCGCTTCCAGTGTTTCTGCAGCGTGGAGCGCCTCAGGCAATAAGCCTTCTGGAATATCCAACTCAACACGTCCAGCATCACAAGCAGCGGCAAACCTTGAATCAATGGGCAAACGACCCAGAATGGGCAACCCATATGACGCAGCTACGTCGCTGAGCTTGCTTGGCCCAAAGACCTCAATGTGCTTACCGCAATCTGGACATGCCACATAACTCATGTTCTCAACAACACCCATAACCGGTACGTCCATTTTTTCAGCCATGTTGACAGCCTTAGCCACAATCATGCTCACCAAATCTTGTGGACTTGTAACAATCACAATACCATCAACCGGTAATGACTGAAATACCGTAAGCGCAACATCACCGGTACCCGGAGGCATGTCAACAAGTAGGTAATCAAGAGGACCCCAGCTTGTATCTGTCCAGAACTGACGAATAGCCCCTGCAATAACCGGGCCGCGCCAGAGCACCGGATCGGTCTCGTTAGCAAGCAATAGATTGCTCGACATAACCTTGATACCCGTCTCAGATATCTCAGGTAATAGCAGGTTGCCTATACCACCCACGTGCTTCCCGCTCATACCAAACATCTTAGGAATTGAAGGCCCGGTTATATCGGCATCTAAAATGCCAACCGAGTGACCCGCACGACGCAGCTCAGTTGCTAGAGTTCCTGTTACCAAGGACTTACCAACGCCACCTTTACCCGAGAGCACCGCAATAACGCGCTTAACTTGAGAGAGTTTATTTGATTCAAACTGCTGTACACCAGATTGACCACCTGCAACTGCATGTTCACAACCCATATCGTATCCCTTCTATCAACAGAGCACGGCGTGCTCTTCCCCTGTATGCAGCCTACCCCAATACATGCCCATAAAGGCAGAAAATACGTATGCAGTCATTAAAACCGCGCGTGGCTAGTGTTTCATATGCGGTGTAAAGCCTGTTCGCTTACGCTGACCTGCAAACACCGAGCCTTTACGTGCATTTCTCTTTAGGGCTGCTATAACATCATCTTCACTGCTACCCTCAACGAGTGTCCGCAGATGAACCACCGCATCGCGCAGGCGCGCAGCCTCCTCAAAATCCATCGCCACTGAAGCCTGATGCATATCGTCTTCAAGCTGCAAAATGATACGCTGCACTTCTTCTTTTGGGAGCTCGCTTAACTCTTCTGCTAAATGAGCCCCACTTGCACTATCTGTTGGGTGAGTTATACCTGCTTCAGGTGATGGCGTATAGAAACTGCCATGACCCAAACTATCATGCTTTTCACGCTCACGCGTGGTAAGGGTATCCGCCGCCTCAGCAATAAAACTTGAAATATCGTTGATTGCTTTTCTAACAGTTGTTGGCTGAATACCGTGCTCTAGGTTAAAAGCCTCCTGTAAGCTCCGACGACGTTGCGTTTCGCTGATGGCTGCTTGCATAGAGTCAGTAATGGTATCGGCATACATAATGACATGGCCTTCTGCATTACGAGCAGCACGACCAATTGTCTGGATAAGTGAACGGCGGTTGCGCAAAAATCCTTCTTTATCGGCATCCAAAATGGCAACTAAAGAAACCTCTGGCAGGTCAAGACCCTCACGCAACAAGTTAATTCCAACCAACACATCGATTTTTCCGCTACGCAAATCGCGCAGGATTTCAACGCGATCCATCGTTGCTGTATCAGAGTGCATGTAATTAACACGGATACCAGCATCAAGAAGATGGTCAGTTAAATCTTCTGCCATACGCTTCGTGAGCGTGGTAACCAAAACACGCTCATGTTTTTGTATACGTTCGTGTACTTCATCAAGCAAATCATCAATTTGACCTTTAACGGGCCGTACATCAATGATAGGGTCTAAAAGACCTGTTGGTCGAATAATCTGCTCAACGTCGCGCTGCGATACACGCAACTCGTAATCGCCAGGCGTTGCCGAAACATAAATAAACTGCGGAATCCGTGCTTCAAATTCGTCAAAACGAAGGGGACGATTATCAAGCGCTGAAGGTAGACGAAAACCATGCTCAACAAGGGTTACCTTGCGTGAGCGGTCGCCTTCATGCATGCCGCGAATTTGAGGTACCGTAACATGGCTCTCATCAATAATGCAAAGCATATCTTTTGGAAAATAATCGATGAGCGTAAAGGGTGGCTCGCCAGGCTTTCTTCCATCCAGATGACGCGAATAGTTCTCGATACCGTTGCAAAAACCCATCGTCTCAAGCAACTCTAAGTCATAATGCGTACGCTGCTCTATGCGTTGTGCTTCAAGCAACTTATTAGCTGTTTTAAGCTCAGCTACGCGCGTCTCACACTCGTCTTCAATAGTCTTGAGTGCGAGACGCACCTTTGGCTTTTCGGTAACATAGTGCGATGCTGGCCAAACTGGGATTGCATCGTATTCACGTAAAAGCTCACCGGTAAGCTCATGAAACTCTGCAATAAGCTCAACCTCATCGCCAAAAAACTCAAAACGAAGGGGATGTTCTGCATAAGGGGGAAATACATCAACTACATCACCCCGCACCCGAAACGTTCCACGACTAAGCTCGTAGTCATTACGGTCATACTGAATATCAATCAAATCATGTATAAAATCATCGCGCTCAAGCGGGATTTTTTTATCGATATTAGGTGCTAAGCCCGCATAGTCCTCTGGACTACCAATACCATAAATGCACGAAACCGAAGCAACTACGATAACGTCTCTTCTCGAAAGTAGCGATGCAGTTGCTTGATGGCGCAGCATCTCAACCTCTTCATTGATTGACGCATCTTTCTCAATATAGGTATCAGATTGCGGAACATAAGCTTCAGGCTGGTAGTAATCGTAATATGAGACAAAATAGACAACTGCATTATGCGGGAAAAACTCTTTTAACTCGCTCGCCAACTGAGCAGCTAAGGTTTTATTGGGCGCCATCACCAAGGTTGGCTTACCGAGTGCCTCAATAGTTTTTGCCATAGTAAAGGTTTTGCCCGAACCTGTAACACCCAAGAGTACCTGATAACGCTCGTTGCTCTTGACGCCCTCAACCAGTGCCTGAATAGCGTCTGGTTGGTCCCCCGATGGCTCATAGGGCGAGACCACCTCAAAGGCAGCAGGCCCCCCTTGCTGTCCAAATCGTTTAAGTTCACCGCCTACGCGCTCAACGTCTAAAGCTTCCATGGCCACTCCTCTAACATGCTACGCGAGTTCTCATATCGTACATATGTTCTATAGTTTGCGTCAAGCATCTTTTCTATATGAAAAAACTTATGCCACCTGAAACGCTAAGGGATACAGCTGACGGTAACGATCATAGGCATTATTCACACGAATTAAATAAGCTTGTGTCTCGGGAAAGGTAATTGCATTATGCAAAAAATCACTGCGTGCAATCCACTCATTCACATTGCCAAGCCCAGCGTTATAAGCAGCGATTACGCGGTCGCGTGCACCGGTAAAATAGTTTGATAAATAGGCAAGGTAGGCACAGCCATATTCTATATTGACAACAGGGTCATCAAGCTTATCGAGCGGGTACTGACTTTCATCAACTCGTCCCGTGCGCGCCATATCCGCAGCGGTGGTATCTAAAATTTGCATAAGTCCATGCGCACCCTGAGCAGACTGAGCCTGTGGATTCCAGCTTGATTCACAGCTAATCACCGCCGCTACCAAATACGGGTCAAGCTGATGACGCTCTGACGCTGACGCAATCTCTTGCTCATATGACAAAGGGTACTGATAGCGAAATAAAAGACTTGGTCCATATGAATAGGCCGCTGCCACAAGACCCATGACAAGCACCACGCCTATTGGCAGCAACCGATACCACGTCAAGAAACGAAGCTTATGTGCGCGCGTTCTCACCAAACATCCCTATCTCTCTGCGTGGCAACGTGGTGCCAAGTATGCATCGAGCTGAGCAAAAAGCGCTGGCAAATCAGCAGTATTAGATATAACATGCGTTGCCATTGCTTCAATCTCGGCGTCAGTAGGTTGCAATTGAGCACGCGCGTCAACATCGTCTGGATGCATTCCCCGCGCAATGGCGCGTGTACGTCGTATCTTATAGGGCGCCGTGATAGCTATGATGTCATCAGCCCATGCAAAGGCTTGCTCAAAGCCTCGAGGAGCAGAGATTTCGACAACCAGGTGCTGCGATGCTGTTGCTTTTGCACGATACGCTGTTATCTCTTGATATACATCCTCTAAAAGCTGTGGATAGACACATGCGCCCAGGCGCTCTATATGCTCAGCCGATTGAAAGGCACGTTTAGCGAGGAGTTGGATATTAAGTCGGTCTTCTATACATATATCGTCACCAAACGCTGCTCTAACACAAGCACGTACCTCAGCATTCTGCTCATAGAGTAGCTTAGCGCGTTCATCAAGATTGATGAGGCAAGCACCAAGTTGCTGCATATATCGCGCTGCTTGGGTTTTACCCGATGCAATATTGCCAAGTATATAGATAACCGACATCTCAAACCTCCTTCTCTCACTTATCTATGAACAAACCCTTACCGTATCAAAACTCTGCTAAGCCGCTGGCAAAGATTGGCGCTTTTCGGGGCGCACCATCATTAACCAGCAACTAAGTAAGGCACCCGCTCCAATCAATGCACCCACATGACCCACATGAGCAATGCCTATATGCACAACGATTGCACCGCCAAGCGCTGTTCCGCTCCCGATACCAAGGTTATAAATGCCTGAAAAAATAGACATAGCCACCGCCGAGCTCTCTTCATCACTTGCCCGAATAACTTCCGACTGAAATGCAATGCTATACATAGTTCCACAGGCACCCCACAGCAGTGAAAGCACAATAATTGTCTCAAGCTGTGGCACCGCAAGCAACATCAGCCCCAAGGACACCACAACGCCTGCAATGCAAAACAGAGCAAAGAACAGGCGGCGGCGGTCGTAGAGGCGAGACAAAACCGCACTTCCCAATAAACCTGCAATGCCAAAAATGGTTAATACCATCGTTATCACACTTGGATCGTGATGGCCTACCTGTGCAAGGTAGGGCTCTATGTAGCTATATCCCGTGTAATACGCTGAGGCAAACAAAAGCGTAATCACATATATTGCAATGAGCTGCTTGTTCTTAAATAAACTGGGAAGTTGCTGAATGCGAAACGGCTCCGTTGCTGGAATACGTGGCAACGTGACTGCTTGATATGTACATACAAGCAAAGCGACAATTCCAACAATGGTAAAAGTCATGCGCCAGCCAACCCACAAACCAATTGCCCGCCCAATAGGTAGGCCAAAAATCATAGCAATTGAAGAACCGGTTGCAATCATACTTACCGCGAGTGCCGCATGAGAGCTATCGACCAAACGCGTTGCCATAATAGCTGCTATTGACCAGAAAATGGCATGAGCTGATGCAACAACCAAGCGAGCAAGCACCAAGACCATAAAGCTTGGCGCCACGGCACTCAAAAGCTGACCCGCACTAAACACTGCAACAACGCCAATCATCAAACGTTTAAGCTCAATGCGCGATGCTCCAATCATGAGGGGAAGCGAAAGCACCATAACACCCCACGCGTACACACTTACCATCAAGCCGGCTTCTGCCTCGTTTAATCCAAAGCTTGTTCCAATATCGGTTAAAAGACCAATTGGCATAAACTCCGACGTGTTAAAAATAAAAGCCGAAAAACTCAAGCCAATAAGCTGAATCCATTGTTGCAGCGTAATACGCGAATCCATACACCCTCCTATAGTAAGTGCAAGGATTATAGGGCATGACACGCACAAAGCTATGAGGGTCACATGTGCTTTCCACTTTTCATAAAAATACGAACATTTGTTTGTATTTATGATATACTTGCTGTATTCACCATTCTTTTTAGCCCACGTAAAGGAGGGTGCATGGGGCAGCACGGGCAACAATTTGGAAGCGTTAATCAGGCCATGGCTCAGTTTTTGCAAACATATACCAACGGTGTTCAGCAAAATAGCAAGACCACAAAACATGAAACAATAGGCTCTCAGAATGATTCCGCTTGTGCATACCCCGATTTTGTCTATAACGCTCACAATGCCTATCAAGATTATACAGAAGAGGGCTTTGACGATGAGGGGGTGATTATAGGAAGTGGCACCTATACCGCTCAAGCACTTCCCTCACGCTCACGTACGCGCCATGCAAGAACGCATACGCAAACAGCCTTAGACCTTCCCGCCGCTTATGCACCTCTGTTTGACGTCCCCAATTTATTGCCAACCGAGCAGCGTAGTTGGTATTCTCATCCCTCGCCTCAACAAAGCTATCTGGAAGCCCAAGCACTGTCTGCTGTAGAAGATAATTATCCCTCTGTTATTGCGTATCAGTCGCGCACAGAAACTTATCGAGAATTACCTCCGCAAATCCTTCGTGCTTATATAAGCTGGCGCACACAGCTTCGCCACGGTGCCTACAGTGCTCCACCCCTGCATTTTCTCAAGTTATACATACGTGAAATGATATATGGCATTCATATCGCAGACCCAGAGGAGGGCTTTCAAAACATCAAACAGCTCTACGCGCGCTCGCAAGACCCTGATTCCTTGTTTCTTCTCACCGGTGCGCTTATCGATTATGCTGCCTATTTTGATATTGACGCGAACGAGCTTCAAGAGCTTCCACGCGTTGCATATCAGTACAAGGTTCATGCGTTTACTGAGGCAAAGCGCGCACTGCAAAACACACTAGAACCAAAGGTTCACCGTTTATTTCCGCTTGCTGCTCCTAATCTCGAAGAACGCATGGCTATGTCTTTGTTGGATTTAACTAACAATACGCGCGAGCCACTCTTCACCGCACGTAAGATGGCATATGCCTTTAATCATGTACTATGCGGTGTTCTTTTGAGCTTAGAGCATCATTATCAGACACGCCGTCAGCGAGATTTATTCAGAGAGCTCTTTGGTTCTCCGATTTTACTCTCACATGTTCCCTTTAACTTTATGCAAGTATACGAGGCTCATCCACACGCTGATACCCACTATGTTATTAGCCCTATCCAAGCATATACGTGTAAGCAAGGCATATGGACTTCTACCTTTTTCCCGCATGAAATGCCTGGCCAAGAACTCATGAACCAAATCATTCAGGCGAGCGCTCATGCTGTTAGACAAGCGTTTGACCCAAGCCATACGCCTGAACAACAGATTAAGCTTCCCAAATACCAGCAAAAATTTATTCGTGATGAACTTAGCCACTATCAAAAACTCGGCGGGCACTACATTGCTCCTGTCATTCAAATTGATACATCACAGCTGAGTGCTATTCGCACTACTGCCGCTCAACTGCGCGAAGCTCTTCTTACCGACGAAGAACGAGCTGATGAATCCTGTACAGTTAAGTTTATTGACGAGGAACATGCAGATGATTGCCAACACGACACATGTGCCTCAAAAGCTCCTGCAGACGATGAGCCCATATGCGCAGACGAAACGCAAAGTATTCAAGAGCTTTTGCCCTATGAACGTGAATACTTACAAGCCTTGCTTGATAAACGCACCAATCATGCAGCGCATATTCTCACGCAGCAACACTGCTCTCTCGACCTTCTCGTCGATCATATCAATGAGTTGTTCTTTGATATACTCGGCGACACACTCCTTGAACTAAGCAATGGTCAGGCCACCATCATTGACGATTATCTTGAAGACCTCAAAGGATATTTGCATCATGACATCTCAAGCTAGCAATCTCAGCCCACGAGCACCCAAACGAATAGCCGCAACGCTGCTCAACTCACTTAAGGGCGGAGTTGTACCACGTATTGGACTTCCCTATATCACCGTGGGTCGCGAGGCAGAAATTCAAGCACTCCTTACCGACCTTGAGCTTATTCGGTCGGGTGGAGCAAGCTTTCGCTTTCTGGTAGGACGCTTTGGAGCCGGCAAGAGCTTCTTGCTGCAAACCATTCGCACGCATGCTATGGGTGAGGGCTTTGTTGTTGCAGATGCCGACCTCTCACCTGAGCGGCGTCTACAGGGCAGTCAAGGGCAAGGACTTGCGACATACCGCGAGCTGATTAAAAATCTTTCTACTAAGACACGCCCTGAAGGTGGCGCGCTCACACTCATATTAGACAAATGGGCGCTCCAATTTGATACGCACGAAGCAGCGGCGGTATCCATTAGCACCCTTCAAGAGCTTGTACATGGCTTTGAACTTACACACGCACTTCTCTCCTACTGGAATGCCAGACATAACAATAATGAGGAGCTTGCATCTGCACTCCTGCGCTGGTTTCGTGGTGAGTATCAAACAAAAACTGAGGCACGAAATACTTGCAATATGACAAGCATTATTACTGATGAATCATGGTATGACTATATCAAACTGTTAGCGCGCTTCTTGGTATGTGTTGGTTATCGTGGGCTCATGGTGCTCATCGATGAGCTGGTCAATATATACAAAATCCCAAATGCCATTACCAGGCAATATAACTATGAAAAAATGCTCACCATGTATAACGACACCTTACAAGGTAAAGCACAACATCTTGGCATCATTATGGGTGGAACACCGGTGGCCATCGAAGATAGACGACGGGGTGTCTTTTCTTATGAAGCACTACGGAGTCGCTTAACACAGGGGCGTTTTGCGCGCGAAGATTTACGGGACATGCTGGCACCGTTGATTCGTCTTCATCCGCTTAGCTATGAAGAACTCCTTGTCCTCATTGAGAAGCTCGGAGAACTCCACGCTGGATACTTTGGCTATGACATCCACCACTCAGAAAAAGACCTTGCTGAGTTTTTACGAATTGAATTCTCCCGCGTAGGTGCTGATACGCACCTTACTCCCCGTGAGGTTATCCGCGATTATATTGAACTGCTTGATATTATGTATCAAAACCCCACGTTCACTATGCAAAAGCTGCTGTTGGAGCACCAACCGAGTTCTCCCCGCCTCACAACTCATACATCAGATGCAGGCGCTCAAGCGCAAAACAATCACGCAGCTTTTAGTGAATTTACGCTATAAAAATGAATACACACGGTGTTGCACAACATAAGCTATCGCTCATCTCGGCAGCTTTTGCATGTTCCTGTGATAACCGTATGCCGCCTATCAACTGCAAAACCATGCTCATCAAGTATGTGCCCAGCAAAACTTTCAAGCATGCTGCATGAAAGAGGCAGAACACGACCACAGGCCTCACAGCGAAGCTGTCCTTGATGTGCATCTCCTGGCTGAGCCACAGCATTGCAATATTGCGCAGCTCCACCACGCACGTCTGCAACCTTAACCATGGTTCCATCTGCCACAAGACGCTCAAGCGTGCGATAGACCGTAGTGCGACCAACATCAATATGATGGTTATGCAACAAAGTCATAACTTCATCAACACTCATATAACTATCCGCATGATCATCAAGCACGGCAAGAATTGCCTTGCGCTGTTTTGTATCGTAAGTACCCCTGCTCACCACTCTGCTCCCATCATTCCCAACTTGAAATTGGAAACCATTTTTCAAAATACTACTGCATTCGGCTGACTCAGCCATCAAGCGCCATGAAACAAGCAAAGCCTCACGCAATAAAGCACCGTAATACTCACAACTCATGCGCTTAACTATGCTAAAATAGAACAAATGTTCGCTACGAGGAGAAAACTATGGATGCTTTCGATAGATTTGCGCCCTTCATTCAAGACTTCATCTATGACCATGCATGGGAAGAACTGCGTGGTATTCAAGTTGCTGCAGCAGATATCCTCTTCAATACCAATGATAATCTCCTTTTGTGTGCGTCAACTGCATCGGGTAAAACTGAGGCTGCCTTCTTCCCTATTTTGACTGAGTTTTGGGAACACCCACCCCAAAGCGTTGGGGCCATCTATATTTCGCCGCTCAAAGCGCTCATCAATGACCAATTTCAACGGCTTGATACCCTATGCAAAGAAGCTCAGATTCCTATCTGGCCTTGGCATGGTGACATCGCTGCTTCACGTAAAGCAAAGCTGCTTAAAAAGCCCTCAGGCATCTTACAAATTACCCCTGAATCACTTGAAGCAATGTTGCTTCATAGACACACACTTGTTCCTCGTATGTTCTGGGATTTACGCTATGTTGTGATAGATGAGGTTCATGCGCTTTTTCGAGGTGATAGAGGAGGTCAGACGCTCTGCTTACTTGAGCGGCTTGCGCGTGCGGCGAACGTCAATCCGCGCCGCATTGGTCTTTCCGCCACCATAGGAGACCCTGAGATAACTGCTGCATTTTTGGCGCGCGGAACTGGACATCCCTGTCGTATTCCGTCCATCGAAGAACCAAGGCGCACGTGGCGGCTCTCTATGGAACACTTCTACCGCGGGGTACAACAAGTATCTATAGAACAGAGTGCTTCAGCAGAAACATCTGCAGTGCCGCCGCGCTATCAAGAAGAACCCCAAGGTACTATAGATACTTCTCAATTCGCCAACAACAATGTCTCCTCCACCTACCCTCAGCTCGATGAATTGCTGATGCGTGCGCATACCACACAGACATCTGCATTGGCGCTCCAATTGCATGACCACTCAGAACCCGCATCTCAACCTGCAGAAAACAGCACGAACATGTTGCATAGGGAAATGTGTTTTGCTACAAAGTCTGATGAGCTAGTTCTGTCTCACGCTAACCCCGCCGATACATCAGGCATAGACCAAGCTATCCAATATCTTTTTGAGCGCAGCCAAGGTTCTAAGTGTCTTATTTTTTCTAACTCCCGTGAGGAGGCTGAAGAAATTTGTTCACTTCTTCGTTCATATGCAGAATTGCTACATGTTCCTGATCGGTTTTTAATCCATCATGGCAATCTTTCATCAAGTATTCGTTCGTCTGCAGAAGAGATTATGCGCGACGAAGAACGCCTCGATACCACCATTACCACCGCTACGCTTGAGTTAGGTATTGATATTGGGCGGCTTGAACGCGCCTTTCAAATTGATGCTCCCTTTACGGTTTCCGGATTTTTACAGCGTATGGGGCGCACAGGACGACGCGGAAGCCCGCAAGAAATGCACTTTGTTATACACGAGGAGTTCCCCGAAGCACACGCCTCACTCCCCGAACTAATCCCTTGGAAACTCCTTCAAGGCATAGCACTCATACAACTCTATCGCGAGACGCGCTGGGTAGAGCCGCCGCGCCTTGACGTACTCCCCTATAGCCTGCTCTATCACCAGCTTATGTCAACACTAGCCTCTACCGGTGAGCTGAGTCCCGCGGAGCTTGCAGAACGCATATTAACGCTCAGTTTTTTCCATCGCGTCAGTGCTGAAGACCTGAAACAACTCTTACTCCATCTCATAGACATCAATCACGTTGAGCACACCGAAACCGGAGGACTTATTGTTGGTCTTGAAGGAGAACGCATTATTCAGTCCTATACCTTTTATGCAGTATTTCAAGAAAACGAAGAGTTCTCTGTTCGTTCAGAACTTGGTGAGCTGGGCACCATCGTAAACCCACCGCCTCCTGGTGAGCGTATAGCCATTGCTGGGCGGTGTTGGGTTGTTGATGACATAGACTGGAAACGTCATGTGCTGTGGTGTACGCAGGTAAAAGGCCGTGTGCCAGCCTACTTTGGTGACTGCGCTGGAGATGTTCACAGCGCCATCTTAGAGCGTATGCATAAGGTAGTTGCTGAGTGCGAGATATATCCCTATCTCCAAAAACGAGCACTCGCTCGTTTAACAGCAGCCCGAAAAACAGCAGAGCTGTCTCATATCACAGGTCCTCATGCACAACCGCTCATATCATTAGGTTCAAACCGCTGGGCGCTCTTTCCTTGGCTTGGCAGCTATAGCTTTTTGGCACTTGAGCGCCTCATTAAGCTCGGTACTCAAGATAAGCTCGGAATTAAGGGATTTGAATCAGCGCGCCCCTACTATATGCAATTCACTATGCGCGATGACATTGATGAACAAAGCTTCTATACGCATCTATATGAGGCATGCGAACAGCTCACTGAGCCAGAGGCACTCCTGTATCCTGGAGAAACACCCATGTTCAACAAATATGATACCTATCTACCGGCATCACTTCTGCGCAAGGGTTTTGCACAAGGAGTGCTTGATATTGATGGTATGAAAGAACAAGTTTTGTCTTGGTATGCCTGCTATGTTAAGCAAGTTGAGCCGCTTATTGAGGAGTAGACTGTTCAGAATGTGTACGTGCACACGTATATGCCGGTACGAGCACTACGGCAAAAATTGATACGCGTGGCGCACAGATACCAAGCTTATATTCAACAAGGTGTTGATTTTGTCTAAGGAGATACCAGCGGTGACTTACAACCAGCAACAACGCATTGCAGCACTACAACACTGTAGTGCCTTTCAAAACCTGCACGAACAAGAAATTGCCTGCATGCTGAGCTGTATGGACGCTCGTGAGCTTTCCTATCAAACAAACGAATATATCCTTCGTATGGGAGATACCACGCAGTCATTTGGTATTGTGCTTGAGGGAGGTGTGCGCATACAACGAAGCGACATATGGGGCAACGCGATGATTTTAGGCTATGCCAAGCAGTTTGATGTTTTTGGTGAAAGCTATGCCTGTGTCCCTCAGGCTCAGCTCCTTGTTGACGCCATAGCCGCACGTCCCAGCCGTATTCTTTTTCTCAAACTCAAAACCATACTCCAGCCCAGCATGCGCGGCTGCCCGCATCACGCTAAACTCGCCGCAAATCTCTTGCAACTTTCAGCTCAAAAGAATATTCAACTTGCAGAACGCAGCATTCACACCAACCCACGAACTATTCGCGGAAAGATACTTGCCTATTTGAGCACAGAGGCAACACGCGCAAAATCAACACGTTTTACCATACCCTTTAACCGTCAAGAACTTGCCGACTACTTAGGAGTTGACCGAGCGGCACTTTCAAGTGAGATGAGCCGTTTGCAGCGCGACCAGATACTGTATACCAGACGCTCTCAGTTTGAATTGCTCGTTGCCCCTGAGGAGCTAAGCTAAGCCCCCTTGAATAAAGCACACAGCCACCCGTCAGTCATAGCCTCATGTGCACAATCTTTTGCGCCAAGCTATAACACGCTACCCTTATGCGTCATGTAGCGGCGTGCCTAAAAACTCCTGATTAAAGGCTATCTCATCTACAAATTGAGCATCACGATCGGTTGCAAGCAACAAGAAATTGCGC
Source organism: Collinsella sp. zg1085 (assembly GCF_018889955.1). Lineage (GTDB taxonomy): Bacteria > Actinomycetota > Coriobacteriia > Coriobacteriales > Coriobacteriaceae > Collinsella. Next base: position 1,223,919 of record NZ_CP076545.1, read on the forward strand.
TCACCACCCCACAGCTCATCGCTTGTTTCAATGATGTGTACATGCTGAAAGACTTCGAGCAAACTCGCTGTTTCCTGCTGCAAGAACTGCATGTTCGCACCCTTTTGCGATGAAACAACATTCACCAAATACAAACCATCTGAGGCAAGGCGTGCTCGCACAGCTCGTGCCGCCTCCACACTTGCCAATTGCAACGCGGGATTTCGTCCCACAAATACATCTTGAATAATTACGTCATAGTGCGGACAAGCAATCTCGTCCTCAGACAACACGCGCAGCTGACCACCCACCATATCGGCACTAAAACGTGTATTTACAGACCCGAGTGTCTCTACTGTTTGAGGTGTACGCGATACCACCTGCCCGACGCCGCGCTCCAAAAACTCACGTCCTTCAGCCTCGATGATACGTAGACTGTTTCCTTGCGCAGTTGATGAATCCTCTAAGCGTGCTTCGAGCTTATCAAGAAAAAACCAGCGCCTCGCCTCGCGAATAATAGCCGCATCAATCTCAACAACATCAAGATGAATATGACTTTGTGTTGTTAGAAGATGCTTTGGATACGAAAAACCCCCACCGCCTAAAAGCAAGATATGGTGCGGATACCAATCAGAATGCAGCACGTCATGAAACAGCGCATCGAACCCTCGATAATAAGCAAAAACAGGCTCAAAACAGCGGTCTTTAAGATAGCTTGCACTTTGGTAGACGCCACCCTGATTAAGAACACGTACCCGCTCGCCCGTCGGATCTCGCGTTAGATACACCTTCATAAAACCAAAACGTGAGCGACGAACGTGGATACACTGATACGCTGCTCCAAAGGCAGCGGACGCAAGCACCGAGCCTGCGACAAGCCCGCCAATCGCTAAGGCTGTCTTGTTATATTTCATCACAGGTATCCCTTCTGCAAAGGCGCTGCTGATACAAGCCGTGCATATGGAAACCCAAGCGCTCGTAATAGCCACGAGTACCAACGGCAGAAATAACATTCATCCGCTCATAGCCAGCCTCATCTGCAATCTCGAGCGCACGCTGTATCAAAGCCTTTCCCAGTCCCGTATGCTGCGCTGCCTGACCCGCCTCTCCAAGACGTGCAGTTGCGCCATAAATATGAACCTCACGAATCATTGCTTCACCCAAAGCTATTGGTAAAACATCAATATGCGCAGCTACAAGCTCTTGTTTTGGCAATGAAAGCCGTAAAAACCCAGCAATATGACCTGTAGCATCAAGCCACTGTAAAAAGTATTCGGTGCTCACACTGGTGTCATAGCAAAACTCATGCAGAGACAAGCTTTGCGCATCTACCTCAGCGGTACCCACTTCACGAAAGCGAATCTCCTGAACCGATGTATGTTCTGAACCTTGCGAAAGCCTGCGCTCAACCATCTGCCGCAAATTAGGTTTTTTATTTCCTGCAACAATATCATCAGAAGAAAAGTCTCGAATCATACGCGAAATGCGACAATATGGCGGCGTTTCAAGCACGTTATCCTGCAAAACTCTCAGCAAATCATCCTCGTCATACGCTTGCCACGCGCCCGTTTCATAATAGTGATTAAGCTCAGCACTCTCAATGAGTGCACAGGGATAGAGCTTAACCTCATCAGGACAATATGCTGGATTACTCACAAGCATCCTATATTGTGCGCAATCAATCTCAGGAGTTGCTCCCATAAGATTGACCATATAGTGCACGTGAAGCTTGAAGCCAAACAAACGCAGCCACGCAAAAGCATGCGCAATGCGCTTAACGCCCATGCCGCGATGATTGATGTCAAGAATATGCTGGTCAAGGCTTTGAATACCCATTTGCACCTTTGTGCACCCAAGCGCCCGAATGCTGGTAAGTGCCTCTGGTGTTACTGTATCAGGGCGCGTTTCAATAACAAGCCCAACTACACGATGTATTGCCTGTTCATTAGTCTTTTGCAGCTCATACAAGCTATCCATGTCTGCCTGCTGCATATCTGCAGCCGCAATCCAACCAGCGTGCCTACCATATAGGCGCTCTACAGCTGTGTTATAGCTCATCGCACCCTGATTAATCTGTGACTGTAAACCAGCTACCGCGCTCACACGCTCATCTTCTGTTTGAGGAAAACCGTGCTCCTCATACCACGTGCGACGCTGAACAACCACAACATCACGCTCTTGCAAAGAAGCATCATCATTAAGCGCACGAAAAAGCTCTGCAATAAACCAAATGCGATACGGCTCAGGATAATCGCTCCAGGTACCCCCCAATACAATCAGTTCAATCTTATCGGTAGGGTGTCCCATTTGTTTGAGCGCTGTTAGCCGTGCCGCCACCTGTAAATAGGGGTCAAAATAGTGTTGTTCTGCACGCTCACACGCAGGCTCTTTATGAAGATAGCTTTTTGGCATGCGCAAGTCGTTCGGGCAAAAAATACAAGAACCCGAGCATGGCCATGGCTTGGTAATAACCGTAATGGTGGCGACCCCCGAAGCACTGCGCCGTGGCTTCATGCGAAGAAGCGCTATCAAAGCGCGTTCAAGCTCAGGGTCGATATTCCACCGCTGCCAGCGCTTGGGGTCCTCCGCCTTAACCTTCTGGTAAAAGGGTAAAAGTCGCCGTTTTGCATAGCTTTGTTTTGGTACACCATCGCGCCGAAGCTGCTCATGCATAAGCTTAACCAGCGCCCGGTCATCGAGATGCTGCCCTTGGCGAAGGCAGTCCACTATGCGACAAATCAAATCTTCCATGGCTTCATTGTAACCCCAGATGCACATACTCAAATGAATTGTATAGACTAGTACGAGCGACTAAGGAGAAACTCATCATGAAGCAATCAGACATCGATGCGCTATGTAGACTCAATCGAGACTTTTACCAGCATCATGCACAATCCTTTTCTGCCACGCGCCAAGCCCCTTGGCAGGGCTGGACACGTCTTTTAGCACATATTGAACATGAGCTCGCGCATCAAACCAATGCACTCAGAGTGCTTGACTGTGCAGCGGGAAATTTGCGCTTTGCTCACTTTTTACAACGCGAGACGCACCTAAAACTGAACCTCTATGATGCACTTGATATAACAGATTCGCTTTTGCATGCTACACCGCATGATGCAGATACTTCAAATGCAGTTCCCTGCGATATACGCTGCTCAAACACAGCTCAGATGCCTTCAATAATTCAAACGCACACCATAGACATTCTAAAAGCCGTGCGCACCAATACACCGCTTCCGGGACAGGGTTTATATAATCTGGCCGTCTCCTTTGGTTTTATGCATCATATTCCCAGCTCTGAGCTGCGTATACGCGTTTTTAATGCCCTGATTCAGCGCTGTGTTCCAGGCGCCTGTATAGCGCTTTCATTTTGGCAGTTTATGAACGATAACAGTCTTGCAAAAAAAACAGCGGCAGTGCATGCATACGCCAAGTCTCAGCCCGAACTACAAGCGGTGCTTGCATCCCTTGAACCTCATGACCATCTCCTTGCTTGGCAGCAAGATTATCGGTACCTGCGCTATTGTCATCATTTTGACGACAGCGAGATTGATGACATCCTTGCCGCAAGTTCGGCACCTATTACCGAGATTGTGCGTTTTTCTGCCGACGGAGCAAACGGAAACCTTAACCGCTATCTTCTTGTTCGTCGCATGTAGCAAAGATATACGCTGCTCTACCCGCATTATGTCCTCACGCTCGCATACAATGGATACCCTTACAAGAAAAGGAGTTATGTGCACGCGCGTCTGCCCAAAAACTTTGTGTTAGAAGAACGTCTCAAACGCTATGAGCGCGCCATTGAGCTTATGCCGCAAAGCTGGCGAGGCATATGGAAGCACGCTGCCGCACCTCTTGGGCAGGCTCCTTTTAGCGCTCTTTATCTTGATATTGGTTGCGGTAAAGGTGCAAGCCTTGTTGAGGTGGCACGCGCACACCCTGAACGCTTAGTTATTGGCATTGATGCTGAGCCTATATGTATTGCCTATGCCGCACAGGCAATTTATGAGCATAAGCTATCAAACGCACTGGTAATTCCCGCGCGCGCTAACCAGGTGTGTCAACTGTTTGCTGAACATGAGGTTGACTATATAAGCCTCAGCTTTCCGACACCTTTTCCGCGCAAAAAACAAGCGGCACTTCGCACTACCCAGCTTGATCGCTTGCTTGAATATAAACATGTTCTTGCAACGAACGGTCAGCTACTCTTACGCACCGACAGTCAGCCTTTTCTGGACTTTAGCCTAACGCAACTGCATGGCGCTGGCTTTTCTATTCGCCTGCTCTCTCACAATCTACGCCGTGATATGCCCGAGCTCCCCGTGAGCGAATACGAGCGCAAACTTAGTGCAGAGGGCGCTGTAACACTTGGACTGATTGCCGAGCCCAGCGGCCCTGCCACCCCCGATATGATTCAAACCGCGCGCACAGCAGAACAAAGCCTGTTTGCATATATTCCTGATAATCTATATGAGGATGCTTATATACCCCATGGCATGTCTTGGGCAATTCAGGCGTTTCGCTATCGACGTGCCAATCAAGAACGAAAGGCACATCATGCCTGACGACTTTGATGCCTTCGCTCATGGCTCACTCTCAACACTGGCTCCCACGTGGTGGGAGCCAGAACATGGCGAGGAGCCCGAAGAATGGCTCGACGTTGAAACGGCCTATGAGCGCTATGTAGCTTGGGTTAACGCACGCGGCATTACACTTTGGCAGCACCAAGAAGACGCGCTCTTTGCTCTTGCTACACAAAGCCATCTGGTGCTTGGAACCCCCACAGGATCGGGTAAATCACTCGTTGCTATTGGGCTGCTTTTTATGGCATGCGCAACTGGACAACGAAGCTACTACACCGCACCAATTAAAGCCTTAGTTTCAGAGAAGTTTTTTCAGCTTGTTGAGATTTTTGGACGCGATAACGTTGGCATGATTACCGGCGACTCTCACATCAACACCAATGCCCCCATCATATGCTGTACGGCAGAAATTCTGGCAAACCAAGCACTTGGCGCGGGCGCCGAAGCTGATATTGGCGCAGTTGCCATGGATGAGTTTCATTTTTTCTCTGACCCAGATCGCGGCTGGGCTTGGCAGGTGCCCCTACTCACGCTTCCTCACACGCAGTTTCTACTCATGAGCGCCACACTGGGCGATATGAGCTCCATCATTGCCTGTCTTGAACGGCAAAGCGAGCGCCCAGTTGAAGTCATAGACGATGCCGCGCGACCGGTGCCTTTGAGCTATGAATATGTTAAAACCTCACTTGAAGCCACCGTTGAGCTTGCCCTGCGCGCTGGACGAGCCCCTATCTATGCTGTTCATTTCTCTCAGGATAGTGCGCTTGGCAGTGCTCGTGCACTTGCAAGCTATGGAGTTACCAGCAAAGAACAGCGGGAAGCAATTAAAGAGGCGCTCAAAACTGCCCGATTTAGCACAGCATTTGGAAAAACGCTCAAACACTTACTATCATGCGGAGTTGGTTTGCACCATGCAGGACTTCTCCCGCGCTATCGCCTCTTGGTAGAAAAGCTTGCTCAGCAAGGATTGCTGCCAGTTATCTGCGGAACCGACACCCTTGGGGTGGGAATTAACGTACCGATTCACACAGTACTGCTCACGGGTCTAACCAAATTTGATGGCATACGGCAACGGCGACTTAAATCACGCGAGTTTCACCAAATTGCCGGACGCGCGGGCCGCTCCGGTTTTGATACAGAGGGCGTTGTTATAGTTGAAGCTCCTGAGTTTGAGATTGAAAATCACAAAGCTGAGCTTAAAGCATACGGTGACCCTAAAAAGATGAAGCGCCTCAAGAAAAAGAAGCCGCCTGAGGGCTTTGTAACCTGGACGGAGCAAAGCTTTCAACAGCTTATTGAACGTGCGCCTGAAACACTCAAGCCCCAACTACGCATTACGCACTCCATGGTTCTTGCCGAGGTATCACAAGGTGGCAATGCTTGGGGTCGTATCCTTGAGCTGATTGACAACTCATTGCAAACGCCCGTGCAAAAAGAAAACCTAAGGGCGCGTGCGGCAGAAATATTTGCCACGCTGCTCGATGCTCAAATTATTATTCAGACACCCGTGGACGATGTGCATACAAGCACCGTTGGTTTTGCACAAGATGTGCCCTCAAACTATCAGCTAACCGTTGATGTTCCCCTTGATTTTGCCCTTGACCAACCGCTTTCTCCTTTCTTGCTCGCTGCCCTTGAACTCTTAGACCCCGAGTCTGAAAGTTACACGCTCGATCTCATCTCATTTGTTGAGGCAACACTCGAAAACCCCAAACAAATCCTGCGAGCTCAGGAGCATCAGGCACGGAACCAAGCCATGCTTGCTATGAAAGCTGAGGGTATTGAATATGAAGAGCGTCTTGAAAGACTTGCTGAGATAAGCTATCCCAAACCACTTGAAGAACAATTACAAGCGGCGTTTGAGCTCTATATCGCAAAGGTTCCTTGGGCGCGCGATTATGAACTTTCACCAAAAAGCATCTTGCGCGATATGCTCGAATGTGGCTGCGATTTCAAGAGCTACATTGCACAATACAAAATTGAGCGCTGTGAAGGCATCTTGTTGCGCTATCTCACCGAAGCCTTCCGTGCACTTGCCAGAACCATTCCAGACGCACACGTAAGCGATGAACTCCGCGAAATCGTATCATGGCTTGGATTGATTATTAGCTCTGTTGATTCCAGCTTAGTTGAGGAGTGGGAGCAAGCTGGTCAAGCGGTGGGGCTGCCGCGTCTTAATAAACAGGCGGTTGTTATTGATCGGCGTGGACTCACGCTGCTGGTGCGCAATGCGCTCTTTCACCGCATTCAGCTTGCTGCACGTCAAGATGTTGAACAACTGGGAACTCTTGATGAAGCCTGGGGCTTTGGACATCATCGCTGGAAACGAGTGCTTGCAAGCTTTTTTGCAGAGCACGAGGAATTGCTTGTTGATGCCGATGCCAAGTCTTATCAATTCTTCCATATCGATGAATCATTAGAGAACAGTGAGCATATCTGGCGTGTTCAACAGGTCTTTCATGATAGCGAAGGCGACCATGACTTCAGCATTATGGCAGATATTGACATTGATGCTACGCAGTCAAGCGATGGCGTGGTCTTTTCAAACTATCGCGTTGGTGTCATTGAAGACCTCTTGCATGATGATGAGTAAGCACGCTTATTATTAATATCACAAAAGCTTGGCCGAGTATCTGCTGATGGTTTATCTTTGATAGATGAAACCTTATCGCGAGCTGCAAAACGGCATAGTCGCATATGCTACGACTATGCCGCTCTCTTCAAGGATTATAAAGCCTTCATTGCGTTAGCTAAATAGTGGTACTCATCTACAAAACATGCTTCATATCTGCTTTGTTGTGCAAATTAGTTGGTACGTTTATCGGGCAGCATCAAGGCGAAGACTGCGCCGCAAAGACCTTTCTTTACAACACTGCCTTACCGGCGACCGTATCCACCGCGGTCTTTGCGAGGACCACGCTCACCAAAGCCTCCACGGTCGCGATGTCCACTGCGCTCGCCAAAGCCGCCACGCTCACCAAAGCCACCACGGTCGCGACGCTCACCAAAGCCACCACGACCACCACGGTCACCACGGTCAGAATGTCCGCCGCGTGAGCCGCCAAAACCCATACGCGGTGCGCCAAACCTGCCATGGCTACGATCGCCATCGCGTGAACCACGGCTGTCGCGACTGCCACGATTACCACGGGCACCACGGCTATCAAATGAATCACGGCCGCCACGGCGCTCAGTATCGCCGTCTAAGCCAAGCGCAACCAATGGGTCAATAATACGGTCAAGCTGAGCAAAAAGCTCTTGGAACTCTGCTGCTCCAAGACCAGGTACCAGCGGCTCATCCTGCGCTGCAATCTCGCCCACCCGCTGGGCAGCATCCTCACTTGCAAACACCACAACAGAGCGCATATCAGGCTCAGAAGGCTCAATGCGACCAACAATATCGTGCTTTTCAGCTTGAGCAAGCAGAGCATCTAGGTCACGCAGACGCATGCCAAGCAAATCAGACATCTCTTTTTGCTCCATCTTGGGCTTGAGCTCCAACAGCTTTATCGCTCGCGCAAGCTCTTGTACCTGCGAAGATTTCTCCTCAGCACCGCGCTCAAGCGCTACGCGACGACGAAATAATAAGTTTTCAGCATGCTTAATACGCTCAATTAAATCAGCATTGAGTTTCTTTTGATCCACCGCAACATGAGACTCCATTGTCTCAACTTCACTCATCACCTCAGGCTCCGAGCTTACAAGCTCGGTTTCAATAGCAACTTCGCAAGCCTCTACCAGGTTCTCGTCATTCATGCCATTCCTCTTCCTGCGCCAAACAGCGCCACACGTGCGTTTTCACGCACACTGGGATTATTCACATAGATCATCGGTGTCCGTATAAACTCCTTCCGGAGCTCCCAGCGGTTGACCAGTGTAGGCGAAACATGGACTGCATCCACGTTGCGCTTAGCAGTTACATCAAAAGCCCGCTACTTATAGAAATTCAAAAGTTCAATTTAGGTTCAATTTTGAACTGCTATAGTCAAATAATATTGAACTACTTGCTCATTCTTGAACTTTAGGAGCTTTATGGGAACAACGAGCTTTGCACAGCGCCTAAAAAATGTCATGGATGACCGTGGCATCAAACAGGTTGACCTTATTCGGGCTGCTGAGGCTTGTGGTAAAAAGCTCGGCAAAAGCCAATTGAGTCAATATCTCAGCGGCAAGACCATCCCTCGTTCTGATGTAGTGCATACACTGGCGCAGCTCCTTGGTGTGTCTGAAAACTGGCTCATACAAGGAGAATTGCCTTCGAGCATTCCTATCTCTCACGAGGCACAAGACCTCAAAACCCCTAAACGTTCTGCAAGCACCGATTTGTCATTTCAATACACACCCCCACAAAACCCAAGGAGTACCCTCATGCGACAATTCAAAAAATCAAGCAAACTTGACAACGTTTTATATGATGTTCGCGGACCCGTTGTAGATGAGGCTGCCCGCATGGAAGCAGAAGGTGTGCGCGTGCTCAAACTCAATATTGGAAACCCTGCACCATTTGGCTTTCGTACGCCCGATGAAGTTGTTCAAGATATGCGCCAGCAATTAACTGAGTGTGAAGGGTACTCAGATTCACGTGGACTTTTCTCGGCGCGTAAAGCCATTATGCAATATGCCCAGCTCAACCGTATACCCAATGTTGGTCTCGACCAGATTTATACCGGAAATGGTGTCTCTGAGCTTATCAATTTGTGTATGCAAGCCATCGTTGAAACCGGCGACGAAATACTAATCCCAAGCCCCGACTATCCGCTTTGGACCGCCTGTGTAACCCTAGCCGGCGGCACGCCGGTACACTATATCTGTGACGAAGAAGCCGAGTGGAACCCCGACATTGATGATATTCGCAAAAGAATAACGCCTCGTACAAAGGCGATTGTCATCATCAACCCTAATAACCCTACCGGCGCTGTCTATGCCCGTGAAATCCTTGAAGAAATTGTTAGCATTGCCCGCTCTCATCAACTCATGATTTTGTCTGATGAGATTTATGACCGCCTCATCATGGATGGATATACACATATACCTATTGCATCCTTAGCACCCGATTTGTTTTGCATCACCTTCTCAGGACTCTCAAAAAGTCACATGATTGCTGGCTTTCGTATTGGCTGGATGATTTTGTCAGGCAATATACGTGCAGCTCAAGACCTTATTGAGGGCATACATATGCTGTCCAATATGCGACTATGCTCTAACGTACCAGCTCAATCTGTTGTACAAACAGCACTTGGTGGGCACCAGAGCGTCAATAGCTATCTTGTTCCTGGGGGGAGAATTTTTGACCAACGCGAACTGGTTTATGAGGCGCTTAACCAGATTCCTGGAATTAGCGCAGTAAAGCCCAAGGCGGCATTTTATATCTTCCCTAAAATTGATACTAAAAAGTTCAATATCACCAATGATGAACAGTTTGCCCTTGACTTGCTTCATGAGAAGCATGTGCTCTTAGTGCCAGGCAAAGGGTTTAACTGGCATAAGCCCGACCATTTCCGGGTGGTATATCTTCCCCGCCGACGGGTACTCACCGAATGCATGGAAGACCTCGCCGACTTCTTATCAACGTATCGCCAAAACTAGGTAGCGCGACAACTACAGCAATAGCTACAGGGTGTGCAACATATGTATGCCCTGTAGCTGTTTTCGTATATATTGCGTGTAGCACAATTAAACCGAGTTATCACCGCTCTGCATGACGCACGATTAAGCCACACCAGCTGCAAAAGAAACTTAACTAAATAACGTAATCAAAACTCCGTGGTTTTGCCACCAAATCAGCAATGGTAATGCCATCAAGGTAGTCGTTAATTAGATGGTCAAGCTCTGCCCACATCTCCTGCATGGGTGCATCCGCGGGGCTTGTAGATGCTTTATTATCTAAACACGATACTGGAGCTAAACTGCCTTCAGTTATACGCAACACCTGACCAACGCGAATCTGGTCAGGAGGCACCATCAAGGTATAGCCGCCACCTTTACCGCGCATACCTGCTAATAAATTGCTACGCACCAAAACTGACAAAATGTTTTCGAGATACTTCTCTGAAACCTCTTGGCGAGCAGCAATGTCTTTTAGGGGAATCCGACCTTGAGCTTGATGCTCCGCCAAATCAATCATGACACGCAGTGCATAACGACCTTTTGTTGAAACAAGCATCAAGCCTCCTTAAACATATATTCAATATCCTATCAGTTTATAGGGTTTTTCCCAAATGTCAGCACTCCAACACGTATTTGGTTTTCAGAGTCCTATACCAGCTCATAGAATGAACTCAGAGCTGCTAGTATATGTGTGAAATTCATCAGAATATCTATTTATCCTATTACCCTAATGGTTGTAGGTAATATATCTCACTATAGAAGATTTACGTACCCATCGCTTAAAAAGGAGCATCCTATGAGCAACATCTATTCCAGCATTGACCAACTTATCGGCCATACGCCCCTGCTTGAACTTACTCATCTTCAGCAAGAACAAAAACTCGCAGCGCGCATACTGGTAAAACTCGAATACTTCAATCCAGCCGGTTCGGTCAAAGACCGTATTGCCAAAGCAATGCTTGATAGCGCTGAGGCGGCAGGTATTATTTCACCTCATGCAGGATATACCATCATTGAACCCACAAGCGGTAACACCGGCGTTGGGCTTGCCAGTGTTGCGGCAGCCCGTGGTTATCGCCTCATTATTACCATGCCGGAAACCATGAGTATTGAACGTCGCCTGTTGTTAAAAGCATATGGGGCAGAACTTGTTTTGACCCCCGGCGCTGAGGGCATGAATGGTGCAATTGCCAAAGCGAAAGAGCTTGCCCAACGTATTGAACAGAGCTTTATTCCGGGTCAATTTGAAAACGACGCCAATCCACGTGCCCATGAAGAAACCACCGGCCCCGAAATCTGGAACGACACAGACGGTCAAATTGACGCATTTGTGGCTGGTATTGGCACCGGCGGAACCATTACAGGAGTTGGCCGCTATCTCAAAGCCCAAAATCCTGATATTAAGATTATTGCTGTTGAACCTGCTGGCTCACCGGTCTTGTCTAAAGGGATTGCTGGACCTCATAAAATCCAGGGCATTGGTGCAGGCTTTATTCCTGATGTACTTGACACACACATATATGATGAAATTATTGCTGTTGACCATGATGATGCGTTTGCAACTGGACGCACAGTAGGAAAGCATGAAGGTGTTCTGGTGGGCATTTCATCAGGGGCGGCAATTTGGGCAGCACTGCAAGTTGCTCGCCGTCCTGAATATGCCAATAAAACCATCGTTGCTCTGCTTGCAGATACCGGTGAGCGCTATCTCTCAACGCCTTTGTTTGGTGAGCAAAATTAAACTTACGGCAAGCTTGCTTCTGTGCAAGAATATTCAAATTGCAAAGTGTATGTGAAAGGAGCTTGTGTGTCTCGAGGCCGCGTGCTTGTAGCCATGAGCGGAGGCGTTGACTCAAGTGTGACTGCGTATGTCCTCCAGCAAGAAGGATATGAATGTGTTGGCGCTACGATGCGCCTTACTTGTTCTCGCAGCTTTGGTGATGAGGGTGGACGCACCTGCTGCTCTCTTGCCGATATAGCTGATGCTGAGGCTGTGTGCGCACGCCTTGGCATTCCCTATCACGTACTTGATATGCGCGACATCTTTGAGCGCACGGTTATCGATAAGTTTGTTCACAGCTACCAGCAAGGATATACTCCCAACCCCTGCATCGACTGTAATCGTTTTCTAAAATTTGGTGCCTTGGCAGAATATGCTCTTGAACATGACTTTGACGCTATTGCCACGGGACATTATGCGCAAATTCAGAGCATAGCGCCAAACACAGAACTCAACGCATATCCGCTGCTCAATAGCATTCAAACGCGTATTAACAACGAGTCTTTTTGGACCTTGCGCCGCGCGCTGGATTCTACTAAAGACCAAAGCTACGTTCTCTACGCACTAACACAACACGCGCTAGCACATACCCTACTCCCGCTTGGCAGCCTTATCAAAGAACGCGATGTGCGCCGCATTGCTGCTGAACAGGGTTTTATCAACGCCGAAAAACAGGATAGTCAGGGAATTTGTTTTGTGCCGGACGGCAATTATGCACACTATATTGAGGAGCATACCGGCAAAGCCCTACAGCCAGGAGATATTTTGAACACCCAAGGTGAAGTTATCGGACAACACCTTGGAGCTCTTAACTACACCATTGGGCAGCGCAAGGGCTTAGGCGTGGCTATGCTTCACCCTGTCTATGTCGTAGATATTGATGCCAAAGCAAATACCGTCACACTCGGCGAAGAGTCTGATTTGATGTCATCAGGGCTTCTTGCTGATGATTGGATTTGGAGCGTTCCTGCTCATGCGATTCATGAGCTTCTCGATGAAGACTATAACGCTCATGCTGAGGGTCTACCTGTTCTTGCACGTATTCGCTACCACCAAGAGCCTCAACCAGCGCGTCTTTTGTGGGATACCGAGACAGAACTGCCGCACAGGCGCGTGCGCATCAATTTTGATACGGACCAGCGCGCAATCGCTCCTGGGCAAGCAGTTGTTGTCTATGCAGGCGATGTTGTGCTAGGTGGTGGCACAGCAATACAGGCATTCCCACGCCACAACGCATAACATGCGCCTATAGAAACTCTTACAACTCTTTTAGCAGGCAAGTCATTTCTTACAACCCTTACGGCACATAAGTCATCTCTTTCAGCGCCTATGACGGATAAGCTAGGACATAGCTTGCCGCTAAACTTGCATAGCAAACTAAACTACCTATCCGCTTTTACGTTCGCGTCCCCTCTCGTTTGAATACCCCCGGGGGGAGGGGTATCATAACTCAAGAAAGCAGTAGCAAGGAGATTTGTATGGAGCAACTCAAATTTGATATTACCGGCATGACCTGCGCTTCTTGCCAAGCTCATGTTGAGCGGGCAGTGCGTGCGCAAAACGGTGTTACAAAGGTACAGGTTAACCTGCTTGCAGGGACTATGACCGTTGACATAGATGATGAGATTATATCGACAGCAGATATTGTGCGCGCGGTTGAGCACGCGGGCTATGGTGCCAAGCCGCTTCCCACTAGCTCGGCAGCTGTGCACATACATCAATCAGACCAAACAGGCATATCTGCAAAAGCTACTACTCAAGCGCAGTTGCGCACAAGCGAAAAACTTCATCTCGAAGCTGAAAGCATGAAACAACGCTTAGGCGTCTCTCTTATCTTTTGGGTTCCTCTTCTCTATCTTGGCATGGGACACATGCTCAACTGGCCACTCCCTACCGCACTTGCCGGACACGAGCACATGATGAGCCTAGCGCTTATTATGCTGCTCCTCACCATACCGATTGTTGTTGTTAATAAGACCTATTTCACACGGGGACTCCGAGCTTTGTTTCGTCGTATGCCCACCATGGATACCCTCATCGCTATCGGTGCTGGCGCAAGTCTTGTCTGGTCGGTCTATGCCCTGTTTATTATGGCTGAGCAGCTGGGACAAGCTGATATACACGGTGCTATGACAACTGCTATGGACAATCTCTACTTTGAAGCAGCGGGCACCATTTTAACGCTTGTAACGGTTGGCAAATACCTCGAGGTGCACTCTAAAGCCCAAACCGGCAGCGCCTTAGAACAGCTCATGCAACTTGCCCCTCAAACAGCCCTCCTTGTTGATGAAGATGGTCATGAAGAACGCATTGATGCGCAACTTATACAAATTGGTCAGCATATTCGCGTGCTTCCCGGTGAGGCAATTGCGGCAGACGGAATTGTTATTTCGGGAAGTTCAAGCGTTGATGAAAGTATGTTAAGCGGTGAAAGCATTCCGGTCGAAAAAGAACTAGGCGATACCGTCTCTCAGGCAACCGTCAACGGGTCTGGAAGCTTTGTATTTCAAGCAACCCACGTTGGTGTAGATACCACTCTCGCGCAAATTATCAAACTCGTAGAAGACGCAAATGCCACCAAAGCTCCTATTTCTCGCTTGGCCGATAGAGTTTCGGCGGTCTTTGTGCCAGCGATACTCCTTATTGCTGCACTCACGTTTGTAGCATGGCTTGCCCTTGGACAAGGCATGCACCCTGCACTCACGGCGGCGGTAGCGGTACTCGTTATCAGCTGTCCATGTGCTCTAGGTTTGGCAACCCCTGTTGCTATTATGGTTGGCACTGGTCGTGGCGCTGCAGCAGGAATCCTATTCAAATCGGCCGAAGCTCTTGAGCATCTTCGCGAAATTGATACGGTGGTGCTCGATAAAACAGGGACCATTACCACTGGCCTCCCCGCAGTCACCGATATATACCTTGCAACTGCTCCTGACGACACACCGGTTATACGTGAAAAAGCTTTCCTCAAACTCGCTGCGGCGCTTGAGCACAATAGTGAACATCCTCTTGCACAGGCCATCCTTCGCTACACTCAAGAGCAAGGCATTGTAGCCCGGCCCGTTGAAAACTTCTCTGCAATACCTGGCCAGGGTGTTATGGCAACTGAGGGAGGGCAGAAGCTCTTTGCTGGCAATGCGCGCATGCTTGAAGCAGCTGGGATTCAAATTCCTCAAGACCTTGCCGAGCAGCTCAGCGCTGCGGGAAAAACTCCCCTTTACCTTGCGCGCAATGACGAATACCTAGGTTGTATCGCCGTTGCAGACACCGTAAAGGAAGGTAGCAAACAGGCAATACAGGCTCTCAAGCAACAACATATCTCAGTTTATATGCTCACAGGTGATACGCGCGGCACTGCCAAGGCTATCGGCGCTCAGGTGAATCTTGACGCAGATACCTGCATAGCAGAGGTCTTGCCATCTGAAAAAGAAGCTGTCATCAAGCGCCTCCAAGAGGCTGGGCATAAGGTTGCCATGGTAGGAGATGGCATTAACGACTCCCCCGCTCTTGCTCGCGCCCACGTTGGCATCGCCATTGGAACAGGAGCTGATATTGCAAAAGAAGGTGCTGATGTAATCCTGTTGCACAGCGACCTTATGGACGTCGTGCGTGCTCACCGGCTCTCCCAAGCGGTTATACGCATTATTAAGCAAGACCTGTTTTGGGCTCTTATCTATAATGCCTGCGGTATCCCCCTTGCTGCCGGTCTTTTTATTCCGCTTACCGGCTGGCAGTTGAGCCCCTTATTTGGCGCGGCTGCCATGAGTCTCTCAAGCGTGAGCGTCGTGCTCAATGCACTCAGGCTGCAAAGTGTTTCGCTCTCAAAATCTAACTAATACCAACAACTCTAAGCCAACGTATTATCATCAAAGATAGCATGAGAAAGGAACCTATATGATTCGCTACACCATTTTGACTGAAGGACTACGCTGCGGACATTGCGAAGCACGTGTGGAGGCGGCGCTGCTTAAGCTGGGGCAGGTACAGTCTGTCGATGCTAATTTTGAGCAGCAAGAAATTGAGCTTATCAGCGAGAGCGAGCTCGACGAAACAGCCATCACGCAGGCGATTGAGGGAGCAGGTTCATTTGGCGTGCGCTCTATTTCGCATGACTTACTCGCCAAGCTCTAAAGCAGGAACTACTATGCAGGCCGACGCAGAACAGATTCTTCGCTTACTCAAAACAGCACGTGGACAAATTGATGGCATCATGCGCATGGTTGAGGCCGACCGTTACTGTATCGATATTTCAACACAGCTCATGGCCACGCAGTCGCTCTTAGGAAAAACTAATGCTGAGGTATTAAAAGCCCATGTAAAAGGGTGCGTTGCAAGCGCCATACACACCGGAGATAATGCCCAGCAAACAGCAAAAATCAAAGAGATTGAACGTGTCATCGAAAAGCTGAGTTAGAGCAATCTTTTTCCACGCCTCGACTATGCTATGAATTCTCACGAAAGTATGGGTATACCACATTAAGAGTATGTGTAAGCTACTACCATGGTAGTAGCAATTGATTCGTACGCGCTTAGGAGCATGGGATGGATGAACAAAACAAGCCCTCAAACAATGGGAGCAGCAAAAAACTCAGCGATAAGAGTCGCATTCCGGGCATTATGACGCGCGATGAATATGAACGCATAGGAGACGACCCTGAGCCGCTGCCACAGGGCTTTGAGATTATTTCGGGTACAGGCGGCACGCCTGCCCAAAAGCCAGCTCAAACCCAAAGCTCCGGTGCTCCATCGAGTATATCTTCTGAAATACTGCCAGAAGATGAAGAGCCATCACCTGCTGAATCTGCATTTTCGTCGGTCTCAGACTTCTTTAGCCAAGGGGCTCAAGCGCTCAAAAGCTTTGCGGCAGCAAAACGCGCCGTTGACGAAGCTCAGGCTGCCTACGCCGAAGCACATGATAATCATCAGGCACACATACAAGAGCTCGAACATCGACGCGACATCATCAAACGCTTTGACAGCATTGTTCAAGAGCAAAATGCTCGGCAAGTAGCTGCTGAGGGTGAGCTTAATGCGGCTCAAGCTCAGCGCCAGCAGGTAGACACTGATATTGCCACGCTCAAAGATGAACTCAAGCAGATGAAAGACGCTGATACACAGACTGAGAAGCGCCTTAAGTCTGCAGTTGACGCTGCCGAGGCCAAGGAAGCAAGTGCACGAGAATCAGGTACACGACTCCAGCGCAGACTTGATGATGCGCGACGCAATCTCACCAAAGTAGAAGAAGAACGTATATCAGGCATTGCTGCTGCCGAACACGCTATTGAAACAGCGCGCATACGCCTACAAACCCTGCGCGAGGCCTTTGCCGAGGTGCAACGCAACCCTTCTGCAAATACGGCAGCCTATTCTGTTCGCACATCTGAGCTACAAAATGACATTATTGAGGCGGTTGAGGAGCTGCGACTTGCTGAAGAAGCTCTGCCGCACATTGAGGCTGACCTTAAAGAGCAACTCACAACAGCACATGCCCTCGTTCAAGATGCCGAAGCCCCTATTAATAGCGCAAAGCAAGCATTTCAAGCACTCACTGTAGAGGCTGACAGTGCGCGCGATACGCTTGATAAGGCAAAACAAGATGCTCAAAACCGCCAGCGAGAGCTACGTGAGCGCATATCAGAGCAAGAAAAAACTGCGCGGGAGCTAGCTCATGTGATAGCGGAAGCTACCGATGAACTCGATGATGCACGTGCACAACTGAGCGAAGCAAGCGATATTAAGGCACACCCTGAGCGCTTAGCCGAACTCGCAAGTTTAATTCAGCAAGAAGATGCACTGCTCACCAAACAGGCTGCTGAGCTTGCCCAGCTTGAAGCGCACGCCAATCACGTTCGCGAGCAAACACGCGACTCACGCCTCAAGTTTATTGCCACTCTTGCAGGTGGCGCCATACTGATTGTGATACTGCTCGTTCTCTGGTTTATCTTTTTACGCTGATGTCTTAGTTTTGCACGTCTTTTATTAGCGCTGCACAGAGGCTATTGCTAAGCACAGTATCACGCGCAAGACATCATAAAACGCAACGCGCGCTACTCGATGAACATCGCATCGCCAAAGCTCAAGAAGCGATACTCCTCACGGATTGCCTCGGCATAGGCTTCCATAATCTGTTCGCGCGATGCAAGCGCAGAAACCAGCATCATAAGCGTTGAGCGAGGCACATGAAAGTTGGTGATAAGCGCATCAACCACATGAAAGCTTGACCCCGGCATGAGATAGAGCTGCGTAGTTGCATGCTCACGGACCACAATATCGCCCTTACCAAGCGTATCGGCACCATCGGGGCGTCCCTCAAAACCGCGTGCCACCAAAGGTGGACACACACCAGCTGCCTCTGAATCAAAAGCACTCTCCAATGAGCGAACCGCTGTTGTTCCTACCGCAATAACGCGGTGACCTCCTGCCTTTGCAGCGTGCACGGCATCAACCACCGAAGCTGGCACATGATAGCGCTCAGTGTGCATGACATGCTGCGTTGGGTCATCCTCTTCAACCAAACGGAAGGTATCAATACCCACCTCAAGCTCAACATGTGCCCAAGTACAACCCTTCGCCTTTATTGCCTCAATCAACGCCGGGGTAAAGTGCAAACCAGCGGTAGGTGCAGCAGCAGAATGTTCCTCTTTCATGGCATAGACCGTCTGATACTTCTCAGGGTCACCTTCATACTCAGTAATATAGGGAGGAAGCGGCACATGTCCCGCTGCATGGATGGCCTCATCAAGACTGCGTTTTTGTCCGGTTGCTGTATGTCCCTGCGCTCTTAGGCGCACCAGACGGCCACCTCTATTCTCCGGAATAAAGTCAACAATCTCGCCGGTCAAAACAACAGGAGCTGACTCAGGAGCATGAAGCCCACCTGCACGAAACTCAATAAGCGCTCCTGGTTTTAAGCGCTTCCCTGGATTAACCAGACACTCCCAGAGACTTCCCAGCGCGTCTAAATCTTCCCGACGCTTAAGGAGCAAAATTTCAGAAACTCCACCGGTTTGAGCCTTGCGCCCCACCAAGCGTGCTGGCATAACACGTGTCTGGTTAGCAACAAGCACATCCCCCGGCTCAAGATAATCGAGGAGGCCAGAAAAACGCCGATGTTCAAGGCTTCCACCAGCTAAAAGAGCACGACCCTCACGGCCATCTTCACGGTGAAGTACCAAAAGACGACAGCTATCACGCGGCTCTGCAGGGGTTTGCGCGATACACGATTCAGGCAAGTCATAATCAAAATCAGATGTTTGCAATGGCATAACAATCTCCCTAGCTCTATCCAAGGCGATAATCATAGCGCAGAAGAACATGCTCCTTGCATACAAAATCAAGTCTACAGGCAGCTAACCGCGCCGCACTCAAGATAGCTACTGTGTGTTTTGTGCGCGTTGAGCACGCCCTTGTATGCGTTCTAGTACCGCCTCTGCTGCCGAAAAACGACAACCGCAATAATGCTGACGATACATACCAAGCTTGCGTGATGTGATGGTTGCCTCAGCATACCATGCACGCCAATCACGAATCAGCGGCTTAAGATGATACCGCGCGGTTAAACGCTCCAGCTCTTCGTTGCAAATATCAAAAAGCTGATAAGGAGAAACCGCAAGCGTAGTGCCAACATAGCTAAAACCTCGTTCGGCAGCCACGCGACACGCCTCTTCAAGACGCAAGTGATAGCAGACACGACAGCGTGTTTCGCGATGCTTTGAACCGATGCGGCCGACATACGCTTCCCATGCTGCCTCATCTTCTGGTGCGCCAATAAGTTCAAGCTGCTCGTGCTCACACCATGCGCTCAGTTCCTCAAAACGCCGCTGGCGCTCTAGTGCGGGCTGAATATTTGCATTAGTCCAACAGATAACCGGCTCAAATCCCTCTTCGCGCAAAAGCCGCACTGGTTCAAGCGAACAGGGAGCACAGCAAGCATGAAGTAACAGTTGAGTATTCATAGTATCACCCCGCACATACATCGTCCTCAACATACGCAATCATGCCCTGTGCTGTATCCTCACAAGAGCTAATCTGTGGGTACTGCCAAATACGTGCAACCATATAAAAATCTCCCGTGCATGCCGCCAAGTGAAGACTTGCTATAGCAAAAAACGTAAGCCATAGACCCGTATAGCAGGCAATAAATACACATACCAGACTTACGATGATTGCGGGAGCTAAACAAATACACATATAGTCCTGCGCCCGATACCGAATACCCGGCGCACTCGCGTAGCATATTCCCAGAGCAAATCTGCAACCAAGGTATACCGAGGCATGAACAGGTCCAAATAACTTGAAACAGAGTGCATGAATAAGCTCATGAACCACACAACAAAGAACTACTGACCCAGCTATCCCCAAAAGCCAGCCTACACACGAGATTTTGCCAGACAATAATGCGTCTCGCTCTGCCCAACTAATGCCATGCATTATATAAGGCGCCGCGAAAAATGCTCCTACGCCAAGTACCAATGCGACAGCTAACATGCGCATTGAGTAAGTTGTAAGTACAGGTAAAAGCTCGGCATCTTCAAAGAAGTCAATAGTAAAAATGGGCTGTTCAGCCTTGCTATTATTACGCTCACCTCTGTTATCATTACGCGAAACAGGCGCATTCATACGATGAGATGTACCCTGCTCAACCTGAGCTCTAAAGCTATGTATCCCATTCGTCTGCATGCTATATAACTAACTCGTACGCTATGCGCACATCCTTACCCTCACCATAGCTTACCGGTGTAAAAGGTCCCAGCTCTCTATAGCCACAACTTTGCAAGAAGGCGCGCATAACCGTATTACCCGGGTGTGTATCAATGCGTATAGCATATGCCCCTTGAGCAGCACTTTGTTGTGCTGCCACCTCAAAGAGCAACTTCATGTAGCCATGACCGGTCGCTTCGCGCAGCGTTGCACAACGGTGAATTGCAACATATACGACATTGTTCTGTTGAGGAGCCTTCTGCCAGGCAATGTCTGCTGCCTCATAATCAGTATCAGGCCCCAAACACAAAGCAAGCGAGGCAACTACGTTACCAGAGGAGGTTTCTAGCACCATGCACTGCCCTGCTGCAATATCTTCTTGTGCTTCCTCGCGGTCAGGATAGCCCGTTTGCCACTGGTCAATGCCTAACTGAGCAATCTGAGCCGCACCCTCGTGCAGAATATGGGTAACCGCATCTTCATCGGCTGGGCATGCCATGCGAATGGTAATGCCTTCACTATCCTGATAAAGAACATCACTCATAACGAGCGCTGACTTTCGTGTTTTCTAAAAAAATCAAAGCGGGGTGGGAGTTCAATAATTTTGTGCTCACCAGGACACTTTCCTAGGCTCAGTAGCAGCTCATCTGTTGTATCAAAGATATGTTCCCAGCTAAAAAAGTCATCTGCATTAAGAGCAAAATGCTTGGCAATAAGCTCGCAACCTGCAGGCACAATACCATGCATAAGCATGGTCGCTATGCGCAGCTCATAAAAGGCATCGCGCAAGGCTTGCAACATACGCTCTGACTGCAAAGCCTCATCTTCAGTATCTTTTGCCTGTTTAGAAGCATCACCCCAACGCTTATTGGCAGCACGGATATACTCATCGCAAATACTAAGCGCGTGATGCAATTCAAAGCGATGCATAGCCATCTCAAAGGCCAACACAGCAGTATGCGCAAGCTCAATAAGCTCAGGTTGCGGGGCACCCGCAGGAATGCAACCTGTCTTCCAGGCAGACTCATCGCCCTCTTTTTGTGCCACGCCATAAAAACAGGAGCGCGCAAGGCGATTAAAAACACCTGTCAACATGGCGCCTTCTTTGAGCACTGGGTCTATAACCCGCGTGTCATCACACGCGGCCAGTGGCTCTCCATCAGGAGTTTTACCAGTAATGCGCGTATCAAAAGCCTTTGGTGAAAAACTCACCGGCTTTTCGCCCAAACCAAGCGAAATCCAATGTGCTCGCAGTTGCTCAGCGGTGTAATGGTCAAGCAATTGAGAAGCCAGCGGTGGAGGTGTCTCAGAGCTGGAGCTCGCCTTTTTACCCATATATAAAAGATGATAGTTTGCCACTAAATGAGATTGGTTCAAATCCTGCGTAAGTGCTTCCCACATAGCAGGCTGTGCAATACCGTAAAAATAGATATTATCCTGCCCAATAAACTGATAAATTCCCGCATCTTCTGAGCACCACCAATCATGCCAATCAAGTGAGCTATGAAGCTTAGTTGGCGGCTCGATAGGCGTTTGTTCACTCTCAAAACGTGCACGCAAAGCATCATCGTGTGCTACATCATATCCCTGAGCCTGATTATGCAGCTGAGCCTCACGCGCCAGAACGGTGCGAGAAAAACTAATGGGAGCCCAGAGGCTTTCAGGCCAGCACCAGCACGTTAATCCATGTGTGCCATCAATCTCAGGCGCAGGAACGCCCCACGAGATATTGCCCGTGATTCTAAAGGGCACCAAAGCCTTGCCCGAGCGGAAGCGAATCTCTGCCTCAGTAAGCATCGCATATGCCTGGTCGCGCTGTTCCCATGAAGAAAATACCAGGCTAAATGAGCTCTTTCCCTCCGATGCCTCTTGGAGTTCATGTTTGGGAAGTTTGGACGCTATGACATCATAGGCTTCGCGAAAACGTGTTTGAATATGAATTTGAGGAGACAGTAACCACTCTGCCATTGTTTTCGACACAACCGAGCGGGTTGTGCCATCAGCTTCCAGCTGTTTTACGTGCTCGCGCAAAAAGTCACGGTACTTGGGCAAATCAAAATACAAATTATCAACCGGCAAGAGTTCAGGCACACAACCAGTTAGTGCGCTTTTAGGAGCAATAAGCTCTTGAGGCTCAAACTGATGTCCTAGGTCGCACTCATCGGCATAGGCCTTTTCAGACTTGCACCCCGCAATAGGACAATGTCCCAATACCTGACGCCCATTCAAAAACTGCTTCGCTTGCGGGTCATAAAACTGCAAAGTTGAACGCTTTGCCATATGTCCTTGGCGGTGCAGCTGCTCAATGACCTCGGTACTAACCTGCTGATGAATAGCAGCAGCGGGTTCAAGCGCGCTGCCTGCATATATATCAAGCGCTACCTCAAAATCTGCAAGCGTTTGCGCTTGCTCATCATGAAATGCCTGAACATAATCGGCAAGACTGCCTGCATAGTGTTCCTGTTCTTGCTTTTTTCGATAGCCTTCCATAATGGGAGAACCGTAGCAATCAGTGCCAGAGACAAACAGTACCTGCTCCTTGCCCAAGCGATCGCGCAAGAAGCGTGCAAAAAAGTCCGCTGGAACAAAAACGCCGCCCACATGTCCAAAATGGAGAGCCTTGTTGCCATAAGGCATACCTGCTGTCACAACAGCGCGGCGCGGCCAAACAGGGCGTGTATGCGAGGATGTCGATTTGGACATTGACCTTATCCTTTGTTATCCATAAGTACCTACCGTGTCATGCATTATGGCACAGAAACCCAGCCTATGCTTTATTCAGAACGCTCATTATCACTCATTGAAAAGCCGCACATCATCTTACAGCTAGCAATATAAAGCACCGTGCTCAATAGCTTATCCGTTTCTTCTTTAAGCTTTTCTGCTATAAGCTGATTAGCCTCTTCCATGAGCGGCTGAGCTTGAACGCGAGGCAGTCCTGCTAAAAGCTGATCATAGCGCGCTATGCACTGGTGTCCAAAAGCTGTAAGCGTTTGCTGATATGCCTCAATTTTTTGTATGCAATCGCCATAGTGTCT
Organism: Collinsella sp. zg1085; assembly: GCF_018889955.1. Lineage (GTDB taxonomy): Bacteria > Actinomycetota > Coriobacteriia > Coriobacteriales > Coriobacteriaceae > Collinsella. The sequence goes on from NZ_CP076545.1 coordinate 1,247,603, forward strand.
ATCTGCCAACGCAGCAATCAAACGATTTGCCCAGTAAAAGCTCTCCGTACTCACCCGAGCACTTGTATTGGTGAAATAATCAGGAAAGCAGCTCACCTGCGCATATAAAGGCACAAGCGCGTTAAAGATATTTGAGCCAAATGCCATCCACTGCACGGCTGCGCCTGGCTCATCACCTGAACGCATTTGCAGCACGGCAAGCTGTGAATTGCGGTTAATACCGATAGGTCGATATGCCGAGCGCGTCTCACGCGTTCCCTTCCAGCCATAACAATCATAGGGTGTATCTTGAAAATGCGACGAAAGGACAAATTTTATATCTTCAATGGTGACTTTTTGCTCGGGCACTCGACACCAAGGAATGTCATCTGACTCAGGTGTATAGCGCGCGTCTGCACCATCCCATGCATCCGATGGGTTAAGTGTGCGCTGCATATACCATGCACGCGGCGTGTTATAGATATGGTCGCTCGGACTTTTTGAACCAAAGCTTATACGTGGATTAAACACAGACTCATCACCGTTGAGAGCAAGATTTAAGTGGTGCAACTCCATCCACGAACGCAAATCTGCACTTGCCATATGCTCAAGCTGCGCACCCTCAGCATCATTGAGGTTAAACGAATCAATTCCGAGCTGATTAGGCATGGTTACATACGCATCATCAGGTACACGCCGAGCAATCCAGTGATGCCCGCCGATGGTTTCGAGCCACCAAATCTCGTTGCTATCCGAAAAAGCAATGGCATTAGATTCGTAGGTGCCATACTGTTCAAGCAATGAACCCAAACGCAAAACAGCCGAGCGTGCCGAGTTTACATAGGGCAAGACGATGCTGACAAAATCTTCCTCACCAAGACCACCCGGCACCTCAGGAACATAATTGGCGTCTTCGGGCTTTCCTTGTGCTGGCTGATAGACTACGAGTGGGTCTGCACCTAATACTCGCTCATTGGTGGTAATAGTCTCGGTAGCGCTCATGCCAACGTTATGCTCGTTAAAACCAGCTGATGCCCAAATTCCGTGTCCAGGTAGCGCATCAGGAACCGACGAATACGACACCGGATTGTCTGGTAACTCAAAGCATAGATGGCTCTCAACCGAAGTGTAGGTTCGCGGCTGGTCTTGAGAGAGTACCACCTCAAGGCGCTTAGGCTCAAACTGACCGTTTGGTGAATCCTCATTGCGGGCAACTATCGTTGAACCGTCATAACTTGCTGCTTTACCTACAAGAATAGTGGTACATGCCATTTCTGGCCTCCTTGAATACATGTTGCAGTTTATCTAGTGTAGCGCCGCGCCAATCTAAACGCATATATTTATCTTGATAATGAGTATGTACACCAAGCATCTACAAGCATATGCAACATATTTTGTTCAATGTAGACCTCAGAGGGCTCAAAGAACTGTTTATCCGTTTCAAATTAGGCATGTGAGCCAATTCTCGATAGTTTTCATGCTATCTAGGAGTAAGATGGTCAACTAATACGCCGGTGAACGGCGGAAACAATCGTCGCGCCCCGCGCGGCAGAAGGAAAGGGTTAGCAGTATGGCAACCGGTACTCTCAAGAAATCGTTCTTCCGCGAGAAAGGCTTTGGCTTTATCACTCCAGATGAGCCCATTGATGGTTCACATGGCGATGTGTTTGTGCACTTTAGCGCAATCCAAATGGATGGCTTTAAGTCACTCGAAGAGGGCGACCGCGTTGAGTTTGAGGTAGGACCTGGCAAAAAGCCCGGTGAGTCTCAAGCTATCAATGTTGTTAAAATCTCCTAGAAACTTATCTGCGCTTGGTGTCTCGCTCTGTGCTCAGTAGTATATCTGCGGTTCACGTATAGCTTGTTGCTTCATGCAGTACTCAACAATGACCCTCATCTGAGGGTCATTTTTTGTAGCATAACCGCGCAGTGTCAATCTGATAGATTGACACTCCTAAACCGAGCTGCTCAGAGGCTCTATACCCAAATGCGAAAACGCCGCTGTGGTTCCAAGACGCCCTTGCGGCGTGCGGATTATAAGACCTTGCTGTAACAAATACGGCTCATATACGTCTTCAAGCGTTGAAGGGTCTTCGCCTACAGCACTTGCTAACGTTGAAAGTCCCACAGCCTTGCCTCGGAAAGTCTTGCAGAGCGTTTCTAAAATACGTTTATCCATCCAGTCAAGCCCAAGCTCATCAATCTCAAAAAACCTTAGAGCCTCTTGTGTAATGCCTTGCTCTATACGCCCACTACCACGTACCTGCGCATAATCACGCACACGTTTAAGCAAGCGATTTGCAAGACGCGGCGTACCGCGTGAGCGAGATGCAATCTCTTGAGCTGCCTGAGCATCTATCATGACCCCTAAAATAGAGGCGGAGCGCGTAACAATCTGAGCCAAATCTGAGACATTGTAATAATCGAGACGAAACGCAATACCAAAACGATCTCGCAGGGGTCCGGTGAGCATACCAGAGCGTGTAGTAGCTCCAACTAAGGTGAAATGTGGAATCTCAAGACGTATAGAGCGAGCTGCAGGGCCTTTGCCAATCACAATATCGAGCGCAAAGTCTTCCATGGCAGGATAGAGCACCTCTTCAACGGAGCGATTCAAACGATGAATCTCATCAATAAAAAGGACATCACCTGCTTGTAAATTTGTCAGAATTGCTGCAAGATCTCCCGTTCGCTCAATAGCTGGACCAGACGTTGTTTTAATCTGTGCACCAAGCTCGTGGGCAACAACCGTCGCAAGGGTTGTTTTTCCCAAACCCGGAGGGCCTGAAAAAATAACGTGGTCTAGGCTTTCATTTCGGTCTTGAGCGGCTTGAATAAGAATACGCAAACTTTGCTTTATGTGCTCTTGCCCGCAGTAATCATCAAGCAACTGGGGACGCAGTGTGCGTTCAACATCTAAATCTTCATGGCTAAGCTCAGCATCAACGAGACGCGCTTCGGTTTTATCATGCTTCTGCGAGCTTTGATCGGCCCACAAATCTTCATGTTGATCAACTTCCCACATTATGCGTCCATTCCCAGCCGCTTCAAGGCTGTTGTAAGCATCTCTTCAACACGCTGCTGCTCAGAAACACCCTCAAGTGCAAGGTCTGCCTCTTGCAGCAAAAATCCCATAGATAATAAAGCGGCACGTGCATCAGAGCGAGCGTCTGAGTTGAGCGCAAAGCTAACCGATTCTTGTCCAGAGACAGGAGCTGATGCTTGGCTTAAATTATCTTGAGCCAGTACGCCCTTCAGTTCTAGTATAAGGCGCTGTGCAGTCTTTTTTCCAATGCCAGACACTGCCGACATACTCGCGTCATCTTGCGACAAGATAATTTGAAACAGCTGCGGAACACTATATTTTGAAAGAATAGCCAAGGCTAAACGCGGTCCTACTTTTGAAACAGAAATAAGACGGTCAAACATGGTGCGCTCGTCTTTGCTATAAAATCCGTATAAATTGATTGCGTCCTCACGCACCACCATACGGCAAAAGAGCCTACACGACTCATGAAGAGTAGGCAACGCTGCAGCTGTAGTTGCAGAAATACCCAGTTCATAGCCTACACCCGCAACATCTACTAATGCCATACTTGGACTTGACTCAACTAAGATTCCGCTCAACATTGAAATCATATAAACCCCCTATCAACTATATACGTTCACTCACTCGCGCGGTCTGCCGTACATGCGCATGACATATTGCACAAGCCAAGGCATCTGCCGCATGGTCGGGGTGCGGGTCGTGGTCGAGCTGTAATAGGTTTCTTACCATAAAGATAACTTGGTTTTTATCGGCCGCGCCCGTACCAACAACCGCCTGTTTAATCTGCATGGGCGTATATTCGCCCACCTCTACCCCGCACAGCGAACAGGAGACAAGTGCGGCGCCGCGGGCATGAGCTGTTGGAATGGCCGACTTGGTGTTAACGCCAAAAAAGATGCCCTCAATTGCCGCTTCTTCAGGGTGATAACGCTCAACAACCTGGGAGATGTCATCAGCGATATGGCGAAGCCGTACTGTAAGCGGACTATGAGCAGCAGTTTCAATGCAACCATATGCGCGACAACGCACCATGCCTAGGCGCTCCTCAACAATGCCCCAACCGGTATGTGCTAAACCTGGATCAATGCCCAGTATAACCATCTTGCCTCCAACATATTACGAACGTTTGTTCTATAATAGCATAGAGGTGTTGCTTTCAGAAGGTTTTTCAAAAACTCACTAATTCAGCGAGAAAAACGGAACCATACCCATATGTGGCATTGGCACACCTTGCTCGCTACCGCGTTGGGGCGATTCCTGACCCTGCCGCAAGGCATCGCGAAATTGTTGTTCCATGCGTGCACGGTCCTCGTGACTTCCCCATGCACCCGCTTCTTCACTCATCTGTTGCAACTCATCACGTGAAATGCCAAAAAAGCTACTCATAAGGTCTAAAACTTCGCGCTGCATACGCTCTACCGCATCACTCCCAAGCTCTTCAAAACGCTTGCTTTCTGCTTCTGCTAAATCACGCGCACGGCGGGCGGGCATTCCAGAGCGTCCCAAATCTACCCAGTTCAGATGCAATGGCCAGCTCCGCTCAGAAAAAGGACGGGTTGAAAACATCGGAGTTAAGGGTAAACGCTCACGTACTGCCTCACCACGCGCAACCAGATGAAGGAGCATTGACACCTCTGCATAGCTTTCTGGCGTGCTGAGCACTTCATCAAGCGAGCTGCCCTCATCAATATGTTTATGCAATACTGTTAGCACCTCTTGAGGTGCTAGGCCTTTCATAAGCCGCGCAATACGTTTTAACTCTTTGTCATTCGTGCCATATACCTGAACGGCACGCTGAACAAGTGCGTTAGTAATTTGCTCAATATTTTTGCCGCTCTCAATACGGCCAGGAGCAACTGGGCGCATATGCGCACGATATTGAGCTACATACATGCACTCAACAAGCGACAAATCTCCAAGCGGTGCCATATATGCGGGGTCAACACTTGCCTCTACTATAAGCGCAGCATGCGTTTTTGTAAGCGCTGAAAGCATGTACATATGCCTTTGACGTGCAAATTGTTCAAAAGCATGCGCCATATGCGCTTCCCGCATCAAAACTTGCTGCTTCATACTCAAGCCTTGCAATGCCTCTTGATTGTGCGGCTCACCCTCAAGTACATGAAGCTGGATATGGTACGCTGCGGCAAGCTGCTGAATAATTGCAAATTCGCGCTCAGCGCGTGCTTGTTCGGTTTTTGTCCGAATACCCTGCGGTTTGAAATACACGCCAGACACCTTGCGCGGCCCTAAGGCTTGTACAGCAATATCCAAAAGCAAGGCATGCGGTAGTTGCGCCTTCAATGGAAGAACCACTTGACTAAAGCCCGCTGCATCTACCGATTCTCGCAGTGACAGACACAAACCTTCCCAAATAAGCTCTTCATGAATCCATTCAGGCGTTTTATAAGGTATATGAGATGCTTGTGGAATACCCGGTTGTATATCGTGAAGAATAAGGTCTTCCCTGCAGCTTTGAGCAACTGCCACGGGTTCACCCGTATGATCCAAAATAAAACTACCACCAGCATAAAGCACATCATCATATGCCCCAACGGGCGCTACGTGAGCAAGCCACAATTGTTCATCCTGAACTAACTGCACAAGCTCTGTGTCTGAAAGACCAGAAATGCCAATCGACAGTGGGTCTTCAAGACGCATAGGATTGATTTGAAATTGAATAATGAGGTCAACGTCATGTTGAATCTCATGAATATCATGAATGGCATCAACGGTAAGCGCTACGCGAACATCATCAAGGTCAAACACAGGCGGCGCCCACAAATCCATAGGGGTGTTTTCGCGACGCAAACGCGCTGTTAAGCGAAGAGGAATAACCCGACCTTCCTTGAGCAGAAAGAGCTCCAGCATGTGTACACCCTCAATTGCAAGGGCAGCAGGAATAATGCATGCAAGACCTAAAGGCTCAAGCTCGTGAGCAATATCCTCAAAGGCCAGCAGCAGATGGTGCTCAAAGTTATCGTATTCGAGCAAACTGCCAGGAACTACGCCCGAGAACAATGGAGCCGGAATGCATAAAACAGTTGCGCCTTGCTCGTGCGCCAGGCGTGCCTGTTTAACGATACGCTCACTGATGGCGTCGATGTCACCAATGTGCATATGTATTTGTGCTATAGCCAGCTTCATCGTCACTCCAAATAATCAAAAAAGGGTCGCCCATGCACAGGCGACCCCATCCCTTTTGAGCGATTAATCCTTAAAAGGTAGCCTTCCACAGACCATGAAGGTTGCAATACTCATAAACGGTACCTGATTTAGCACCGCCTGCAAAGAAGGTGGCAGGGGTTTGACCCGGCTTGAGATAATGCACCTCAAGGCGACCATCAGCCTCAAGAGCAACCCACTGAATAAAGTGCTCATCAAGCATAGGATGCTCAACCTCGCCAACAACAACATGAATAATGTTGCCGTCACGCTGAACTTCTATTGCGGGTACGTGCTTCTCGGTTGCACCGTCAGAAGTACCAGCCTCCAAAACCTCATATCCAGCAGGAGCAACAACCTCAGCTGCAGAAATTAATACCTCGCCAGTCTCAGTATTCTTTAAAAATGTAGCCATAATGCATCGATCCTTTCAGATCACAGTGTACGAATGCGTTACTTATTATGCCCTAATTAGAGCACGCTAAGCAGCGAGAAGTCATTAACATTAATGCGTCAAATGCTAGTCAAAATGTCACGGCACTTAACACGAGGGCAACGACAAAGATATAGGCAGAAAGCATATAAGAATTCGCCCTCTTTTCCCAGGTAGCATCCCATAAATCATAGCTTAAAGTCGTTTCTCTCCGACTTCGCTATAGGCAAGAATCAAAAATCGAATCATGTTTTGAGTGTCTATAGCCATGACCATATTAGGTAGTACTTTGCATGGATACGCTGAAGCGAGGTTTTATACGCAGATAAACGACAAACGGAACAGCTTGCAAGGGATCCGGCGCTCTAATCGCGAAAGATGTAACAAGGTGTTCCGATGAACCAAATTATATGCAAAACAAGACTGGCTGCAAGCGATATTGTTCGCGCACCGCCAACACATGTGTGCCTGCTCGAATAGGGAAATACCTCGGAAACAGTGATTAGCACTCTTGCTCACAAAAAGTGTCAACGTGAGCGCATATACGCCCAAGACCATCATTTCAAACTCAATTACAAAAGAATCCCTTTTAACAGGCTAACAAATTCTGAGATATTAGAGTAGTAGTTGGGGTAAGCAAGACAAAGGTCATTGAGAGAGCCTGCTCTTGCCATAAGATAGATTTTATTAGTTTGGTCTCCCTCAAGCTCGGTATATTTTGAGGCAGCGCGTATCTCATTTTCAGAATCATAAATGTCTAGCTTTATCAGTTGTTCATCTAAGTCCACACTTATCAAACAACTATCAGTACGCGATATCTGCTTTCTAGCATCATACATAACATACATAGAATTTACTGCTGCTCCAAGTTTATCTAAAACCTGAAGCTGTTTATCGAGCATGCGCAGCTCATTGCGAGCTACACTTTCATTCTCAATACTATTATTTATAAGTTCAGAGCTAAGCTGAAAATAACGCTTTTGATCAGTAGATCCTGAGCCAAATTTAAGATTTGCTTCAGAAATTAAATCATAGGTCTCAACTGCTGTTGCCCAGTAATGCTGTAAACGTGAACGGATTTGAACCTCAACTCTTAATCCTTCATATCCATAATCTGGACTATCGTGCCTGCAAATGATATGAATTCCTCTATAACCAGAATCTTTAGGTTTAGATATATAATCTATTTGTTTATAGAAATACTTAGTTTTCATAAGCTGCATGGCAATGGATTGTGCCTTATTATTATCAGAAACAATCAAACGACAGCCCGCTATATCATTTAATGTAGATAATTCAAAATGATAATCATCTCTTTTTAGTTTTCTAATAATAGTGTCTATACGCTTCAATCGACTTACAAGAATAGTGGAAGGGTCATGGTTACATAATCTTTCAAGCATAGCTAAAGACTCATGAAGTGGCTGAATATGTGCAGCTCGCCACTCACCAACTAACTTGTATGCTTCTACCAATTCATCTTCATTAAGAAGGTCAGCAGCAATCTGGCGGCCGACCTTCTTAATACGCTGCTTAGAAATTCCCACTTGAAGACTAAGAAAAAATAGGATTAGAGCATGTTTTTGAACTGTAGAAATTCAAAATTGCATCAACTGTAATTACTCGATTCCCTCGTTCGTCCTCCAGCAGCCCTTCCCGCGCGTTAACCCATGGGGCTTCGCTATGACTCAGCTCCCGTAGTTCTTCACCAGAGAATTCACCAAGTTTCGCAATGACGAAGCGCGCTGTTTCTTGCTCAGAGCAAGAAAGTTTGTTAAGCACTACAGACTCCTCAAGCTGAGCTTTACAAATCATATACTTTCCAGCGTGATGACGATAAAGATTCGGCGAGACCGGACCATTGACCCAGGCCTGAATCTCATCTTCAAACAGTGGTTTTCCATGTTTAACAAGATAGTATGCTTGAGTGTAAAACACTAACTTTTGGAGCTTCATGGTGGTCATACTACCAGTCTGCTCTAAAATAAATGCTGCAATATCTATTGAATTTACCATGTCACTCCTCTCCTCTATTGATTAGTTATAATACAATCTTGCCCGTATTTGCCCATAGCTATTTGTACATCTAAGAAATCAACATTCATCTTTAATTTCCACAGCCAAGCACTCATAGTAAAAGCTTAAAATTAGCATTTAGCAGCCAGTAAATGCTAATCCGTACTCTGAAGCACGTCGTTATCGACAAGCACCACAGACTGAGCGCTCTTCATAATCTGTAACCCGCCGCGTACCTGCAGCAAACTTTTGCTAGAAAGCCTAGTATTCTTTTTCAAAATGTCGTAGGACTCATCGATACAGTCAGATACCCAGCGATTCTCGTATACGCTCTCTTCATTGACAATGCACCATACCTATCACAGCAGTACATACAGGAGCTAATCCATATTTCGATCTTGACCATGGAGCGTATTCTGCTAATCGCTAACGTACTATTGTTAGGGTTAAATGAAACGGCAAACGGTATGGACACGTGTTTTATATCTCTCAACAGCCAATTAAAACAGACCTATATAATAGCTATAATTCTAGCTATTATATAGGAGGTCAAAATGGCAGTATTGACGATGGGACTCGCAGAGGCAAAAAACAACTTCTCACGCGTGACGGCAGAGGTAAACAGAACCGGTAGGTCAGTCACCATCTTGAAAAATAACAAACCTTGGGTTGTCATCCAGCCAGCTCAGAAAATCGACAATGCCATAGACGTGGCTGTGAATTTCATGGACGAATATGCTGATGTGTTCAAAGAGCTCGCTAAATGAACGTCCTGTCCTACTCTAAGGAAAAAGCCTCGCCATCCATACAGAGATAATCAAACGATTTGGCGGACTTGATGGCTTGCGCGACGAAGGACTTCTTGACTCGGCACTGGCGCAATCGTTCCAAACTTTTGGCGGTACAGATATGTACCCAAGTGTCATCGATAAAACATGTTGATACGTTTTTGGCATCATATCTAATCACCCATTTATCGATGGCAACAAGAGAGCGGGCGCTGCCCTGCTTGGTGCTTATCTCAGGATGTGCGGCATTAATTTTAGACCTGACCATACAACTTTCCTCAAGATTATGCTGGGTGTTGCTGATGGGTTGGTAAGTTATGAAACGTTCGTCGAGTGGGTCAAAAGCGTAATAGTTTGAGACACTCCTCGACCTGAGGCATATCCATAAGCTCGTTAGCAAGTCATTTGCCCTGGGTATTGAGAAGACGCTAGACCCCTGTATCTCCGCTCCGGCATTCTCGCGGCTTTCCGTATTGTTATCTGATATTCCGAAATACACTGAAAACGCGTCGCTTGGAGCACAGAGGCAAAATCAAAATAATCGAATCATATAAATTTACTATAAATAAAGTAACTTAGAAAGCTATATCAAACGCGCTCTTGCAGCTCACGCTGTTCTTTTCTGGGATAAACAACAAACGGAACAACTTGCAAGGGATCCGGCGCTCTTATCGCGAAAGATATTACAAGGTGTTCCGATGAACCAAATTATACGCAAAACAAGACTTCTTGCAAGAGGCAAAAAGCGAGACCCGCCAACACGCGCGCGTCTGCGTGATAGTGGACATACCGCGCGAGCAGCCGCTCGCGCTCTTGCGCATGAAACACATAGACGCACGCGCACGCGAGCACGCACCCACACCCAACACCTGAGGCCCAATCGATAAGGAGTTTGTACATGATTTCTGTTCTTACAAATAAACGCTCAACAGCGCGTGCACGCGCACCAACTCGTATACACCTAGAGGGGATGCTCGCAAAGCTTGCATCCACACGCTTGAGCTCACGCAAACGCTATCCACGACCTCAAACATACCCAGAAATCATACGTGAGTACCCCGCCCTCAAACTATCCCAACACGCAGACGAACACCCATCTACCCAAAAGAAAGGAAAACCAGATGAAAGTGCCACTACCTAGCACCTTGCGCGCACAACAGCGCTTGTTAGGCTTTTTCTATAAAAGCCTGATAATCGCTCTGAGCTTTATTTTGGCCACATCAACGCTTCTCTCAAGTATCACTCCAAAGCTCGCTTTTGCCGAGAGCAAACAAATTAGCGTAGTCGACCATATCCATAACCCCTATTCCAGCTCTGATGCCAGTGCATTTTTCCGCACAGATAAAGGCGTTTCTTATTGTGCACAGGGCTATCTCAAAGGTCCTCAAGTAGGTCAGAAGCTCGACTTTTATGGAAACCTTGGTATTCCTGAGCTCGATTATGTGCTCTATCACGGCTACGATGGCAAAATTGTCACCTCAGTAGCAGGACTTAACGCTGAGCTCTCAGAGGTAGCAACTGCTTTGGCGGTGTGGTTAGCTATCGATACCCAGAGACCAGACGTATTAACCTTTAGCGGAAACACCGAAACCTATCACGGAAACCGCTATGCGCGTGAGCGCTGGGAGAAAAACCCGCGCGCCGAGGTGAAACAAGCTGCATGGCAGCTCTATCAAGCAGGACTTGCCTATAAAGAGGCAGGTGGCGGTGGACTTGAGGCAGGGACAGCTCAGCTTTGGCTTAATAACACCACTAATGAGCACGGGGTCAAACCCTATCAGGCGCTTTTGACCGCCAATAAAAAGGTCGAGGTATCGGTAAAGTTTTCTAAGGTCTCAGCCAAGGCTTCGTTTACCGCAGGCAATAGCGAGTACTCGCTTGCAGGGGCAGAGTATGACATCTATCGTGCTTCTAGTAACGAGAAGGTCGCTCATATCGTGACCGGCTCAGATGGTAGCGCTAGCTATAAGCTACTACCCAACATTGATTACTATGCGATTGAGACCAAAGCACCCAAAGGCTTCAAACTTAATCCAGAGAAGCACTACTTTACAGCAAAACAAACGAGCGCCGCAGAAGAGCTGGTAGATGACCCGGGTCATGTTTTACTCTCAATTCGCAAAAAAGACTCAGCAACACTTGGAATGGCACAGCCCGGTGCAACGCTTGCAGGGGCTGAGTATACCGTTATTGATGCAAATGGTGAGACTCATACCGGCATCACCAACGACAAGGGTAATCTTGTTATTCAGGATTTGCCGCTCGGAAAGATACGTATTACTGAGACTAAGGCTCCCAAAGGCTATAAACTCGATACGGCTATACATGAGTTTGTTGTTAAAAATACGCAGCTAAACGATGCGGGTATCTTTGAACTCGAACCTGAAGACGATTTCCGTGAGGATGTCAAAGCCTTTGATATTGAAATTGCAAAGTTCAAAGGGGTCCTTGAGCAAAAGGACGACTACGACGGCGCAGCAACGCCAGCTCAAGGTGTAAGCTTTGAGATTATCTCAAACACCACCAACAAGACGGTAGCAACCATCACAACCAACAAAAACGGCTTTGCCACCACGCGTACTACTGATAAACCCTGGTATGGAGCGGGGATGCGCAATGAGCGCATTCAAGGCGCGCTCCCTTATGATGAGCATGGATACACGGTCCGCGAAGTTGCCTCCACCGTTCCTGCTGGTTATAAAAAGGTAGCTGATTGGACAATTAGTGCAGCCGAACAAGTAGACGGAGCACTTCTGCAATATATCCGCGATGACGCGCCACTTTCCTCTCGTATTCAAATCGTAAAGGTAGACGCTGAAAGTGGTAATACCGTGGCGCTCGCTGGCTTTGCGTTTAAGGTCAAACGCGAAGACGGTAGCTATGTAGTACAAACCAACCACTATCCCAATACTAAAAAACTCGATACTTTTGTGACGGACGAGTCGGGCATGGTAACACTCCCTGAGCGCCTAGGCTCTGGTACCTACACAGTTGAAGAGGTAGCTGCTGTAAAGCCCTATCTTTTGAACACCGAGCCGGCCACCTTTACAGTTGCATCTCGTGAGGACGCTATAAAGCCCTTAATAATGGTAAAAATAAAAGACCACGCTGCTAAGGGAACAATTGAGCTCACAAAACTCGATAGCGAAACGCGCAATGCGCTCACAGGCGCTGAGTTTGATGTTGTGGCAGCTGAGGCCATTAAGCGCCCAGATGGCACGGTAGAGGCCGTTCAAGGACAAATCCTCGACCACCTGATAACTAACAAACAAGGCCGCGCTACCTCAAAAGAGCTCCCCTTAGGTAGCGGTTACGCTCACTATCAGCTAAAAGAAACTAAGGCACCGAGCGGCTATGTACTCAAGACTACACCAATTGATGTAAGTCTGTCTTATAAAGACCAAACCACCAAGCTAGTTACAACCTCAGTTGATGCGACCAATACCCCAAGTGAAACCAAGATTAAAAAGCTCGTTAAAGACACGACCGATACCCTATCTGGTGTTTCATTTGGGCTTTGGAGCGCAAGCGATGAGATAGGTATTCATCCAGAAGACGCGGGCACGTTCGCTATTCGCGCAGACCACGCACAAAAGCTCGAACTTTCCCGCGTAATAGACACCGCAACACTTGCACCGGTTGCGCTGAACCAAGATATACGCCTAACACTTCAGGACGAAAAAGGTACAAGCTATGAGGTTGGCGAGACCGAGCAAATACTTGCTCCAGGTACCTATAAGGTTTTCGCTACGCGAGAGGGCCACGCACTCTCACTCAAAACTGACACACTCAGTGTGTTAGCCGGACATAGCTATAGCTTGGACCTCGCACGTCACCTCTTTGGTATGGATGTTAAGGTTGTAGATTCGCCTATTAAAGGTGCGCGCCGAGTACTTCACTACAACGAGCAAGATGATGTCTATACCGCCACAGCGCTCACGCGCGGAGACTATAAGCTTCTCGCTGATAACAAGGTGATTGATACCATCACGCTTGACGACACGCGCGCTACCTTTGCAACCCTTTCCAAAGGCAAGCTAGAACAAGTCCCTGTTCTTCTTACATCTGGTACGTCTGTGGTTGAAAAGACAACGGACAAGAACGGTTTCATCTCGTATAAGCGCTTGGCTCCAAGCTCTTACCGCATCACAGAGCTCTCAACGCGTCCTGGCTACGTCCTAGACCCACGTATTCACTATGTCACGGTTGATGAAGAGGGCATGACGGAAGGTAAAGCCATACATACCATCACCGCAGAAAACGACTATACCAAGCTTGATTTCTCCAAGCGCGATATTGCAAACGAAGAGGCGCTTGTAGGCGCAAAGCTCGAGGTTTTGGATGAGAAGGGCAAGCTCATTGAGTCTTGGACATCCACCAAAGAAGACCACCGCATAAACGCGCTTCCCCAAGGTGTTTATACCCTTGTCGAGCGTCTGACCCCTAAAAGCTATGATGAGGCAACACAGGTTAGCTTCGAGGTCAAAGACACCGGTGAGGTTCAGCGTGTTGTTATGTATGACACGCCAATCTCAATCACGGGCACCCTTGATAAGCGACAAGAAATTGCAGACCCCATACACCCCTATACAGAAGCCAATGGAGATAACAACAACACAGCAAAAACTAAGGTATCTGATACCGGGGATTATAGCTATACGCTTGACTTTAGAAATACTTCAAACACCTGGGTAGATGAGTTTAGCGTGACCGATAACCTGCGCGCCGCTGAGGCGGGGCTCGCTACCCTTACCAGTATCACCACCCCGCAAGCCTCAAAAGACTTTAACGGCAAACTTAACGTCTGGGTCAAAACCAACATGGATGCACCTCGTGCAACTCCTGCTAATGAGACCCTAAACGATGGACACATAAACCCGTGGCTGGCCCACGAGGCAAACAAAGTAAAACTTGGTTCAGATGGGCGCGCACTTGATTACACCAACTGGCAGCTATTAGCTGATGGTGTGGATGCTACACGTGCGCGTGAGCTCAAGCTCGATGCCTTAGGGCTTCGAGCAGATGAAAAGGTTGTTGCCATTCGTTTTGAGTTTGGTCGAGTTGAAGCAGGCTTTACAACGCGCGTTGGCGCATGGGAGCGTGAGAATCTGAAAGCACAACACGATGACATTGAAGATGCGGATGCGCTCGCTCAAGCAAATGGTACAAAGGATGGCGTTGTTCTTCGTCCCGCTATCATTCATATGCAGGTAACAGATGCCTATCGTGCGGGTATCGTCCTTGAAAACCAAGCACAGCTTGACCTGTATCGCAATGGTGGGGACGAGCCAGGCCTTGAAGACCATGATGAGGATGAGGTAGCCCAGACCCCTAAAGAGGCAACGCGTGAAATTGGGACAAGCTTCACAGACAAAGACGGCAAGAAAACCGTTCGTCCGGGTGAGAAAACCGAGCTCGTTGATGAGGTTTCATACACAGGACTTGAAGTAGGCATTGAGCACACCATTACCGGTACCATTATGGACAAAGCCACCGGTAAAGCGCTTCTTGATAAAGACGGACATGAAATGGTATCCACCACTACCTTCACCCCTGAGAAGGTAGATGGAGCTGCCAAGGTTATCTTTAGCATCGATACGACAAACCTCAACGGACACGACCTCGTAGCCTTCGAGGAAATGTCTATCAAGGTTAGCGACCAAGACGAGAGCGGCAAAGAGCGTGAGCGTGTACGCATAGTAGCTGAACACAAAGACATACACGATATGGGACAAACTGTTCAGGTACGTGATAAAGCGTTAGAGCAAACCGGAGACGCACTTCCTCTTGCGGCTCTTGTAATAACAAGTATTGCAACAGGGGTAGCCTCGGTGCTTATCCATACGCGCAAGAAACACCTTACATAGAGGCAATGCATTTGCTGAATAGGCACGCTTTAGCTATCTGGCACCTCACGTGTGTACTTACGCACACGTGAGGCGCATTCACGAGTTAGGAGCTTTTATATGCGCCCAGCCACAAAACGACGCTTTCTAAGCTTATGTATGGTCTTTGTTATAACTTTGGCACTGACTCTAGCCACATCCCTTTTGTGGCCGTATATGAGCACGCAAGCGTCCTACAGCGGCCTTTCTCAAGTATCTTCTAAACCAGGTCGCGATTGGGATAGCCTAGAGCAACAAAATAGCGATATTGCCGCTTGGCTTACGGTATCAGGCACCTCAATTGACTATCCGGTAGTTGCCCAGCGCGATAGTGATGCGGATGGCTTTTATTTGCATCACGATTTTTGGCGCAATCCATCCCCTTTAGGCTGTCCATATGTAGCGCGGGGTATGAGAGCAGATGATAGAGCCTTGATGGTCTATGGTCACCATATCGGATATACCGATTATGTCTTTTCAGCTCTTGCAGATGCCTATCAGCAAGAGCGCTTCGACAAACTAAAAAGCGCTCTATTAGAAACACGAGAAGGTATGGCGAGCTTTTATCCGGTGATGGCCATGAGGGTTGATATGTATTATGAGCCGGTACAAACACTGAGGGCAGAGCCTACCTTACAACCAGTACTGAATGCTCTTAAAAAAGATGCTGATGCTCTCGCGCCTCATGCAGACGATTTAATCAATCGTGCTGAGCGCATACTTATACTCGTTACCTGCTCAAATATTCGAGCTGGAATGAGTGATAGAACTCTTATCGTATTTGTATCAGGGCTTCATATGGAGTCATAGGCTCTAGGTATGCTTTAACTCTTGGATTAAAAAGCTTGAGTGTATATACACTCAAGCTTTGTTGTATTCGGCGTATGCATCTAAAGGGCTTGGTCTATTCAAGCCCTAGCTCCTGTTGTATTGCATCAACCTCACGCTGCAAACGGTGTTTTTTGAGGGCGCGCCGTATTGTTTTATATGCCCACGCAATACCTTTACCGAGGAAATAGAACGCCCAGATTACCGTGTTAAAGGCGATACGGATGGCCTTGAACAAACACCAATACAAGCCTATAAACAATACAGTAAAAAGAGCGAACATGATGTGCCTCCTCGGGTCTTATGCATACGTGAGCAGTATTAGCGCCTAGCTCCACAACCGGTGCAGACTTCGTAATCTTTTACTTGACGAGTTGCATACACAGGCTTTGTCTCAAAGTGACCTTCATCAATCTTTTCGGTATAGCCGGTTTGCGTGTAGCCGCCATGACCTGTACGTGCTTCCCAGTCAATGGTTGCGTCTTGGTGTGCATTAACAGCAGCAACACTATCAAAAATGGCACCGCAGGTATTACAACGATACTGAATATGGTCAACGTAGCGGATATTTGCTACCCATACCTCATCAGTACCGGATTGATAGGTCTCTTCCTTATACACCGTCTTCCATGTATGGCTATGCTGCGGCTTAGCTCCACCTTCTTGCTTGCCAGGCTTAGTACCAGGATTTGGCTCAGGGGTAGAGGCTTGAGAGCTGGTGCTGGTTGTGGGCGGCTCAGACTTTACTTGTGGCTTGTCTTTTGCAGCCTCTGAGCCTTTGCTTACTGCTTGTGTTCCCGCATCAGACTTTTTTGCCGTTTTGTTGAGGCTCTTAGTTAGCTCTGCGCGCTTATTCTCAGGTACCTTTTCAAGAGCTGTAGCTACTGACTCTTCGCTCGTGAGGTCTACCTTTTCAAGTGAGAGAGTGAGCGAATATACCCCGCCCTTGAGCGTGAACTTCACCGGTTCTGGAAGCATCCAGGTGGTTTTCTTATCCTGAGAAAGTGGCATATCACCTTTTACCGTGATAGTGTACTCACCTTCTGTAAGCTCTGTCCCTACCAACTTGTTTGGAGTGACTTTCAGCTCAGCTACTTCTTTCTCTTGGCTTGAAATGCCAAAGAGAAACACTGGGTCGCCCACGCCCCAGCCCTCAGCTCGAACCAGTATGCCGACAGTTTGGGTGGCACTTGCTTTTGAGCTTGCCGATGGCTTTGTGGAGCTCCCAGCACTACCTGCGTCTATGTTCTTTTTCTTTGGTGTGCAACCAGCTAAACCAAGTCCTGCTACTGCTACCAAAAAGCACGCATTGCGCCTTGTGAGCGTGTAGGTATTGTTGGTGTGTGCGCAGGTGTTCTGATTCTTTTTCATGGGACAAACCTTTCTAATTTTTCCCCACCTCTGCTGGTTTGAGCAAATATAACACTTCGTCTGGACATAAGCTCGAATGTGGGTCTTTATCAAAGTTTGACTACCAGTCAGGATGTCACTGCTCCAAAACAGCTATTTAACGACTATGATGGCTTTGTTGGTTTGACTACCAGTCAGGATGTCACTGCTCCAAAACCCATACGCTGGCTCTGTCTCTTACCTGCAGTTTGACTACCAGTCAGGATGTCACTGCTCCAAAACATATTGAGCTTGAGCAAGGCAATACGGTCAGTTTGACTACCAGTCAGGATGTCACTGCTCCAAAACCCAATCTCACGAGCTGGTAAGTCTTTAACAGTTTGACTACCAGTCAGGATGTCACTGCTCCAAAACAAAGAGATAGTTCGTTCAGCAGAGAAAACAGTTTGACTACCAGTCAGGATGTCACTGCTCCAAAACTTGTTTTGTTGTGCGTGATGGCTCCTACCGGTTTGACTACCAGTCAGGATGTCACTGCTCCAAAACTAGAGGATTATATTTCCCGTAGAAAAAGAGTTTGACTACCAGTCAGGATGTCACTGCTCCAAAACCTCAGATGCGAAAAGCCGGACTTGTTGGGGGTTTGACTACCAGTCAGGATGTCACTGCTCCAAAACCGGGTGATTAGAGACTGGTCAGCCTCGGTAGTTTGACTACCAGTCAGGATGTCACTGCTCCAAAACTACGTCCGGCACACATTGTTGCAAGCAATAGTTTGACTACCAGTCAGGATGTCACTGCTCCAAAACCCTACTTGCCCGTATGTCCACGTTTGAGCGTTTGACTACCAGTCAGGATGTCACTGCTCCAAAACCGTACCCACGACTAAATCTCCCTCCCAATGGTTTGACTACCAGTCAGGATGTCACTGCTCCAAAACCTTGCCAACTGGTCATCTATATTTCGATGGTTTGACTACCAGTCAGGATGTCACTGCTCCAAAACCTCAGATGCGAAAAGCCGGACTTGTTGGGGGTTTGACTACCAGTCAGGATGTCACTGCTCCAAAACTGAATGGTGGTGACAATAGATAACTGAGCAGTTTGACTACCAGTCAGGATGTCACTGCTCCAAAACCGGGTGATTAGAGACTGGTCAGCCTCGGTAGTTTGACTACCAGTCAGGATGTCACTGCTCCAAAACGAATACGAAATGCTTGATTTATCCCTTGATGTTTGACTACCAGTCAGGATGTCACTGCTCCAAAACGCAGAAGGTCAACGCGCTGCTGATGAACAAGTTTGACTACCAGTCAGGATGTCACTGCTCCAAAACTCAAGCGCCATAATGCCTACCGCTCCCGTAGTTTGACTACCAGTCAGGATGTCACTGCTCCAAAACAAATATAACTGGAGTGGCTACTGGGGTCAGTTTGACTACCAGTCAGGATGTCACTGCTCCAAAACATTCATTGAGGGAGCAGCCCCACCCGCGCGGGTTTGACTACCAGTCAGGATGTCACTGCTCCAAAACGCACAACTCGCGGCGGCACTTCCAACCATTGTTTGACTACCAGTCAGGATGTCACTGCTCCAAAACTCAGGGGCAAGGGGTACGCATTCTTGTGTGGTTTGACTACCAGTCAGGATGTCACTGCTCCAAAACTAACACATAAATGTGTAAGGGGGTGAGAGGTTTGACTACCAGTCAGGATGTCACTGCTCCAAAACAAGACAACGTGAGCTTAGAGGAGTTGCGCGGTTTGACTACCAGTCAGGATGTCACTGCTCCAAAACCACATGCGAGCGAAGCTGAGACGAACGTAGTTTGACTACCAGTCAGGATGTCACTGCTCCAAAACTCGTGCTGAGATTGTTGCAGGTCTTAAAACGTTTGACTACCAGTCAGGATGTCACTGCTCCAAAACTGCAAGCTCAGCAAAGTCAACACTGAACAGAGTTTGACTACCAGTCAGGATGTCACTGCTCCAAAACTTATTTTGGAAGTGCAAGCGATGAATTTGCGTTTGACTACCAGTCAGGATGTCACTGCTCCAAAACTTCATCTGAGGGAGCAGCCCCACCCGCGCGGTTTGACTACCAGTCAGGATGTCACTGCTCCAAAACTGCAAGCGCTGAGAATTGCGGGCGGTACGTGTTTGACTACCAGTCAGGATGTCACTGCTCCAAAACTTTTCACGGACTCGATATTGAGGATATATTGTTTGACTACCAGTCAGGATGTCACTGCTCCAAAACTCTAATGGCTGCAATTACTAAAGCAATTAGTTTGACTACCAGTCAGGATGTCACTGCTCCAAAACGCGGAATCGTAGCACACGCGGCAACTTTTCGTTTGACTACCAGTCAGGATGTCACTGCTCCAAAACGCGGAATCGTAGCACACGCGGCAACTTTTCGTTTGACTACCAGTCAGGATGTCACTGCTCCAAAACCAACAGAAAGCAAAAGCAATGAAAACGAAGTTTGACTACCAGTCAGGATGTCACTGCTCCAAAACCGTCATCGAGTGAGAAGTTTTAAGCGCGCAGTTTGACTACCAGTCAGGATGTCACTGCTCCAAAACCGTGTTTCTGTTGCCTCATGCACCCAAACAGTTTGACTACCAGTCAGGATGTCACTGCTCCAAAACGAGATACTTTTTTGTGCTCATGAGCGTTGGGTTTGACTACCAGTCAGGATGTCACTGCTCCAAAACGTGCCTTTAATGAGCACACAAGCCTTGAAGTTTGACTACCAGTCAGGATGTCACTGCTCCAAAACCGTCCTTGAAACGCACGACTGAACAAATCAGTTTGACTACCAGTCAGGATGTCACTGCTCCAAAACCATTGAAGCAAATTCTCCTACTGCAAGGAGACGAACATCCTGACCATACAGAGCATTATTCTTCTAATAATTGCAGGTTAACATGAGTTTTAACCTCGGGTGCAAATTTTCTTTCGTCATGCTCACGTTCCAGCAAGAGAACATAAAACTGGTGAAAAAAGATGCGCTCATAGACACTTTTGAGTTCATCAGCACTCAAAAAATTCTTAAGACCAATAAACACAAGCACCCCGTTAAACCTCATATCATGTGCAAAATCAAGAAACGATATCAAACTGTCAAGGTACGAATTTTCCGTCATCTGATCCACGGAATACGAATAAGTTTTAAGAAACTTAATCACGTCCCATTCTAATGCAAAATGATAAGAGCCCGTAAGCTGAAAGCTCCGAATTGCAATTTGTTGTTGAATATCTTTTATAGATTGCTCGATGCTTTGTCTCGTCTCTTCATCTTCAAAAACTAAACCTTCAAATGTAGAAAATATCTGCCCATCAAGACGAGAATCTTTCCAAGGAAGATGCAGTGGGTCACTTACAACACATAATGTGGTCTTACGAGAAAGCTCACGCTCCCCATCCCAGACACCTACATAGTCTGTCTCGCCCATATCACCCCGATTAAGCGAACGACATGCTCTACAAAACAGCTTCCGATTTTCAACCTCAAGCACACGTGGTACACCAGCGACCAAATCAATTGGTGTTTCTATACAGCTAAAAACCAATCTCATAGCACTAAAAGACTCTCATCACTGTCAATCTCAGTATGTTCAATCTGTTTTCCAGCAATGCTCTCCATACAAGCAAACTGCTTCTCAGTTACCCGCAAGACTTGAATCAAACCCTCTTCAGGCTTATGTTTCTTCACGCGGGCAACGATTCCTGCAACGGAAGCCTCATTAATAGCAAGCTTCGCATATACCGACTTTTGAACCATAAGAAAGCCATCTTTAATTAAAAAGTTTCGGAACTGTGCGTAGCGCTTTCGTTGTATTGGTGTCTTGATGGGTAAATCAAAGAATAGCAACAACCTCATGTAACGATTCCTATAGCTAAGCTCCATTAGACCGAAAAACCCTCTATTTCATCAACTGAGATTCGTTTTGCAAGAGCGTTAATACAATCCTGAACAAATAGACCAACCACCGAGGAAAGTCTATATGACCCTCCTCGGTAGCTTATAAGCTTATTTGGTATATCTGTCAGCAAGCGCTTTGTATCGCTGTCGAAAGAATCAGCAACCCAATCATCAACAATACGATCAACAATCGGACGAAACGGCTCCATTAAATCGCATGCAAAATTAAACTCGTTGTACTCACTTCGGTGACAGATGCCCTTCTGTGTTAGATACCCACGTGCAACAATTTCTCGATTTAACATTGATAGCAAAATTGCATAACCGTAGTTGAGTGCAAAATTAGTTGGACATGCAATATCTCGATTAAAATCTGAGCCAAACAATGCAGCAAAGTAAACGCGAGCGGCATGCGCTTCACGATTTGTTGAATCACCAGAACGAACCTCATCTACCGTTTTTAATAGAAGATGAGCCTCCTCAGCTCCCCTATCAAGCAACAAGTTTCCCTGTTGCTTGATTTTCTCCCTTATAACACGTTGCCAGACGCGTTTTTTAATAGGTTCTCCCCAATTCAATTGCTCAGTTATCCGCTTACTCGTATTGTGGGCTCCATAGATGGGAAGATATTGACCAACAGGATTATGTCGTTCATTAGTAATGACGAGTGAAATCTTTTGTTTGGCGAGCTCAGACAGAAGGTAAGCACCGATGTTAGCCTGCATCGTATGCAAAACAATGCTTGAAATCTCGGAGAGATGAATCTTTGCAGTTTCATCCTCTTTATGAACCACCATATATCCGCTCTTATAGCTCAGCCGACAAGGACTTTCTATAAGAATAGTCCTAAAGCTCGTCAATGTAGGTCTTCCTTTCATACATACCAGTAACCGATTGATCGATAAATGCAAAGTTATGTGGAGTATTCATTTCTTTTGAGAACGCCACTGTTAGCTCTCCACAATTAGCAGCGCCTTTAATTAATGTTAAATCAACTGCCTTTTTCCTTGCGTTTATGAGTGATAATAATGCTTTAATGACGTCTTTTTTATCTTTGTAGCTTAAACTATAGAATAAATCTGAACGCTCTTGCAGTTTAATAGCTTTTTGCAGTCTTTTATTATTGCGTATAATTAACTTACATAAAGTTGCATACACTCTATCAAACTCTTTCTCAGTTGGCTTACTCTTGGCTTTTTCGTCAAGCATCCTCTGCACCACATCAACGTCATTTTGATTAAACGCTGGCGGTATAGCACATCTAGCCTCGTCTTCTCCTGTCACTAAAAAGGCTTCACCGTTTATTTCACAAAGTTGCTTCTTATATATTTTTTCCCGCAATACTCTGATAAACATATACGGTGCCCCCTTATCAGATAGGCTTTCGCAATCTCTCGCTGCTATATCTTCAATTGTAAGATGCTGTGCCTGTGCATCACGTGCAGTTACTCCAGCATAAATAATCTTTTTTACACCTTTTTTATCCAACGCCTCATAACAATAAAAATAGGCATACTGTTCCCCACTGTATCCACCATAGTAATTCGTGCTGAGATCATTCTTTAGACTAAGCGACAATTTCTTCTTTGGACCCCGAGGAGAATAGATTGTCTCATCCCAAAAAGCCCCATGATCAATCATGGGCATTCGCGTCAGAAATACCTGCTTATAGTTTAAATACCGACGGATTCGCTCACACTCAAACTCAGATTGCCAAACCTCACCAGTTGTAGCATTAATCTCTATATGCTTATCGTTGACAAATCTATCGATGAAATAACTGTTTGAACCAGGCTTATTACCTTTGCGATTCTCGTCCTCCAGCCACTTTTCTATTCTTGACTTCAATTTCTTTGCATATGCCACGCTATTGTCAAATGCTTCCCCATGAAAAGTAACAAGGAACCTTCCCAACTCCGCGGCAATTAAAGCATCGTGAGCATGATGGAAATCGTTGATGTCCCGACACTTATAGTAATGTTTCGCTTTCTTTAGGTCACTTGACAGGCTCGCACGAATAGGAATCACACGTGTATTCTGATAACTTGCTGAAATCATCATTTGCAACAGCTTAACGCTCTGACTTGTTTCAACCAATTGACGAGCAATAAAACCTTTTACCTTTGCAGCACTTAATGAATCCCGCATTAAATTATCAAACTTTTTCTTACTTATAGCGCCAGCATTATAAAGCGCTTTCCAGTAATCCTTCATTCGGTTCCGCACACCCCGTGAAACAAGCAAGTGATTGCTCTTGTTTTGGTTTTCGCTCGACAAGACTAAAACCTTATTATCCAAGCTATTGTCCTTGATATACGCCTGCGGAATAATGTGATCAATTTGATAATCAGACAGGCGATAGATGTCAAGCGGTTTGCCTGAATACATGCACTTGCCGCCCTGCAAGAAATACAGCATCAGTCGCTCATCATCAAATGCTTTTTTATCTTTCTCATACAGCTTAAATTCTTTTTCCACGTCGGCAAACTCTTTACCAAGCTTAGCAACTGCAGCCTTTACCTCATCGTAACGGCTACTTGTTCGTTTTCCCTTTTTCTTTTCATCTTCACTACGCGTAACTTCAACAAAAACATGATTAGGTGCATGCCCCACCATACCCACAATCTCATCCATAATACGCATTGCCTGATTGACGGATCGACGAATTGCGGGAGAGCCAGGCAGGTCTTCAATCTTGACAGTAGATCCTATAGATAGATACTCACGGTTTGCCTCTTCAATTATCTGCTCAAAGCCAAAATGTTCATTATGCAAAACTTCCATCATGACCATTGGGCGCGAAGACCCTGCCGCATTTGGATCGCCCTCACGCAAGATATCAATAATCGACATCGGACCATTATCTGTTTTGGTTTTAATACCTGCTAAAAACTCATACGATAAACGACCCCAGCCGCTAAAACGCCTTTTACAGATTGTTTTTATCTGCTCGGCATTCAGATAATCGCCATACTTTCGTTCAAGTTCCTCTTTGAGAATCTTACGATCCTCAAAAAGCGTACTCCACAAGATAATCTCTTCAACCATCTCATACAGATTTTCATCGAGCTCTTTAGCTTTAAAAACATCCTTGCAAAAGAAGCGATATGAATTCAAGCTACTCTCAAACTTTGTATCACCTTGCCCACCCCTAACCTGCACGCCATGGTTTACACGGTTATTGCTCTTGAGCCAATCTTCAACCATTGCATAGGTAACCGTACGCTTTTGCTTGAAGAGCTCCTTAATAATGTCCTGTCGATCACTATATGACTCAAATCGATGAGCCTTATCTCCATCCTCACTAAAGGTTGCACCATTTAACTCATTGAGCACGCAATACTCTTCATAGAGTAACGATGACTTTGGCAAAACCGGCTGTCCAACAAGATACGTACAATCATTGGTCATACGTCGGATAAAATCCTGTGCAGCTTTGTTTTTATCAACAACCTCATCCCAGTTCCATGGCGTAATAGGAACTTGTTCCTTACCCTCACGGCGCTCCGACCACGCAAACCGTGACTCATGAGCATCACGTGTGGCCTTACCCTTTATAGGCAGCGGTCCAACATAGTAAGGAATCCTAAAAGTAACAAGCGACTCAAGTTTTGTCATCTCGTTTAAAAGGAAAGGATAATGTTTGCCTTGATTAGCAAGAATTGCTCGAAACTCTTCTAGGTGCAGCTGATAAGGAATACTTCCGTTATCACTTGTTTTCTGACGACGAAGGAACGTACGCTCCTCAAACTCATCCACCATCGCACGATAGCGTTCATCTGTTATAGCGTCACTGCTTTTAAGAAGTTTTATAACATCGTTCTTAAAGTCATCGTAGGCAGACTTGCGCACTTCGTTATATTTAGTATAACCCTCTGCCTTACCACGATCATACAAGGTAGTTCCAGGATACGTGGCTCCCCGGAAAAATGCAGTATATTTTTCTGGACAATACTGTTTAACAAGGCTTTTTAATATCTGTAAATCACGATGATATTTCTCAAACTCGCGCACGCGACAGAAAGAAATCGTCTTTCCATCCATCCCCTTCAGTATGGGATTATCTATTAACCCATCACTCATGCGCAAAATACCCTTGAGAATACGAGCACTAAATACCGCATATACCGCATTAAATAATGGCTGCACGTCTTCAGGAATAAGCGGCAACAACTCATCAATCTTTTCATCATCACGCAGCGTAATTTTTTCATGCTCAAGGTCAGGGAGTAGCAAAACTGCAGAAAAATCCGCCTTATAGCCGACAATCGCCTTGGCTAGGTATTCTTCACAACTTTTCATTGGCGCATCTTTAACGCGTACATTCGTTTTAAGTGCTTCCACAAGAGACTTACTACTCATACTGGTATCAGACAAAGCTTGAACATACGCTTGTACATCAAGTTCAACATCAGCACCCATATATTCAGCACACTGCTGAAGCTCGTGTACAAGCGTTTGGACGGCACCATCAAGATCAACATACTCAGCACTAAGGCGATGATTATCTTGCTGAATAAAATTACCTCGATGTTTTACGATATTATGAAGGGCAAGATAGATGAAACGCAGGTCAGCCTTTTCAGATGTTGTCATAAGCCAAGCACGTAAATGTGACATACTTGGAAAACGCTCGTAGTATGTCTGCTCAGTAAAATCAGTCCCGTTAAACAGTGGCGAATGAAAACCACGTTCTTTAGGAAGCAAACGAGATTGGTTAAGCCGATTAAAAAACTCAGGGTCGAGGCGCTCCATTTCAGCTCTAAAAAATGACTGAAGCAAGTCAAGCCGCCAGCGACGACGAACATAACGGCGGCGCTGACTACGTTTGAGACGTGTATCTTCTGCAGTGGAAGCAGGTGAGAAAGTTCGTGCTCCCCAAACAGGACGTCCTTTCCAATAAGGCAGCTCTCCGTCTTCGGTTATCACAGCCCAACCAACCGAACCTGTTCCAAGGTCAAAACCAATAGAGTAGCTCCCGAGTTCTTTCAACTTCATAGTTGCACCCTTTCAAAAACGTGCTATGATGACGTCGTCTTGATACCAGTCGAGATGTTACTGCGAGTCAAAATACGGGGAATGACCCATACTAGCCTCCGGGCGCCATGTAGATGGCATTTTGACTTCCAAAAGGACTCCACTTGGAGTCCTTTTTGCTTTCAGCTCAAATGTCCGGCGCTCACCTCACAACAACACTTCAACCGAATAACCCATATAACATACCTGAATGGTCGCCGCTCCAAAGGACTTATTAGAGTTTTTTCGGCTAGCGGCACAATCTGGCACTTTAACGGTATCTGTAGTTACAACAATATAGAACTTCATACCAACCACTCGACACCCTGCACTAGTGTATTTCAATCGATGAACCCTACTCTACTCTTAATAATTCCAAGCTTATAGCATGTTTAAGCCTTACTCAAACGATACAATTGACACATCAAATGTATAGACTCGAAACCCTATAACACAAATACAGATACATACATGGTTTTGGTTAGGTCTTCTTAAAAGATGCAGTTAAGAAACTCTCTATGAGTTGATTAAGTTTTAGTTGGTCAGGCGCTTAACATCGTATGAGGAATAATTAAACGACAACCGTATAACCCACTGGCATCTTCTGCGTGTACATGTTTTGGGTCATGAACTATATTCACGCTCAAATTACAGGGTAAATCGGCCTAGTGTACGTTTTTCTGCCAGTAGCCTGAGTATAGGGGGTCTGTACACGCGAAATTTTCAGCATTTCCGCAGGAAAGACGCTTTACTTTAGTAGAGTATACTTGACCCTAGTCAAAAAAATCGTACACTAGACCGATTTGCTGCGCAAACTCCTACATTTTTGATTGAGTAAGGGTATTGCAAGACATAGCAACAGTAAACATAGCGCTGCATTGCAGTACGGTGTAAAATATTGGAGTGTGTTGCATATGAGTACAGCTAATACACTAAACAACTACCATTACCACCTCATAAATAAGTTATACCTGTCACGTTGGCAAAAATGACGAAAAAGTACTCTCTATAACCCAGCGGGTTATTATTTAGTTAACAAAACTATAGCTAGATGAGGTGCGCGTAAATATACAACTGTCGCTTTACGCCAAACTCGTCAGAAATGACAGATTTTTGCGTCAAATTAGTCATTTTTGCCAACGCGCAGGAAGGCAGTGAATTAGCCAAACCTCTTTTGACAGAAATGGGCAATGTGGCAGCGTAGAACCCCCGTGGGTTATTCGTTATTTTCTAAACCTGCAGGTAGATGAAGTGCAGTTTCTCGTGCTCTAGGGGGTTTATTGTCATATTGCCTGTTTTTGTCAGGTTTTACTACCACATTACCCGTTTCTGTCAAAACAGCTCATCCAAGTTGGAGTTGTTTTGCAATCTGTTCACGCAAGAGAGTAACGAAGTTTTTTCCAGGAAAAGTGTTTGCGAACTACTCTTTTCTTGATTTGAGATTTTGGAAAGTACGGTAAGTAGGTAAAAGACCAAGATATTGCATTCGGAGAATTCTGCGAAGCACATTTGGAGAGCACAATCATTCGTTCAGTTGCGATAGGGCTGCAGTGCAAAACGGGTGACATAATGCTACAGCATAAAGGTGGCATAGTCTTTTCACGGGAACTGCGCTTCGCGAAAGTTCCCTTAGAAAAGCTATGCCACCTCATAAACGTACGAATCACTCGCCAAACTTAGACGAAGTAAAGACATGCCACCCTGTACGCTTGCAATACCCTTGTCCAATTTAGACAAACAGAAAAACTATATGCCAAGGAGGCGGAAATCCTACCCGCCTCCTAGCAACATACAGCTACCTATCCTTAGTACATGCCACCCGGCTGCTGACCAGCAGTTGCAGCAGCAATAGCATCCTCAAGCTGAGTATTCTTTGGAACATCAGTTACTGTAGCCTCAGTGATAAGGATAAGGCTTGCAACCGAAGCAGCATTTTGCAGCGTTGTGCGGGTTACCTTAACAGGGTCAAGTACACCCATCTCAATCATGTTGCCCCACTCACCATTTGCAGAGTTAAGACCCTGGCCGCTCGGCAAGTCGCGTACCTTATCAACTACAACAGCACCCTCATAACCAGCGTTCTTAGCAATGGTTGCAACCGGTGCACACAGTGCCTTCTTCACGATGTCGATACCAATCTGCTCCTCAGGATCGACAATCTCAATATTGTTGAGTGCATCCTCAGCATCCATAAAGGCAACGCCACCGCCGGCAACAATACCCTCTTCAACAGCAGCGCGAGTTGCCTGGAGAGCGTCCTCAACGCGGTGCTTAATCTCCTTGAGCTCAGTCTCGGTTGCAGCACCAACCTTGATAACGGCAACGCCACCAGAAAGCTTAGCCAGACGCTCCTGCAGCTTCTCGCGGTCAAACTCAGAGTCGGTATGCTCAATCTCAGCCTTGATGGCAGCGACACGCTCAGAAATTGCAGCCTTATCGCCTGCACCGTCAACAATGGTGGTGTTATCTTTGGTTACCGTTACGGACTTGGCAGTACCAAGCATTTCAGCAGTAATGTCAGCAACCTTGATACCAAGCTCGTCAAGCGCAGCCTGACCACCGGTCAGAACAGCAATATCCTCAAGCATGCGCTTGCGGCGATCGCCATAGCCAGGAGCCTTTACAGCGCAAACGTTAAGTGCACCACGAATCTTGTTGAGAACAAGTGTAGGCAGAGCCTCACCATCAATATCCTCAGCAACAATCAAGAGACCCTTGCCAGCACGCGAAACAGCCTCAAGAACCGGCATAATGTCCTGAACGTTGGAAATCTTCTGATCAGTGATGAGGATATAAGGGTCTTTCATTACGGCTTCCATGCGATCGTTATCGGTCACAAAGTAAGCAGAGACATAGCCCTTATCAAACTGCATACCCTCAACGGTATCAATCTGAATATCGAAGGTCTGGCCGTCTTCAACGGTAATAACACCGTCTTTGCCAACCACGTCCATAGCCTCGGCAATCTTGGAGCCTACCTCAGGGTCACCAGCAGAAATAGTACCAACAGAAGCAATCTGCTCCTTGGTCTCAACCGGACGAGCAACCTCTTTCATCGCAGCAACAGCAGCGTTAACTGCCTTGTCGATACCACGGCGAATAGCCAGCGGATTAGCACCAGCAGCAACATTGCGCAGACCATCATTTACGATAGCCTGAGCAAGCAGCGTTGCTGTGGTAGTGCCGTCGCCTACTGTATCGTTAGTCTTGGTAGCAACCTCTTTCACGAGCTGAGCGCCCATGTTCTCGATGTTGTCTTCAAGCTCAATCTCTTTTGCAACCGACACACCGTCATTAGTGATGGTTGGCGCACCGTATGAGCGCTGCAGCGCAACGTAGCGACCCTTGGGACCCATGGTTACGGTTACAGCATCTGCCAACGTATTAACACCCTTAGCGAGCTTAGCGCGAGCATCGGTGTTGAATGTAATATTCTTAGCCATTATGAAAAAACCTCCTAGTTAATCTAGCAAACAGCTGAACTTGTTTACTCAACGACAGCGTAGATATCGTCGGCACGCATAAGGAGATAATCCTCACCGTCAACCTTTACTTCGTTGCCGCCAAACTTGCCATAAATTACAACGTCGCCCACCTTGACATCCACCGGAATACGCTCGCCATTATCGGCGCGCTTGCCAGCACCTACGGCTACAACCGTACCACGCTGCGGCTTTTCTTGTGCATTGCTGGCAATGTAGAGACCAGACGCTGTCTTTTGCTCAGCAGCATCAGGCTTTACCAGAACGCGATCAGAGAGTGGCTTGAGACTCATGCTTGAATCCTCCTCTTATGATGGGCGAGCCTAAACTCGCGCCAACCAAACTGTAAGTACGTCGTGAATAGTACCCACCAATGCGGACTTATACAACAACGCTATAAAAAATCTTATAAATGGGCACTTAGATTTTCTGACCGGCGTTCTATAGCCTGTGAGCGGCACGTGAGCATATAAACTCGTGTTGATATTCCATGAACAAACCTTGGAGGCATAGGCAGTGTGTGCTCTAACGCGTTAATGCTCTAACGTTGTAGCGTTCTGCGCTCTATCACGCTAACACGCTTGCACGCGAGCGCTCTAATGCCCTACCGCCCCAGCACGCTAACACTCTAACGTTCAAAGACACATCTGCCTCCCAGATACGTCGCAATAACCTGTGTCTTTTGAATCTCATCGGGGTTACAACTCAAAATATCTTGATTAAGCACCACTATATCCGCCAGATAACCCGGAGCCAGTTGACCCAATTCGTGCTCACGACCAACAGCGGCAGCGCTTCCTGCCGTATATATTCGGAGTGCATCAGCCATCATAATGCGCTCGTGTGGCAACCAACCACCTGCGGGCAAATGTGTCAGTGGGTCTTGGCGTGTAACGGCCGCATAGAGCACATTCATACTAGTTACCGGCGTAATGGGAGCGTCGGTTCCAAAGGCTTGGTCAACACCATGCGTCAAATAGCTTGCAAATGGCCACATAATACGCGCACGGTCCTCTCCTAAGTCGCGCTCAGGTCCGCCGGGGTCAAGCGTAATATGACAAGGCTGGGAGCTTGCCAGAATACCGGCATGAGCTAAGGCTTCAATATCGCCGGGCAACAAGTTTTCCACATGCTCAAGAGTGTTGCGTCCTTGCGTTGGCTCGCCATAACGCGCACGTGCCTCGGTGAATATATCGATTGCCTCATGGATTGCTGCGTCACCAATGGTGTGTATTCGCACCGCATGACCACGCTCTGCCGCTGCAAGGACCAAGCTACGCATGCGCCCAGCCGATACCGTAAGATGTCCGCGATCACCTGCGTAGCGCGCATTAGTATATGGCTGAGTGAGATAAGCTGTATGCTGGCTTGATACGCCATCGAAAAATTGCTTAAACCCTGGAGCACGCAGTAAGCCGCCAAAAGCTTCGGGTTCAGCATATCGTGTTTGTAGTGCTTCAAGGCGCGATTGGTCGTCAAGCAAGGTTGGAAACAAATGAGCGCGCAAGGTACAAGCATCGCGCTGTGCAAGCGCCTCGTAGACCTCTTCAAAGATGAAGTCGCAGCCGGGATTTGGCATGAGCGACATATCGCATATGCTTGTAATTCCCTGTTCAGCCATCAGTTGCATTTGATGAGCATACGCCGCCTCAATACGCTCACCACTCACCCATGCAAGAATGCGCGGCAATAACTCCATCGCGGCAGCCTCACGCACAATGCCGGTCAACTCACCTCGTGCATCTCGGTCATAGCTTCCGCCTGCCGGTGGGACGCTGTCGCGCGAAATACCCAGCTCTCGCAGGGCGCAGGAGTTGAGCCAGAGCGTATGACCATCACCTGAATACATAGCACAGGGTCGATCGGGAAACGCAGTGTCGATGCTTGCCTTAGTAGGAGGCAGCGGTGGATTCCATCGATAATCACGCCAACCTTGTGTAACTACCCACGCATCGGCAGGGAGTGTCGCCGCAAACGTGCGTGTTTTAGCAACCAAGTCTGCCTCGTTCTCTCCCATCTCCATCAACAGATAAGGAGAATTACCCAGCGCGGTATGAAAGAAATGCAAATGAGCGTCATGAAAGCCAGGACATATAAAAGCATCACCATAATCTCTAACAGGAGTTGCCCGAGGTGCTGCAGCAATAATATCTTCTGGTGCTCCTACCTGCACAATCTTGCCCCGATAGATTGCAAGCGCCAACTCTTGCGCTTCATTGAGCGCACGAGTACCCGTAAAAACCTTACGTGATTGAAGGATTACATCTGCTGTAAGCATATTGGTGCCACCTCTCACTATTGATAGTCGTCATAATATCGCAGTAGAGAAGCTCAAACAGAATCAAGAAATTGCTCAATTGATTTTCATGCAAGGTAGTAACGCATAAGAAATGACTATTTTGTTTAAGCAAGGGCTATAGGATAAAAGTGTGTTCTTCAACCCAATGCTTAGCCGTATCCCAAACCTACGCAACAACCCAAATTTAGCCACGCTACATATACAGCTAAACCTTTACGCCTGTGCTTGCACAAATCGGCGATAGGCAAAAAACGACAACAAGGCATTTAGTATCACGGCAACGCCCGCAATTACAAACCAATTCATGATACCCACGCCCTCTGCTACCGGCGATGCAATAACAAGACCCAGAGGCATAGTCACCACACTGAGCATCTGCCGCAAAGCAAATGCGCGGCCCAGCTTCTCAGAGGGAATAACCCGCTGCATATATGCTGTCATAGGTACATTAAAGCCTTGATAAAAGACGCAGAGTACAAACGAAATGGCCACGTACAACAACCAGCCAACGTAATTCGGCGGCACTATGCCCAATGCAAAGGTAGCTACACCGCAAACACCCAGTGAACTGAGCGCAAAACGAAACTCATGTGAAAGCTTAAGTTGCGCCATAGCACCACCCGCAAGCAACATTCCTAATGAGGAGACAACTTCTTCAATGCTTGCCTCAAAACTACCAAGCTTAAAGAAACTCGCTGTTACCAAGGGAAACATAGGCATAAGCGGCATAAAAAACAAATCAAAACTAAAGATTGAGATGATAAGGATACCTAGACTTGCATCTCCTGTATAAACCGCGACACCCTCACGCATCTCGCTAAGCATACGTATAAGTGCATGACCTTCACTGCGCACAGGCAATTGCTCAAGACTAGGCACAGGAACCGGCCAGAGACAAACAGACGCTGCAACAGCTCCCACAAGGTCAGTTATGAGTAACATATTAAGAGGCATCGCCGCATACAGAACAGCGCCTAGGGCAGGACCTACAAGGTAGGCTGCATGATTGACCATCTGTGTTATTCCACCAGCACGAATAAGTTCTGCTTTTGGAACAATTTGAGGAATCATGGCCTGCATAGCTGGCGGCTGAAAAGCACCGAGTGCTGAACGAAGAGCCAACGTGAGCAAAATTGCCCAAGCAGGTGTGCCAATTCCCATCATAATCAGCGCCAGCGCTAAGGCGAGTATACCAACTGACAAATCAGAGGCGATACAAACAAGTTTACGGTTGAGGCGGTCAGCCACAATGCCAGCTACCGGCGATAGTAAAGCCTGCGGAACATATCCCGCAAGCCCCGCCAAGCCCATCATAGCAGGTGAGCCAGTATCGATGGTGAGCTGCCACATGAGCGCAAACTGCACCGCTGAACTGCCAATAAGCGAGATTGCCTGACCGGCGGAGATAATGTAGAACATTCGCTGCCAAGATGGAGAGGCTGAAGCTGGTTCACCAGTGATAGCATGCGCAGTAACAAGCTGTTCGTCTACATCCTGCTTGTTATCAGTTTGTTCATGTTTGGTCATAGGGCTCTCCTCTCCTTGCAATCAAATAAAAGCCAGCAGAATATCGTGCAACCAAGCATACAAGAATTTAGCTACAAGCAATATACGTCTAAATTGCACCCTCGAAATCAAATAGACACATAGCAGGTATTTCTCGCAAATTTGAACACGCCCGCAAGCACGTCTGCTAGCATTACGGAACTTCATCTGCTGAGTACGAAGCCGCCTGCGCACAGCGAAGGGCTTTTGTGCTTTGCAGGTGGTAGCGAGCTGTGCGGTGAGTAAGATTTATCGCTCGGCACGCAGTTAGACCACTACGGCACAAGGAGGAGATATGGCAGAAGCAGCCGTAAGCACACCGGAACATGCATCCCCACGGACGCAGTTCAAGATTCCACGTTTACCCGGTGACATCATGATTTACCCGATGATTGCAGGCCTTCTTATTAACACCTTTTGTCCGCAGCTTCTTGAGATTGGCGGCTTTTTTACCGCAGCAGCTCGCGGGGGTGCTAATACCATTGTGGCGGCAATTTTGCTTTTTGTTGGCGCCGGCATCTCATTTAAGGCAACCCCTGCTGCCATCAAAACAGGTGTTGTAATTCTTATCCCTAAGCTTGTAGTTGCTACCGCTCTCGGACTTGTTGTTGCGCATGTCTTCAACGATAACTTCCTTGGTCTATCCTCGGTCGCCATTATTTCTGCTATTTCATTTTGCAATATGGCACTCTACACCGGCATCATGGGCGAATACGGGGACGAAGCTGAGCGCGGTGCTGTTGGTGTGCTTTTCTTCACCGCAGGTCCTGCAGTCACGATGATTATCCTTGGAGTAGCAGGGGTTGCATCAATTCCGCTGGGTACTATCGTGGGTTCAATCTTGCCGCTCGTTATTGGCATTGTATTAGGAAACATCTTCCCCTTCATTCGTCAACTGTTAACACTGGGTGCAAATCCCGCAATCGCTGTTGTAGGCTTTCAGCTTGGCTGCGGCATGAGTCTTACAAACTTTATTTCGGGTGGTATTTCCGGTATTTTACTTGGTCTTATTGCATTTTTTGTAGTAGGAACTATCACCTGTGTATTTGAACGCCTCTTAGGTGGGCGCGGGCGAGCTGCTGTTGCAAGCTCAACAGTTGCAGGTACCGCAATGACCACGCCTGTAGCGCTTGTTGAAGTATCACCTGCGTATGCCGCAATTGCCCCTATTGCTGCAGCTCAAATTGCAACAGCCGTAATTGTTACTGCAGTTATAGCACCAATTTTAACAGGCTGGTATGACAAGCGTTTTTGCAAAGATACTACCGAGGTAGCTCAAAGCTTATAGCTGCAGGTATCCAGCATGTGCATTCTCTTTTTGCGAAAGATACAGCAATAGCAGCTAACCATCTCAAACAATAAACAGATGCTCATATTCGTGCCTTATCCCACAACCAATCGGGATAAGGCACGTTTCTTATACATGCTGCTTTTTTAGCATGTTCTGAATAAGGCAACAGTAACAGTTTTTAGCAATCTTTTTGCAGTGCAGGTCTGCTACTTCTTGGCAAACTCTTGACACGCTTTTGATATAAGGCATGACGCAGTCTTGATACACGCCTGGTTCAAGCAATTCTGTCTTGACATACTCTTGATTCATGCGCTTCTTCATGGCCGCACTTAGTACTTGTAACTTGCCTTACTGCGCACGTGACACCCAAATACAGCTCAACCAACTGTACCAAATACCAGCTGTCTATAAACAACAAGAACCCTCGGATACTCACCTATTGATGCTGTGCAACATTGCAACAACATGCTATCAGGCGAGACCCGAGGGTTCTCATATGCCAAAACCTATGTGCTCGCCGGCCTATGTGGCGAGTACCAAGACTTTAGAACTTGTGACCGCACTTCTTGCAGACGCGCAGTTTGTTCTTACCGTCCTTCTCGTGACCCACACGCGTGCGCTTATTGCACTCAGGGCACACCAGATTGACATTAGATGCATCGATGGCTGCTTCCTGAGAAACAATGCCACCCTGCTGGTTTTGCTGATTGGGCTTTACGGCCTTCTTAACGACGGCCACACCCTCGACGACAACCTTACCCTCCGCAGGCAACGCACGCAAAACAGTACCCTGTTTGCCGCGATCCTTACCGGAGAGCACCTCGACCTTGTCGCCCTTCTTGATGGACATAGACATGTGGTCTCTCCCTTACTTAGAGGGTCTCGGGTGCAAGCGAGACGATCTTCATATACTTCTTGTCACGCAGCTCACGAGCAACAGGCCCGAAGATACGAGTACCAACAGGAGCACCGTCGTTGTTAATAACAACGGCAGCGTTATCGTCAAAGCGAATGTAGGAACCATCGCGACGACGAACTTCCTTAACGGTACGCACGACAACACAGCGAACAACGTCTTTCTTCTTGACGTTAGCGCCCGGTGTAGCCTCCTGCACTGCTGCGATAATTACATCGCCGATTCCCGCATAACGACGCTTGGAGCCGCCAAGCACCTTGATGCAGCGAACCTTGCGTGCGCCGGAGTTGTCGGCGACATTGAGCATGGTTTGCATTTGTATCATGGTAGTTCCTCCGAACTAGATAACCGAATGAGAGGTGCACGCTCGTGGTGTTTGTACACAACAAACGCGAACACGCGCACGTCACCGGAGTGTACAGTTCTCTGTAAGCTTACTTAGCACGCTCGACGATGCTCGTCAGGCGCCAACGCTTGGTAGCAGACAGAGGACGGCACTCCATGACCTTGACGGTATCGCCAAGACCGGCGGTGTTCTCCTCGTCGTGAACGTGCAGTTTCTTGCTGCTGTTCACCATCTTGCCATACTTGGGATGACGCTTGCGCTCTGCGATTTTAACCACGATGGTCTTATCGCCGGAAAGAGAGACAACGACACCCTGGCGGACTTTGCGCGCGTTGCGCTCAGTTGCTTCAGCCATAATTCACTCCTGACTGTTCTACTCGGTCGCAGCGGACTTCTCCGCTGCAATCTGGCGGGCACGCTGCTCCGTGAGGACACGTGCGATGTCCTTTTTCACGGCTTGAACACGAGCGGTGTTATCAAGCTGGCTGGTAGCCATCTGAAAACGAAGGTTAAAGAGCTCGGCACGACCCTCTTTGAGCTTCTGGCTCAGGGCCTCGTCTGAGAGCTCACGAATCTCTGCGGGCTTCATTACTTATCCTCCCCGTTCTGCTGAGCGGTGCGGGTCACAATTTTGGTCTTAATGGGCAGCTTGTGCTGAGCAAGACGCAAAGCCTCGCGCGCAATAGCCTCACTCACACCGGAAATCTCAAACATAACGCGACCGGGCTTAACAACGGCTACCCACTCTTCGGGGTTACCCTTACCAGAACCCATGCGCGTCTCGGCAGGCTTTTTGGTAATGGGCTTATCCGGGAAGATGGTAATGAATACGCGACCGCCACGCTTCATATAACGTGTCATCGCAATACGAGCAGCCTCAATCTGGCGATTGGTAATCCAGTGACGCTCAAGCGCCTGAATGCCATAGTCACCAAAATGGAGCTCGGTGTGACCCTTGGCAGTGCCCTTCATGGAGCCACGCTGCACCTTACGGTGAAGTACACGCTTAGGAGCAAGCACTACTGACCCCTCCTCTCATTATTGCGACGGCGGGGACGACTTGGTCCCTCAAGTGCCGGATTAGGCATAGGCTGACCCGGCAGCTTCTCACCAAGATAAATCCAGACCTTCACGCCGATAGCACCCATAGTGGTGTGCGCGGTTGAAGTGCCATAATCAATCTTTGCGCGCAGGGTATGCAGAGGAACACGACCCTCACGATACCACTCACGACGACCCATCTCGGCACCACCCAAACGACCAGAGCACTGGATACGAATACCCTTTGCGCCAGCCTTACGGGCAGATTGCACAGCTTTGCGCATAGCGCGACGGAATGCCACGCGACCCTCAAGCTGCTCAGAAATGGACTGAGCTACCAGCTCAGCGTCAAGCTCAGGACGCTTGATTTCGATTACGTCAACAGAGAGCTCGCCCTTGTTAACGCCTACAACACGCTCAAGCTCAGAGCGCAGCTGATCAATCTCTGCACCCTTCTTGCCAATAACAATGCCTGGGCGCGCAGTTAGGATAATAACCTTAACCTTGTCGCCTGCACGCTCAATCTCAACACGCGAAACAGCTGCGCGGGCAAGACGCTTCTTCAGGAAGGCGCGAACCTTGAGGTCGTTGCCGATAGTCTTGGCATAGTCCTTCTCAGCAAACCAGCGGGAGCGCCAGTTCTCAGTAATGCCAAGGCGGAAGCCAGTAGGATAGACTTTCTGACCCATACGTTACTTACGCCTCCTTCCGGGGAGCGACGACAATAGTGATGTGGCTCGTGCGCTTGAGAATGCGGGATGCAGAACCCTTTGCACGAGGACGGATACGCTTGAGCGTCGGACCTTCATCGACATAAGCGGCCTTGACAACAAGGTCGTTTGCGTTCAGGCCATTGTTGTTTTCTGCGTTTGCCACGGCAGAACGCAGTACCTTCTCAACATCAACCGCAACGCTGCGATCTGAGAAGTGAAGGATATCAAATGCGGCTGCCACATTTTTGCCGCGGACGAGATCCACGACCAGGCGAGCCTTACCGGGGGAAACGCGCACATACTTAGCAGTAGCGCGTACCTCGCGGCTCTGGGTATCGGTTGACTGAGTTGCCATTTACGAAAAACCCCCTACTTGGCCTTGTGGCCACGGAACGTACGAGTTGGTGCAAACTCGCCCAGCTTGTGACCAACCATGGACTCGGTGACATACACGGGCACGTGCTTGCGGCCGTCGTGGACAGCAATCGTGTGACCGACCATCTCAGGAAAGATGGTGCTGGCGCGTGACCAGGTCTTAACGACGTCCTTCTTACCTGCCTCGTTCATCGCGGTGATACGCGAGAGGAGACGCGTCTCGACGAACGGGCCCTTTTTGAGACTTCTGCTCATTGGTGCTAACTCCTATCTCGTATCGTTACTTGGTCTTACGACGACGAATAATGAGGGCGTTTGAAACCTTCTTCTTCTTACGGGTGCGATAACCCTTGGTGGGCTTACCCCAAGGCGTTACCGATGGACGACCGGAGGTGTGGTTCTTGCCCTCACCACCACCGTGAGGGTGGTCAACCGGATTCATAACGGTACCGCGAACCGTAGGACGAACGTTAAGCTTACGC
Organism: Collinsella sp. zg1085; assembly: GCF_018889955.1. Lineage (GTDB taxonomy): Bacteria > Actinomycetota > Coriobacteriia > Coriobacteriales > Coriobacteriaceae > Collinsella. The sequence continues at coordinate 1,286,531 of NZ_CP076545.1, forward strand.
TTACGGCCAGCTTTACCAATCACGATGTTGGAATGCTCCGCATTACCTACCTCACCAACCGTTGCACGGCAGGTGATAAGCACGCGACGCATCTCAGAGCTGGGCATACGCAGAATGGCATATTTGCCTTCCTTACCCATAAGCTGGCAAGCAGTACCAGCAGAACGAGCAATTGCAGCGCCCTTGCCCGGCTGGAACTCAATAGCGTGGATAAAAGTACCCACAGGAATCTCTGACAGGGGCATAGCGTTGCCGGGCTTAATGTCAGCGCCGGCACCTGAAATGACCGTGTCATCGACATTCAGGCCACGAGGTGCCAGAATGTAGCGCTTTTCACCATCTGCATAGTGAAGCAGCGCAATACGAGCAGAGCGGTTAGGATCGTACTCGATAGTGGCAACGCGGGCGGGCACACCGTCTTTGTTGCGCTTGAAGTCAATACGACGATACTGGCGCTTCACGCCGCCACCCTGATGGCGAACCGTGATGCGACCGTAGTTATTACGGCCAGCCTTCTTAGGCAGTGGCTCGAGAAGACTCTTCTCGGGCTTAGTGCAGGTAATCTCAGCAAAATCCGAGATTGTCTGCCAGCGCCTGCCTGCGCTGGTCGGCTTAAGGTGCTTTACAGCCATTACCTATCCCTTCAAATCTATCCGTTAGCCATCACAAGCTGGGATGCGGGTGTGATAACACCGGATTACCACGGTACCGGGCGGCTCCATATATGAGACCCGAGACCCCGGTCCGAGCATAGGCTCGGACACGTTACTTCAATGCACAAACCTTAAGCCTGTGCACCAAAAATCTCAATGGAGTCACCCTCAGCAAGGGTGACAACAGCCTTCTTCCAGCTACGAGTCTTACCAGCAACATAGCGAACACGCTTTGTCTTTGGCTTAACACGCAGGGTGTTCACGCGAACAACCTTAACGCTGAAAAGCTCCTCGATAGCATCTTTAATCTGGAACTTGTTTGCGTCTTTTGCAACCTCAAACGTGTACTTGTTCTCTTCCATAGAGGAGTACGAACGCTCGGAGACGATAGGACGAATGATGACGTTATGTGCGTCCATTATGCGAGCACCTCCCCAAAGTGAGTTGCGACGTCTGCAGGCATCAGAAGCGCACCATTGTTGACGATGTCATAGGTGTTGACCTCGTTGGGCGTGATGATGAACGTCTTGGGAATATTGCGGAAGGAGAGGAATGCGTTGATGTCGTCCTCACGTACGACAATGGTCAGACGCTTGCCCTCAAGGCCAAGTGCACGAAGCATAGCAACAGCAGCCTTTGTGGATGGCTTCTCAAAGCCGTAATCGTCTACCAGCACGAGCTCGTTGTCGCGAACCTTGGCGGACAAGGCGGAACGCATAGCGAGCTTAACCTCTTTGTTGTTCATGCGCTTAGCATAGCTGCGAGGCTTTGGTGCAAAGACCACGCCACCGTGGCGCCACTGGGGTGAACGTGTGGAACCTTGGCGAGCACGACCAGTGCCCTTTTGACGCCATGGCTTCTTGCCACCGCCGGAGACCTCAGAACGGGTCTTGGCAGATTGCGTGCCTTGGCGCCAGCTAGCCTGCTGGAGCTTGACAATATGGTGCATCACGTGGATGTTGGGCTCAATGCCGTAAACACCCTCGACGAGCTCGACCTCGGAGGCCTTTGCACCTTGAGCGTTCTTTACTTCAAACTTTGACATGTGACGTTTCTCCTTTGCCCTTAGGCCATGCGGATAGCGACCAGGCCATTCTTGGCACCAGGGACTGCGCCCTTGACAAGAATGAGGTTCTGCTCGGCATCGATGCGGACAACGGAAAGGTTCTTTACGGTCACGCGCTCATTGCCCATGTGACCTGCCATCTTCACGCCTTTGAGAACGCGAGCGGGATAGGCGCACTGGCCAATTGAACCTGGGTGACGCTTAAAGTGAGAACCGTGAGTCATCGGACCGCGACGCTGACCCCAGCGCTTAATGCGACCCTGGAAACCCTTACCCTTTGAGGTACCGATGACATCAACCTTGGCGACGTTCTCAAAGTCTGCAACGGTAACTTCGTCGCCTACTTTGTGCTCGTCAGCACTATCTACGCGAACCTCACGCAGATAACGAACAGGCGTAACACCTGCCTTGGCAAAGTGACCAGTCATGGGCTTGCCCACGTTTTTAGCCTTGATGCCACCAAAACCAATCTGAACAGCGTTATAGCCGTCAGTTGCCTCAGTTTTAACCTGCGAGACAGCACAGGGGCCGGCTTGAATGACCGTTACGGGTACGACGTTATCGTTGTCGTCCCATACCTGCGTCATGCCAATCTTACGGCCGAGAATCATGTTGATCATTAAATGATCCTAACCCTCGGTGGTCTTGGGACTCTGCAAGCACCCCTTGCGCTTGCCCCCAGCGGACCACTACTGACAGTGTGCCTGCATCTGAAAGACGCCTGATTTTTGACTTTGCAACCCGCGAACAGCCAAAATATGCAGGCAGAACCCTCCCGAGAATGGGCACAGCTTTGTTAGTATACACGCGCACGGGCGTATCCATAGTTTTAGCACATAGCTTTTTTGCAGGTTGTCAAGGAAGTTGCAAATCGAATGACAGCTCGGCTCAATATCTAACTAGAGCTCTGCATAATCTTGTATGCCAGCGTGACCTGCTTTTAGAATATCTGCAAGCGCTATACCAGAAGAGCGCATGCTGACAAACTCAAGGAGCATTGCAAGATTAACTCCTGCCACTACATCAAGACCACCTGCTACTATCCCACGCTTTTGTAAAAGTGCGGCACAATTACAGGGGCTTCCATAGAGTAAGTCGCAAAATATAACGACGCCTTCTCCTGTATTAACCTTGGCGGCTGCAGCCTCAAGCTTTGCGGTATAGCCCACTAAATCTTCTTCAGGCATAAGGCCACATGCAAGAATATATTCGGGGTCATCAGAAAACATCTTTACGGCATGAAGCATGCCTTCCGCCAGCATTCCATGACTTGCAATAACAATACCTTTCATAGGCTCTCTTTCTGAACGCTATCGATTAAAATGGTATAGGTGTATACGTTGAATACTCATACTGCTTACTTAACAAATGAGCTTATAGCTCACGCGAACGCGGTGCAGAAGTATCCACACCGCGTCCTTCGCTTTGTCTCAGGTGCGTCTACTGCTGTTTTATGCCTAAACAACACCTAACGCTGCAAACAACAATGATGCTATAAGTGTTCCAAGCACAAGTTTCACGATACTTGCATGCTTCTTATGAATGAGCAGGTAATATACAAACAGGATAGCAAGCTGTAAAAGTCCTGGCATCAAAGTATTAAGCTGGTCTTGAATCACCATAAAGGACTCCCCTACGCTTACCGATAAAGCAAGCGAGAGAGCAACCATTGATGCTGTTAAGGCACCCATCATTGACATTCCAAGAATATTGGCGCCTTCAACAAGCTCAGACATAAGCTTTGATGAAAGAATCCCCTTGATTGCCGAGCGTCCTTGTTTATAGGTCAGCTTTGTTGTAAAGATGAGCTCTCCAAGGGTAACCATCGCTCCTAAAAAGAGAACTAAAAGACCCATATAATTACCCTGTTGCGCAAGCGCGCAAGCTGCCAAGATAAACAGTGTTGTAATGGTACCCGCACTAAACGAATCACCAAAGGCAGCACACGGACCCATTAAACCAGTCTTTACCGCAATAATGGACTCACCCGGAATTGCATCAGGGTTATTTGCTTTCTCCTCTTCCATAGCAAGCACAGTGCCCAAAATAAGTCCGCCAGCAGTAGCATTGGTGTTAAAAAGTTCCATATGACGTTTCATAGCTTCGCGCAACGGCTCACGTTCAGGATACAGCTTCTTGAGTGCAGGCATCAACGCATCAGTAAACGCAATCGATTGCATACGCTCGTAGTTAAGTGAAATCTCGCAGTTAATATACCAACGTGCAATTACACGATTGATAATCCGATTTGACAGAGTAATACGCTCACGCGAAGCCTCAGCTCCCGTGGTTACAACCTCAGATGTCACTTGTTTATCAGATACTACAGTCTTGTCATACGCCACATCTTCCACCATGATAGTTATGCCTCCTTCTGAGCTGATTCGCGCTTTGCTAATACCACCAGTACCGCAACGCAACCAGCAACTAAACCAGCAGTAATATTGTTGAGTGACAGGCATTCCACTAGGATAAATCCCAAAATGGTATAAGGAAGCATCTGGGGTTTTCCAATCATATTCATAATGAGCGCAAAGCCAATAGCAGGCATTACACCACCAGCAACCGACAGTCCCTTCATCACCCAAGCAGGAACACCATTCATAAAAGCGAGCATGGCATCTTGACCAAACATTACAACCAAAAAAACCGGCAAGAAGAGCAGCGGCAGTTCAATGAGTGGTGGATAGATAAGAGCGCAGCGGGCAAGTGCAGCTGTGTCTCCACGTTCGGCTGCTGCATCAGCGCGATGTACAAACACAACATTTACCAAACGACGCAAATTAGTCAGCAAAGCTCCAAGCAAACCCATAGGCACCGCAAAGGCAATTGCCTGCTCCGTTGAAAGTCCTGTCGCTAATGCAATAGGAATAACGGTTGTTGCTGCAAGTGCTGAGTCTGTAGGCAAGTTTCCACCCGGTGCAATAATGCCCGCAAAAACAGCCGCAATGCCACCACCCACTATAAGACCTTGCGTCACATCCCCAAAAATGGCACCCGCAACCACGCCAATAAAAATAGGACTGGCAAAGAAAAAGAGAGCAAAATAACCTCCAATCATGCCGCGAGCCAGCCAATACAACACTCCCATTGCAAGTGCCATAACCATGAGCTGTAGACCTTCCATAGTCCTGCCTTTCTCCTTGTTGCAGAAGGGATTTCTATCTGCATATATCTCTCTATGTAAGTTTTGATTTAATCGATGCAAGTGAGGATGCCGATGCCTCTGGAATAGGCTGCAAAAAGACATTGACACCGTTAGCTCTCAGAACATCGAGTTGGTTATATTCTTCACGAGAAAGCGCTATACCCTGAATGACTGTCTTACGATGTGGCGCTCCCGGTACAGCACCGACATTAAGCTCTGTAAGCGGTACACCCGCCTCATACGCCCCCACAGCGCTTGCAACATCCTTAAAAATCAGCATAATCTTATCGTTATGTGCATCCAATGCCGCCTGTATCCCCTTGACATCGGTAATATCCACGGCTGCATCTCCTGCTGCGGCGCGATAAATATCTGCCATAAAGTCATCATTAAGAAGCGCTTCATCAACAAGTATTAGGCGATCAACTGGATAAAACTTAATCCACTTTGCAATAATCTGCCCATGCACTAAACGATAATCAACACGCGCCATTTCAATCTGTGCCACAACAAACTCCTTCTGTTGTAATCAATACATTGCTGTTATGCGTCATAATTCAGTGTTATTAGCTGCTGAGTGTCAGCACTTTGGGTAACCGCTTCAGCAATAAGCTCAGCATGAAGGCCATCTTTCAAACCAGCGATAAAGGGTTTTCCTGTACGAATGCAGTCCACGAAGTCTTGCATGGGATCTATACCAAAGCCCACCAAGCGCCCATTATTGTTTTGCATGAAACAGATATTAGGCGTATAGCCTTTGTCATTGTCAAAAAACTCTACACCCCGCCGCTGTGAATCTACACGAATAAGCGCATGCTCACACATGATATGCGTACATGAATCATCTGCTTTGGCAAAGCCATTAGGAACTATCCAAGAGTTTTCTACCGTCCACGTGCAACCATTCTCAAACATCAGCATGGCAGTTACCGAATCATAAGTATCAATGCCCATATCTTTCAGTACACCTTTGTGCCCACGCGCATAAACCTCGGTTACCTCACATCCCATATACCAGCGAATAAGGTCATAACAATGCGTACCTAAGAAATGAACCGGACTTGACTTATCTGCCCAAGCAAGCCAAATTGTTGGGACATCAATAATGTCATCCATACGCATATAACCCCGCAAGGGTACACCCGAAGTTGGATCAGCCAACTTGTTCATTACAGCAATAGAAGCAGGGTCCCACCGTTTGTGATAATCAACCATAACGCGCACATGAGCTTCTTCAGCAGCAGCAATAATCTCACGCGCGTCACTCGATGTTGTAGCGAGTGGCTTTTCTACCAATACATGTTTGTGATAACGAATGGCGGTTAGCACCGGATCTTTATGAAAAGGATCCGGTGTTGCAACAGCAACTGCATCAATTTGCTCAGTTTGCAAAAGTTCGTCAAGATTTTCATAGGTTCTAACGCCAAACTCACTCTCAACCTGTTGGCGTACAGCTGCTGATAGATCACAAACGGCAACTAGCTCAGCATAGGGATAGCACGCAAAACCATTTAAGTGATTGCGTCCGTAAATTCCCGCTCCGACAACCGCTACACGTAGTTTCTCAAACACGAAGTCTCCTTTCATGGAATATGCCTAGAATGAAATTAAATTTCATTCTCTGGTTCATAATGTAGTTTTATTTCACTAAAAATGGAATAACTGAAATATAATTTTCCGTGAACGGTATATTTGAAGGGGTAAACGGTATATTTGTGTAATCATGCACTTAGTTGAGTCAGCTGAAAGAGGCGGTATATGACACAAAATATGGTCTCAATTCTTGAGAGTTCGCTCCCTACGCTATCAGGCGCCTATGCATCAATTGCTACGTATGTGTTGCAGCACCGCAAAGATGTGCTTGATATGTCAACACGTGATTTAGCTCAGGTCTGCGGCGTTAGTGAGGCAACGATTGTACGCTTCTCCCGCAGCATGGGTACACACGGATACCGAGATTTTAAGATTGCCCTGTCTGCATCAAATGCCATCCGAGCCCAAGCAGAAATTGATGTCGCTGATATTCAACCAGGTGATTCACCGATTGATGTCGCTAAAAAACTGACTTCCTACACGATTGCCTCGCTTGAAAGTACCGGTGAAAGTCTTGATTACGAGCAGCTTGAACACGCAGTTGATGTTATTGATGCTGCCTGCGTAGCAGGAAATAAGATATATATTGCTGGTGTCGGTGCTACCAGTACAGTAGCGCATGCACTTATGATTAAACTCATGCGACTGGGAATTTCAACCGTTTATTTTGAAGACATCCATCTACAACTTGAATCCATGATGAATATTCAGGCCGAGGATGTACTGATTTGCTTTACGGTGCTTGGGCGCTCTATCGAGAACGAACAGCTTGTTGATATAGCTCGTGCTCGTGGTTGCGAGGTTATCGTGGTTTCACAGCGAGGCGTTGGCGGTACCGCAGAAAAAGCAACTTGTTTGCTTCTAACTTCATGTGTTGAAAGTGGACTACGTTTAGCGAGCCAAACAGGACTTATCATGCAAATGCTTCTAGTGGATGTCTTGTTTACCTCACTTGCACTGCGGCACTTAGATGAAACACGTGAAGGAGTTATGCGCTCCAAACGAGCTTTTGTCGAGCTTGGACATTACGCACGTTAGCTGCATGAATTATTAAAAAACTATTCTTAAGTGCTTTTGGTTACGCGCCTAGTAAAAGCGACCATTGGGTCAATGATTGCTGTATTGGTAAATATGTCTGTAGTGCAGTCAAACTCATAAACCAAAATAAAGCAGTTCCCAATCCATACATCTTGTTTGCATCTCGCATAATCTTCCCACGCATTCTTAAATTGCACCGTCGCAGAACCATGTGAGAGTGCAAGCACTGACTCACTCCTTGGTTCATGCATAAGGCGGGTCAGTGCTCGCGTCATACGTGCTTGTACCGCACTATCGCTTTCTCCCCCAAAGGGGGTTAGCGCATTGCGGCTTCGCCATATATCTACTGGGATTTCAGCGCGATTTTTTCCGTCAAATATGCCGTATGAACGTTCAATAAGCTCGTCATATATCTCACACGACTGCTGGTGGTAGCCAAGCTCATGTAACATGATGCGCATCGTTGACTGTGCACGCCCCAGAGGTGAAGAGACAAACCTCGACAGAGCAAAATTATTATTTTGGAAGAACCGAGCTGCTTGTTTTGCCTGTTCAACACCTTTAAGAGTTAACGGTGAATCACAGTGACCTTGCACAATTCCCTTGAGGTTAAACTCTGTTTCTCCATGACGCATCAGATAGAGCTGCGGCATATATCTATCCTCCATCCAAAACCCTTTACATTCTAGCAGGCGATACAAATATGTATATTAAATGAATTAACCTATATGAAATGTTTAACTGTCAATGCGTCATTTATCTGGATATAGTTTAAGCAGATGGAAAGTTGCACGGTTTACATAAATTGGTTCTATCAGACTCGATTAAGGAAGGAGTAGTTTAGTTAATCAGGGTTTTCGCTGAAGGGAGCGATTATGTTAGGCCATCAAGACATCAATATGTCCCGTCGCGTTCTACTTCAATCAGTTGCACTGGGAGCTAGCTTATTTGTCCCCCCTGTTGCATTCGGAGATGAATTATTCAGTTCTCAAAGAACCCGAATAGCTGCAAATTTCCGAAATCCCTTAGGCAAAAATAAACTTGAAAGCTTTTTACGTAGTAAAGCTGAAATTGAAGCTATGCAAATAATCCAAGAGGCTGAAAACAAATTAGTTGATCAACTGTACCCAGCTGGGCGCCCGAAATACTTTACAGAATATGGTAAAACTGTATATAAAACGAGTGGCTGGAAGGATACTGCTGGACAACCACCAGGAGGTGTAAGACTACAAGGTGGCGGTAGCGTTTTCTTTTTTACCTCCGGAGGGGGATCAATTAGCGTATCAGTTTCATTGCCTGGCAATCTAGGAGGAGTCTCAGTATCAATTCCATTCGCGCATACTGCTAGTCATGTGACATAATATTCACTTAATATCCCAGGTGATGGTTTCTATAGAGTACGTACAAAAGTTACTCATGCAGTACAGCCGTACATTGTTTATGAAACATATAACGGGGAAACTAAAGTCTACCGGAAGAATGCAACGAGTGAATTTTGGGATTTAGATGCAGCGAGCTACAAAGTAAAATGATTAAGTCAATGAGAAAAAGCACCGTATTCTTAGCAATCGCCCTAACAATTATCTCGATACTGTATTTAACCGTACAGCACCGAGAAAACCTTATTCTAAAAGGTGCAAGAGACGGCTATATCTTTAACGGAATTTATCGAGACACTCAGATGAATACGTTTGCCGTACTTGAGCAAACAACTAAGTGGCAATTTCGCAACGCTGATTCAATGATTACAGGGGCTTATCAAAAGACTGATGACCCCAATTTCTATCTCCTCTATGACAGAGATCGAAATGAAGTTGGAAATGCTCGTCTGAGCTACGCCATGCCTGATGGTACATCAGGACTCATCTATGTCACCATTCACGGTAAAACGCTCGCGCTTGACAAGATAACGCGCAATCCTATGTTTGTTGTTGAAAATAAACAGGGAGAGTAAGCTTTCCGTATGCTGAGGGATTTAGGTTGACGCAGATGAACGAGCGATGCAGTATAACAGCTGCATCGCTTACTTTTCTTGGTTCAACTCCCTTGGAGCGCCGCTAAGGTAGGAGCTGTACTGCACTTCTACCTACGTGCAATTTCACCTTTATACCGTTTATACACGATTAAAAGGTATTTACAAAGAGTCGCTCTATATCAGGCAGGACACATTTCATGATGTACAGAGATAGCCTACTTCTTTATGATTGAAATAACTTGGATAAAGCACACTGACATCTGATTCATTTTCGCCTTAAAAAAGTCCATTTTATGCACAATATTATTGTAAAGGCTCGAAGAGAAAGTTGCAGCATGTATCAAAATGCGACTTGTGCGAAGTTTGAAAATTAGCGCTCATAACAGCAACTCAAGCAACCCATTTACCTGTAGATTTACCACCATCTGGATAGTTCAAAAAATGAAAAGATAGCACAAATCCGATGTTAGAACATGCGTACTTTATAGCTTGTCAATCTTGAACTGGATGCCCACGGAACAGCTACCTTTCGAACCTTCCGCAATGAAATTACGACTAAGAGTTCTGCTCCAATGCCTTCTCTGTCATTCAACTGCTTTTCACAACCATTTATAGAAAGATTATTGACGAAAATGTGTTGCTATATTACGGTACTTTCAATTTCCAATTAGTTTAGAAAGGACTATTTATGGCAACCGCTCAATGTACTTGGAAACGCCCCCCCCCCCTCTTTCTTATACTTATGCTCGTTTTCTGCCTTGGTATTTTATCGGGATGCAGCTCGAAACCTAAGACAGAGGTGATTGAGGCAAGAGAAGAGCCTAAAATCGAAGCCGAGAAACAAGAATTGCCCCAACAACAGGCAGAACAAGAAACGCAGGTTAAGCAATACTCTTCTGGATCATATCGAGTTGGTCAAGATATTCCCGCAGGTGAATATAAGCTCTTTAGTGAAAGTAATGGATACTTTTGCGTATATGAGAGCCTTGAGAAAAATGACCTTGATGACATTCTTATGAATGGTAACTTTACTACCTGTACTTATGTTGTTGTCTCAGATGGGCAGCTCCTAGAAATCAGGAGTGCTCATGCCGTTGCAGCAGCAGAAGCAGAACCAAGCACTGAACTCAAAGGCGACGGTGTTTATAAGGCTGGCTTTGATTTCCCAGCTGGTTCATATCAGGTAAATGCAGAAAAAAGCAATATGGGCTATTACGCAGTGCTGAACAATGTTAATGCTACCGACACCCTCGATAGAATCGTAAATAATAATAACTTTGAAAATAATGATTTCTGCACGGTTGGTGATGGTCAGTACCTTGAGCTAACACGTGCCACTGCTTCAAAGACTGAATAAGCAATCTTCTAATCAGAGCCCTCTCATAGCCAGTCTAAACCCTATTCGCGTAGGCGCGCTTTTGGTGCGCCTACTTCTTTATGGTCGGAACAAGGTATTGCGTTCGGAGAATTCTGCGCAGCACATTCGGAGAATGCAATCATTCGTCTCGTTGAGATGCGGTGAAAAGCTGTCTGCAAAGTGAGAGCAAAGTGACCTGTGAACTAAGAATAGTTGAGCCACAGCATGAGGGTGGCATAGCTTTTCTAAGGGAACTTTCGCGTAGCGCAGTTCCCGTGAAAAGACTATGCCACCCCATACGCTTGCAATTCATTCGTACAGGTCAGATGACGTTAAAAGGTATGCCGCCTCATGCGTCTGCAAATAGAAAACCAGTAAGCTACAAACCAGAAGACAAACCCACGCCCTTATTTTCTAACATCAAGCAGCTTTTTCAACTCCTCCTGAACCGCCTGCTCATGATTAAATCCAATAACCTTATCTGCAACAGCCTTTAACGCTGGTCGGCCGTTTGCCATAGCGCAGCCTGTGCCCACCAAACGAATCATCTCATAGTCGTTCATGGAATCACCAAAGGCCATAACTTCATCAGTATGCAAACCGTGATAATCCATGAGCTGCTGAATGCCCGATGCCTTAGACACACCCGTCTGGATACAGTCAATGTAGGAGTTACCCGACGGCGCAAAGGTAAACAAAGAACCCAGTTCACGCTGCAAAACATAAGCATTATCCATGACATTTCCGTCATCGCAAAAAACCGTTGCCTTCAAGATATTAACCTCAGGACTTGGCAGGTCATAGATTCGCTCTGCATTGGGCAAATCCTTATCAAGTTCGCGAATAAAAATATCTTCGTCATCCAGCAAAAATGATTTTGTCCTATCAAACAAGGCAAGGTGCATATTGGGAAACATAGCTACCGTCTTTGCAAGGCGACGAACAGCCAAGTGCGAATATACCTCACGATCAATGAGTACCCCATCGGCATAAACCTGTGCACCGTTTGAAGCTACAAAGTCCATCTGGTCCTTAACCGGCGCAAAAAACTCGCACAATTTATCAAACCGCCGACCCGAAGCCGCAGCAACATGTATCCCCTTCTCACGCAACGCCCGAATAATGTCATAGGTCTCCGCAGGCACCTCACTCTTCTCATTGAGCAGTGTTCCGTCCATATCAGTTGCAACCAAACGAATCATATTGACCCTTTCTTTGTTACTTTTCTATCTAGCTTACCCTTCCCGTACGCTTTTACTATCCGCAGAACAAACTTGCCGCTAGTATTGAGTTATTCGACCACTAACGTGAAAGAGGGTTTTATGTCGTCTTCACAACTCAGCTCGCTTATTGATGCCGCTGAAGGGCGCATCTTGCCTGATACCCTCTTTGTTAATGCGCGCGTTGTTGATGTCTACGGACAGCGCATTGTTCCTGGACAAGTTGCAGTGCACGAAGGTGTCATTGTGGGCGTGCTCTTTGGAGACCGCGCCTGTGATGCAGCGGCGGGCTATGATGCTCGTGAGATTATCGATTGCGGTGGTCGCTATTTGCTGCCAGGTTTTATCGATGCACACCTACACGTTGAAAGCTCAAATATTCGCCCTTCTGAATATGCACGCATGGCACTCACCCGAGGCACCACAACCGCGCTTGCCGATTCGCATGAAATCGCTAATGTCTGCGGACTTGACGGCTTGCGTTTTATGATTGAAGACGGAAAACGCGCACCTATCACATTCAAATTTATGATGCCCTCATGTGTACCAGCGCTCCCCGATGAACAGGCCGGAGCTGTAATTTCTGCTGAAGATATGAAAACCTTTTTTGCAACATATCCAGGAGAAATATTTGGCCTAGGCGAAATGATGAACCTGCCAGGTGTTTTTAGCGGAGACCCCGAAACACTCGCACGCATTGAGTCGGCGGCATGCACGGTCTCGGGTCTTGTTGATGGACATGCGCCTCTTGTCTATGCACGCGATCTTAACGCCTACACCACTACTGGCATCATTGCCGATCACGAATCGACACAACCCGCAGAAGCGCTTGATAAGCTCTCACGCGGTATGTATATCCTTTTGCGCGAAGGTACCTGCAGCCATGACCTTGCCCATCTTGCGCCCTTGCTCCTCGAAAACCCCGCCCGAGCGCGCCGCTGCTGCTTTGCAACTGATGACCGTGCGCCATCTGATGCCTTAACGTTTGGCATGATTGATAATGCCGTGCGAGTTGCTATCGAAGCTGGTATTGACCCCCTGGTTGCAATTCAAATGGCAAGTCTCAGTGCAGCTGAGGCCTTCTGCCTTGAACATGGACCTGCTGTAACAAAACCAAGTGAGCGTCGCGGAGCCATTGCTCCAGGTCATGTTGCCGATATACTTCTTGTTGACGACCTGCGCTTCCAAGAGCCTCCGGCGCGCGTCTATGCTGCCGGTACACTCGTAGCACAAGAAGGTACCTTTGTTGGTTCCATAGCGCCCGCAACCGCTGAGCTCAACAAGCTTGAACAGAAGCTCCGCCATAGTGTAGTGCTCCCTCAGCTATCGCGCGAACTCTTTGACTATAGCTTCCACGCTGGAGAAGCGGTGATTGATGTTATCCCTGGACAAGCAGTTACTCAAACCGTGTACCCAACAAACAATAACGAGCTGAGGCGCATCATGCTTATTGAGCGTCACGGACGTGGCTTGCACGCACAAGCCACGGGTTCAGATGGCGCAGATGCAGCAGGTATGGGACTCATAGGAAAACATATTGGACGTGGATGGGTGCGCGGGCTCGCTGTCACAGGTGGGGCAATCGCCTCAAGTATTGGTCATGATTCTCACAACATTTGTGTAGTGGGCGACAACCCCGATAATATGCTACAAGCTGTCCAAGCAATTGAGCAGGGCGGATTTGTCATTGTAAGAAATGGCACCATAGCTGCTCGTATCGATTTGCCACTTGGCGGCCTCATGTCCGATGCATCGGCAGAAGAGCTTGCTGCGGCACACGAACACTTTTTGAAAGAGGGTCGCAGGCTGGGCATTCAGGCTCCGCTCGACCCTATCATGAGCATGATTTTCTTGCCACTTCCTGTTATTCCAACGCTGAGAATACGCCCTGAAGGTATGTTTGATGTTGCTACATTTAGCTTTGTGTAACGCTGCCGCAAGGCGTTGAGTTGCTTTGCTACGCGCCACGTGCTACGTGCTACGTGTCACGTGTCACGTGCCACGCAGCAACAAGCTAAATTCAGCTCATACCTCACACAAGACTCATGCAAGATGCAACTTATGCAAGCCGTACAAACTTACGCTTACCCACCTGCACCACCGTACCCGATGTCAGACGCGCCGCATCAAGCTGATAGCTCTGCGGCTCCACTGCCTCGCCATTAAGCTTTACGCCGCCACCATCAATCAAACGACGCGCCTCACCAGCAGAAGCAGCCAGACCAGCATCCTTCAAAAGACCGGCAAAATAAACCATGCCATCATCGTTGGGAGTTACATCAAGCGCAACCGTTTCAATATCATCAGGCAGCTGGTTCTCGCGAAATACCCTATCAAATGCAGCTTCAGCAGCCGCGCCAGCACCACTACCGTGATAGGTATCGCAAAGGTCTCGACCAAGTGCACGTTTTAGCTGGTAGGGGTCAGCCTCTCCTGCCGCGAGCGCTGCCTCTATAGCATCAACTTCATCGGGAGTTTTTGAGCTTGCTAAGCGGTAATACTTACCAATCATCTCATCGGGAATCGACATCGTTTTGCCGAACATCTCAGCTGGCTCATCAGTAAGACCAATATAGTTACCATACGATTTGCTCATCTTGCGAACACCGTCGGTACCCTCTAAAAGCGGCATCGTCAGGGCAACTTGGGGCTCCATATCAAGCTTTTCCATAAGCTCGCGGCCAGCTAACAGGTTAAAGAGCTGGTCAGTGCCACCCATTTCAACATCGGCCTTAATTTGCACAGAGTCGTATGCCTGCATAACCGGATACAAAAACTCATGCAAAGCAATAGGGGTTTGACTCTGATAGCGCTTTGTAAAATCATCGCGCTCAAGAATGCGTGCAACAGTAAATTTACTGGCTACGGATAGCAAAGCCTTAAGATCAAGCGACAAAATCCAGTCACCGTTGTGCACAATGGTAGTACGCTCTGGATCCAAAATTTTCATCGCTTGTGCTACGTAGGTTTGAGCATTTGCCTCAACCTCTTCTTGGCTCAGCTGCGGGCGCGTGCTATTTTTGCCTGACGGGTCACCAATCATCGCTGTACCGTTACCAATAATGAGCGTCACCGTATGACCCAAATCTTGAAACTGGCGCATTTTACGCAGGGGAACAGCATGTCCTAGGTGCAAATCAGGCGAGGTTGGATCAACGCCTAACTTAATATTTAGGGGAAGACCCCGCTCAAGCTTGGCTCTAAGACCTGCCTCGGGCACAATCTGGGCTGCGCCTGACGAAATAATGCGCATTTGCTCGTCAACGGATAGCATTTCTCCTCCTTGATGAGTAGCGCCCGCGCCCCCATGCTCTTGGGGCGGTGCTAAAAACATAGAAACCGTTTAAGGATAGTAGAAAGTACCTTACTTGTCTGGCAAAACCATGAGAGAGCCACAGGCAATCCACGCAGGAATGCTTTTGTGCCTAGCTATTCTGCGCCACATGGTAAATATAGCAGGAGCTATCGTGCTATACGTAAGCGAACAGCACTGCACCTATACCAATGCTGTTGCACAACACTCAACAGAAAATCGCGTATTTATATGCTTCCCATCTGCAAATATGCCGATAAGCCACGTGCCTGAAACTCAGCTAGGTGATATGTCCAGAAGCGACTCTCGCTGTTAAAGATGCGCGTGCGACCATGATTATCAACCAGAAGTGGTAAACGTGCACCATTGGTAGCAAGCAAAGCACGCTGCGTGTGTCGGCGCTCACAGCTCGCGCACTGAGCATCGCAGGGTCCCTCTGCCGTCAGCACACAGTGCTCCATAACCATAAGCTCAAATGTGCCAGCAGCAACAATACCCACCGGCAACACCGATGATAGCTGCGGCAAACAACGCAACATGGCAGGGGCATCAAGCTCTTCAGGAAGCCATAGACGTGTAGCACCACGTGCTGCCAAGGCGACCGCGCTTGCACGATTCCACACAGACACTGGAGCCATGACTTCAAATGGTTTGCCAGCCTGAGCAAGCACTTCAATCTGTCCCAAGTTGCGCGCAACAAAAGCCCCAGCGCGCTCCAAAAGCATCTCAAGCTCCGACAGGTCTTGGGGGCGAAACAGTTCATCAAGCACAACACTTACCTGCGAAAGATAGGGCTCCCAACGCTCAAGCTCATCACGGAGCTGCCACGCATAAACAAACTGCTGCGCAAAGGAACTCTCCTCATCAATCTCTTCGGGAGCATGGCACAGGCGTACGGCATCTAGGCCAGTGCTCACTGTTGAGTGGGCACGCGCATCACACAACGCACTTGACGGTACAGCCAGCTCTACGCAGCTCCGCCCCGTCTCAACCCGTATCTCCTCTATGACACGCCTCTGAAATGCG
This sequence comes from Collinsella sp. zg1085, assembly GCF_018889955.1. GTDB lineage: Bacteria > Actinomycetota > Coriobacteriia > Coriobacteriales > Coriobacteriaceae > Collinsella. The sequence continues at coordinate 1,302,920 of NZ_CP076545.1, forward strand.
CCGCAACATGCACATGATTGCTCAGCACTCTCCATACACTGAGACTCATGCTCGGCTGTCTGCTCACCCAAGAGCCCAGCGGCATTCCACGCCGCGTGAAGACTCGCCACCGCCGCCTCTGCCTCAGCAATGAGGGCGGTATCACGCGTAAGATGCACCTTGCTACCCGGCTCAACTCGGCGCTTACAACGCAGTTTGACTAGCGTATGTGCAGCTACATCTACCGGAGTGACAATCATAGGCCAACGCGTTGGCACATCACTTGGTGCATCCTCGCCCGGCGTGGTACGAATTTCTAAGGTATCACCTGCTTGAACAGGCTCCTCAAATGCAATGCGTACCCACTCATGCCCCGTGTCTCTAACCTCACCAACACAGGCACCCTGATTGCAAGCTCGCGCACGGCTCATAAGCTCAGAGCGAGCACGCACACCACGTGGATATACACTTGTGAATCCTCGGTTAAAGGAGCGCGCCAGCTGCATTTCTGTTTGAGCAAGAAAGGCTTCATCAAGCTCTATACCAGCTGCATAGCGGTCAAGAAGTGCTCGGTAGCTGCGCACAACGTTATAAACATAGTCGGCATGCTTCATGCGCCCCTCAATTTTAAGCGCGCCAACACCTGCCGCTGCCAACGCCGCCACCTGACGAATGCCTAAATAATCACGCGGGCATATAAGTTTTGCACCTAAGCTACGTGAGTGACGCGGCGCCTGAGCATCAACGAGTTCAACGCGACCCGCAAGCAACTCATTGGCTTCATTGACCAGCGCATAATCTTGGCGACAAGGCTGCGTACAATCACCCCGATTAGCATGCCGTCCGCGCCGCAAGGCCGAAAAACTACAAGCTCCTGAGTAACAAATGCAAATGGCTCCGTGCACAAAACACTCAATCTCAACTCCTGCTGCACAAAGCGCCGTAATTTCTTCAACCGAAAGCTCACGGGCGCAGGTTATGCGCGTAGCACCAAACATTGATTGAGCTAACTTAACTGCTTCGGCTGACTGCACGCCAGCTTGTGTTGATATATGTATCTCAGCCTCAGGAAGCTGTTGAGAAAAACGCTGAGCAAGCCCTATATCAGCCACAATTAAAGCATCTGCACCCGCATGTATGGCGCTACGCCCAAGTTGAAATGCTTCATCGAGCTCATTATCGTATACCAACACATTGAGTGCCACATATACTCGAACCCCGTGCTCATGCGCAACATGCACCGCTTGGCGCAACTCATTAAGGCTAAAGCCCACCGACCCTGCACGCGCATTGAATGCATGCAGACCCAGATATACCGCATCAGCACCAGCTGCAATAGCCGCTAAACACGCTTCAGGCGAGCCCGCTGGTGCTAAAAGCTCTGGAACATGCACGTGGCCCCCTCTATCTAGTGCTATCTACTGTAAACCCATGAGGCATTATGCCGCAAAGGGACGGGAGCTGCCCGTGTTTCTTTGCCGATGCTCGACGAATACAGAGCCTTCTGACCAACAGATGCGGTAAAGTTTTACCATCTGTACCGCAAAACAGTTTTCCAGGAGGCGTTATGGGTCCTCGCGAGCGTCAAACACGCCGCAATGCAAAAACGCATTCATTGGCTATGGTCATAGTTTCAATCTTAGGCTTTTTCCTGCTTGCAGGTGTTGCCTTTGGCATTGGCATGATGGCCAACATCAACCGATGGCTATCTGATTTGCCTGATTACACCGACACAAACCAATACTTAGTGAGTGAGCCAACTAACGTCCTTGACGCAAACGGCAACCTCATAGCCAGCCTGTATGTACAAAACCGTGAAGTAGTCGCACTTGAGCAAATCTCGCCCATTGTGCTCAAAGGCACCGTTGCCACCGAAGACGAGCGTTTCTATGAGCACGGTGGCATTGACCTTTTAGGCATTGGACGCGCACTGTTAGTGCAACTATCCGGTAGGTCTGAAGGTGCATCAACCATCACTCAGCAGCTTGTGCGCAATACCATTTTGTCTGAAGAGCAGTTTGATGTCACAATTGAGCGCAAAGTGCGCGAAGCCTTTATTGCCATCAAAATGGAAGAGCAGTTCTCAAAAGACGAGATTTTAGCCATGTATCTCAATACGATTTATTATGGCCATGGAGCCTACGGTATTGAGACAGCCGCGCGAACCTACTTCTCAAAGTCTAGCTCTGAGCTCAGCCTTTCCGAGGCAGCGCTGCTCATTGGTATTCCAAATGCGCCCGGTGTCTATGACCCCACAATTAACCCGGAGCTTGCCCTCAAGCGTCGCAACATCGTATTAGCGCGCATGCTAAAAAATAAGGTTATTAGCCAAGAAGAGCATGACGGAGCTCAGGCAGAAGAACTCAATCTTAACGTTACCAACATGCCGCAAAGTGGGTCGTTGGCTTACCCATATTTTTGCGATTATGTCCGCAGCTTGCTGCAAGACCAATTTACCACCGACATGATATTCAAAGGTGGACTGACGGTTAAAACAACCATTGACCCCACAATTCAGGCAAAAGCTGAAGAAGCTGCGGTGAGCCGTCTTGAGGCACGCGGTGCCGATAATGTTGATGTAGGTCTTATCTCCATTGACCCTCAAACGGGCTATATCAAAGCTATGGTGGGCGGACGCGATTACAACGCAACTGATGCGCATGTTAACCATACACTAAGCCGCCGCTCTGCCGGTTCTGCATTTAAGGGTCTCACTCTTGCAGCTGCTATTAAAGCTGGCATGAACCCCAATATTATGCTCAACTGCTCAAGTCCTATGACCTTCTCTAAAGGCGGTCGGAGCTTTACTGTACAAAACTACGGCAACCATGACTATGGCAACCGCACGCTTGCAAGCGCCACAGCTGTCTCATCTAACACCGGTTATATCCAGGTACAAGAAGTAATTGGCTACGGAGCAATTGAAAAGATTTGCTCAACGCTGGGCATTGATACTACCGACCCTGTGGCTGAGTTTAGAGGTCAGGATAACCTCACTATTGGTACCTGCAATATCACACCGCTTGAAATGGCTGAGGCCTATGCTGCGTTTGCAAATGGCGGCTACCATCGCGATGCCGTTGCCATTACAGAGATTCTGTCACGCACTGGACAAACGGTCTACAAGCACCAAGACGACCCCAAGCAGGTTTTAACACCGGGTCAAGCAGCGGCTGTTACTCAGGTGCTGCGCGGCGTTATGCAGGGCGGCGGTACCGGTCAGGGTTATATGCCCAACATCAACCAGCCGGTAGCAGGTAAAACCGGTACAGCAGGTCATGGCGGTAAGACAACAGACGTTTGGTTTGTTGGCTATACACCCCAACTCTGCACCTCCATCTGGATTGGTCAGTCGGCAGGAAACTATCAAATCCGCTACTCAACAGCTGATTTACCGCTACCTATCTTTAAGAACTTTATGACCAGTGCGCTTGCTGGTGTTGAGCGCGCTGAATTCCCCTTGGGCGATACCCCAACGTATAAGGCAAATGCTGAATGGAAGTTCTCACATAACCCAGCTGAAGAAGAAGTTGAGGAAGAAGAAGTAACTGAGGAGACAACCACAGCCACCGATGGCACCGAGCCTGAAGGTGAAGTTGTTGAAGAGGTGCCCGCAACGCCAGCTACACCAGCACAACCGGCGGCACCAAATGAAAATAATTCAGCCCAAGAGGAGCCTGAGCAGCCAGAAGCATAAATCAGTTCCTTTAACTCCCGTTGAAAAACCCTATGCCCACCTTGTTATGGTAGGCATAGGGTTTAAGCTTTTAGCGTGGCGCTATAAATAACGCGTTTACCGGTCTTTATGTTTACAGTTCTTTGTTGGTGCTGCGAAGCTTGCCCATCATGGTTTCAAAGTGCTCGCCATGCTCTTCCGTGCTACAAACAACCAAAATGGTATCGTTGCCAGCCAAAGAACCCAAGGCATCTGGCAGCTCCGCCGCATCAATTGCGGCTGCAATACCCGATGCCGTGCCAGGCTGTGCCTGAATAACAACTAAGTTACCCGTACGCACCACATCAACAACCAGCTCAGACACCATGCGCTGCAGATGTAGGTCCTCTGCCAGTACATAAAAACCTTCGGGGAGCTTTTTTAAGCCCATATCGGCAATATCGCGCGAGACCGTTGCTTGTGTGCACCGATAATTACGTTCTTTGAGCTTGGTAACCAGCATCCGTTGCGTGCGCACATTATTGCTTCTAACAATATCTCTAATTGCTTCTTGTCGATCATTACGTCGTTTTGCCATGGCTGCACATCCTTTTATATCGGGGATTCGCCTTATTCATAGCATACATAAAAGTGGGTTCTCATAAGGTTTGAAATTGGTAATTTTATTCGATTTAACGTTTCAATAAACAAGCACACTCATTCACACAACAAATGTCAAGAAGCGCTATTCATCCGCACATGCGCTACCTGGCTACGAGATACAGACATGCCCAAACGGCAACGAAGCAAAAAGTTTTGAGAACATGTACTGCAAACGAGCACGCGCATAGCATGCTGCCGATGAGCGACGCGCTATAGGCGTAAACATCAAACCAAAGTCTTTTGATGAAGCGTGAAGCAATTCAATAGATTGCTGCGTTGAGGGAGCATCTATTATTTCCTGCACCCGATGACGGCGCTCAAGGGAGGACACCCTACCTTTACCGAGGCACATATTATCGATGCACTGAATAATATGCTGAAGATGCAGGCGATGAACTGCTTCAAGACAGCTTCTATCTTGCACAAGATTCCACTGACAAACAAACTGTAAAAGCTCACGATGGTGCTGCTCAACAAGCTCAAAACAGTGTGGCTGTGCTGGCCGTGCTGCAGGGTCGAGCAGGCGTTCGTGATAGGAGATGTCACCCGCTACTACTGCGCACTGAACATAAGGAAGAAGATACAAAAGCCCTTCAAACGCATCCTGCGGCTTTGACATAGAGCTAGTACGAGCCTGCATTGCTTCTTGTATACGTGACGTACGCAGCAACGTACCTCTTATACCTTGCAAAACTCCCTCTGCAATAAGCGAAATGCTTGCCGCTAAAAATGCTTGCTGTTTGCTATACACCTGTGATTGTGGCAGCAAGACACGCGAATGTATATCGCCTGTTGCCTCTATATCAAGCGAACGTGCAGGGATAAGCATGTCACCCTGATACTCGTGCACCTTATCCAGCATTGCCTGAAGTTCATGCGGTGCAAACCATGCATGCTGATTAAGAATCATACAATAGTCGCCATATGCCTGCTCAAGTGCCAGCTCTATAGCCTCAGCCATACTGAGCTTGCTTGCCTCAACAATGTCAACACGAATATCGTGCTCAACGTATCGGGCAAAAACAGGAGCAAGTGATGTATCAGTTTGTACCAGTAACACTTGCAACTCACGGCAGCTTTGAGCCAGCATGCTCTCGATGCAACGCATATCTTTATCTGCGGTTGCATCAAAGACGATAACGATTGAAACCTGAGCTCGTTGTGAGCGCCGATGAGACAAGCTATGCCTCCTGTTCTTTAGCTATTTGCATGGTAGCCCAATATTTGGGCGCCGCATTTCAGCTAAGGCTCACAGCACATCAAGAACAGAGGGACAACACGCCTTCATCATAGGACACACTCATAAAGCACAAACCTTGTGCCGGAGCAGTAGGACCTGCAGCACGGCGATCGCGCGCCGCAATAATCTCAGCCATCCACTGAGGAGAACGGCGCGCGCTCCCAACTTCAACCATGCTTCCTACGATAGTGCGCACCATTGAATGAAGAAAAGCATTTCCGCAAATTGTAAATGCCAAAATATTGGTACTCATAAGCTCGTCGTGGCTCCACGATGCCGAAAAAACCTCACGGCAGGTAGGCTTTCCGAGCGCTGACGTGCTCTTGCAAAAGCTCTTAAAATCCTGCTCACCAATCAGATATTTACAAGCCTCTTGCATAGCATCTATATCCAAAGGAGAACGATGCCACCAAATAAGTGGCGCCCCTAAAACTGGACGCGCCTCACCTGTTGCAATGCGGTATACATAGGTACGGGCACGCGCATCAAAGCGCGCAGAAAACCCAAGCGGAGCATGAAACACTTCCTGGATACCTATATCGTCGGGCAAGAGCGCAGCCATCGCACGCATCCATCGACTACGTGAAATGGAAAGCTCTGGTGCCAATGCAGGAAAGCTAATATATTGTGCTGCAGCATGTACTCCTGCATCGGTACGTCCCGCGCAGGTCAGCTCAACAGGGCGGCGCAAGAAGGTTTCTAACGCGCTTGTCAGCTCTCCAGCAACTGTTGTTTGCCCTATTTGCACGGCAAAGCCAGCGTAGGCACTCCCCTGATAGGCAAGCTTAAAAACAATGGTTCCTACAGCGCAAGCAGCGTCTTGTATATCTTCTGTCGCATGAATAGACGCCTGAGCGCATAAGCTGGTCATACCAAAGGCCTTTCGAGCAAAACGGTGAGAAGCACCGCAATACCGCAGAGTGAGATACCGCACCAGAGCATGAGCCACTCACGGTGTGAAAGTGGCTTTGCATTATAAGGTATCACGGTCTGTGGACGATAACCTCGCGCCTCAAGCGCCTCACCAAGATAATCGGCACGACGAAGCACCGCAAGCGCGACCGGAGCAACAATATCAAGCGCTGAGCGCACACGAACCAAAAACCTGCCATCACGCAAACGTGCACCACGAGCACGAGCTGCAAGCGCGACGCGTTGATATTCTGTTCCCATGAGCGGCATATATTGAAGCGCAATTCCCAAAGCTAAACTCAAGTGCTGTATTGGCACCCCAACATGAACCAGAGGATGTAACAGACGAGCACATGCATCTGCCACGTGTGTTGGCGTAGTAGTATCAGCAATACGCAAGGCAAAAAGTGCAAGAAGCCCTATCCGCAACAGCGCCATGAAGCTCCTCAATCCCGCAGCAGGATTGATACCGAACAAGCCTCCAAAAGATATAGGAGCGCCACCATCAAGCACAAGCACGCTTCCGATTAGCGCGAGAAGCATTACCCAAGCAACAGGTGCTAATCGACTCAATTCCTTGAAAGGACGCACGCGCGAGCGCAGCCATAATACAACAAGCACTAAAGCGCCGAGCACAAGCGTAGATATGCTAGGTGCAATAATGCAGGTAATAGTTGCTAGTAAAAACAATATAAGTGCCACGCGGCTATCACAAGCAGCCGTATCGTTAGCATATGCGGTATTGCTTGAAGAGTTCTGCTTTGTACTCAACAAGCCGAGATTCTGGGCAGGGTTACTCGATTTCTCTTTGAAATGAGACCTTGTTGTAAGACGCTCTAGCTCCTCAACATGCACAGGGTCACACATTGGCTCGCAAAGCTCTGCAAACGGTGATAACAAACCCGCCTGATGCCATAGTTCATCATGTTGAAGCAAAAACGACGGAGTGCCCTGCCAACTCATTGACCCTGCGTTCAGCAAACAAATCTTTGATACATATGGTAGCCATTCGGCAAGGTCATGGCTCAAAACAAGAATTGCTACACCTGTGGCCCGCAAGGTTTCAAGCGCTTGAATCAAATCGGCTTTACCTGCTGCATCAAGCCCTGCTGTTGGTTCGTCTAATATGCAAACAGGAGCGCCCAGCGATAGCACTGAAGCTATACCCACCCGTCGAAGTTCACCACCTGAGAGCTGCAGGGGATGTCGCAGATAATAATCAGGGTGCACGCCCATAGCCTTAGCTGCTACGTCCATGCGCCTCATCTGTTCTTCGTGCGAGCAGCCAAGGTTTTGCGGACCTACCAGCAACTCCGCCTCAACCGTATCGCGATATAGTTGGTTTTCGGGGCGCTGCATAGCATATGCCACCTCGCCTACATGCACCGGTCTACCTTGCAGCTCAACACTACCCTCGCTTGGTTCCAAAAGCCCAGCTGCAAGTGCTGCCAAACTTGATTTTCCCGCACCTGATGGACCTGCAAGCAAACACATCTCTCCTGGATACAAGGTAAGTGAAATATTGTTGAGCGTTTGAAGTGATGCATCTGGGTAAGTAAAGCTCACGTTTTTTACTTCAAGAAGTGGAGGTACTTTAGCGTCCTGCCCGCAAGTAGGCTGAGATACAAGAGCTTGTGCTGTATCAGCGCTTAACTGGGTGAATTGCGCTGATGAAGGCTGCAAATCATCGTGTGCGCTCCCACTCACACGTGCCAACCGAAGTGCCTCAACCACGTGTTGAGCCTCTTTGCCGCAAAGTCGTGCTCGCCACGCCTCGGCGCGCGGACTCACACCCGCAATTGCCGACCAACGCGCTCTATCACTAGCACATACAGCAGGGTTTCCCTGCCAAAACAAACGACCTGCTTCTAACACAACAAGGGTGTCTGCACAGGCAAAATCAGCTGGGTCATGTGAGATAAGCACCACACCTAAACCCTGCTCATGAGCAAGCTGCACAAGCAACTTGCGAAGCGTTGGGCGCAAGCACGAATCAAGCATGGTATTTACTTCATCGAGCACTAAATAGCGTGGGTTTCTCGCTAAAGCATCAGCCAACACCAAACGCAGCATCTCGCCACCTGAGAGCTGACTTACCATACGCGATTCAAAACCAGCAAGACCTACCCGCGATAGCGCTTCGGTAACCCGTGAAATTGTTGTGCGCTCGTCTAATCCCTGAAATCGCGGACCGGCTGCCACTTCCTCTGCAACCTGAGTTGCAATAATTTGCTGTGCTGGGTCTTGCTGCACCGATGCTACAAGTGAGCGCACAGTTGCACGCGCGTCCTCACTACGCGCAGGGTCGATGCCCTCAAGCTCAAACATACCGGGCTTCACAAGAAGTGCTCCTGTCATAATGCGTGCCAATGTTGACTTACCAGAACCATTTGCACCGGCAATCACCATGAGCTCGCCCGGTGAGAGCTTAAGCGAAATGTCGTCAAGCACGCGGTTTAATGCTGTTTCATAGCTGAGATGCTTTAATTCGAGCAATTCGCCCCCTCCCCCTGATGCTTGTGCTTATTTTTGAGCACGCATACCCGTGTAGGCTTGCAGCAAAGAAAAAAGGCTCATGTGCCACAAAAGCAAGCGCTTAGCAGCACACGAGCCCTAAATTAGATTTGATAAATTTAGCGACCAAGAAGCTCGCGAACATGTGCGGCTATGCCTGCCGCATCGAGACCATAATGCGCAAGCAGCTCGGGCGCGTTTCCTGACTGGCCAAACTCCGTCATGCCCAAACGACTAACTCGACAAGGCTGACGCTCGCCCAACAACTCAGCCATCGCTGAACCCATGCCGCCATAAACACTATGCTCCTCAACAGTTACCACAAGGCCTGTTTTTTGAGCAGACGCAAGAAGCACCTTTTCATCGAGCGGCTTAATACTCATAACATCAATAACCTCAGCATCAATGCCTGCCTCTGCTAGCAAATCTGCTGCAGCCAAGGCTTGTGCCACCTCAACACCAGTAGCCGCAATGGTAAGGTCTGCTCCCTCGCGTAGCACTCGTGCAAAAGCCTCAGAATCAAGTTCAAAGCCCTCGTCATAGACCTCAGGAAGGTTTTCGCGACCTAAACGAATATAGAACGGCCCATCTAACTTAGCAGCAAGGCGAATGGCAGCCTTTGCGCTGGCATAATCAGCCGGAACCAACACACGCATATGCGGCAGCGTACGCATGAGCGCAATATCCTCAAGCGCTTGGTGTGTCTCGCCGTCCGGCCCCACCGTAATGCCGGCATGCGTAGGGCACACCTTTACATTGAGATTGCTGACGCAAACAGTATTGCGAATTTGCTCCCAACAACGGCCTGCGCCAAATACCGCAAACGACCCCGTAAAGACCGTACGACCGGTAAGCGCCAAACCAGCAGCAACGCCAATCATATTCTGCTCAGCAATGCCCACTTCAACCAAACGGTCGGGATAGGCTGCACCAAGTTTGGCAGTAGTTGTTGAACCTGCCAAATCGGCATCGACTGCAATAATATCTTGACCTGCTTCAACCAGCTCAATAAGCGTCTCGCCAAATGCGGCACGTGTTGCTTTTGCCATAATAGTTATGCCTCCTTTACTGCGTGAGCAAGTGCCTCACCAACAGCATCAATTTCTTGCAATGCAGCTGCAGCTTGCTCAGCATTGGGAGCACTACCGTGCCATTGCGCCTGGTCTTCCATAAAGGAAACACCCTTACCCTTGATGGTTTTAGCAATAATGGCCACAGGACCTGCGCTATACGCTACCGCTTCATTGAGTGCTGTACGAAGTGCTGTAACTGAATGTCCATCAACCTCAAGTACATGCCACTTAAAGGCACGGAGCTTCTCGGCGAGTGGCTGCACGTCGTTGACATCAGAAACATGACCGTCAATCTGCAGGTTATTATTGTCGATAATTGCAACCAGATTATTGAGCTTCTGGTTGCCTGCAAACATGAATGCTTCCCAATTTTGACCCTCTTGCAACTCTCCATCGCCCGTTAGAGCAAAGACACGGCGTTGCTCTGCTTTGCCATGAGCGGCGTCAAAACGAAAACCAAGAGCAACACCTGCGGCAATAGAAAGACCTTGTCCCAAAGAACCCGTACAGACCTCAACGCCCGGACATATATTGCTATCAGGATGACCTTGCAATTTAGAACCCAGCTTGCGCAAGGTCAGCAATTCATCGGCGCTTAAATAACCAACTTGGCGCAGCACCGCATATAAGCCAGGTGCAATATGACCTTTTGAAAGAATGAAGCGATCGCGCTCAGGATTGTTTGGGTTGGCGGGGTCATAGCCCATGACACCGGAAAAATAGAGCATTGCTAATATTTCTGCCGCAGATAGTGAACCACCGGGGTGACCGGTACCCGATGCCTCAAGCATCGTAATAATGTCGTGGCGCATATGATTGGCGATAAGTGCAATCTCTTCATCAGTGCGCACGCACATGGATCGCAGCGAATCTGTTGACATGAAAATCCCTTCGCTTGAAACAACTAAAAACCGTGCTCATTGTATAGCAGCCGAGCTTGTATATGAGGGCTTAGTCTGTATCTTTCAGCGGGTATGCACATGTGCAGCAAAGCTGATAAGCATGCATTAATTACAGCGCGCAGAAGCAGGCATGTTGTGCAAAAACGCGTATGCTATGCAGACTTAAAGCGTATGAGCTGCGCTCATCTAAAAGCCTATTCCCTTGCCGCTCAACACCATATAGTACTGAACCACTGTTGCCACATTGAGCACCAACGCCATAACAAGCCCATTGCGAACATAGCGTGTATAAACCGCCTCAGCCATTGCCGGCGTATCTTTATGTGCACGCGCCTGTTTATGGGCACTACCAAGCGTTGCCAAGCTTAAGAGCAGACAAAATGCCGGAACGTACAGCAATTCCCAACGCGACCCCAAGCGCAGAACCTCACCCGCACTCGAAATATGCATAGGCACCTGCTCTGCCATACCGGGAACATACATTGCAGCTACGATAGCAGGTATTACTGCAAGCAGAACAACAATAACACTCAATATGCTGTTGCGCTTTCCATATAAAAACATGCCTTCTCCTTTATACGTTAAAGCGGAAATGCACTACATCGCCATCATGCATAACGTAGTCTTTACCTTCCATACGCAACTTGCCAGCTGCCTTGGCACCTTGCTCACCTCCCAGCTCGACATAGTCGTCATACGAAATAACCTCAGCTTTAATAAAGCCTCTTTCGAAATCACTGTGGATAACGCCTGCTGCTTGCGGAGCACTCGCGCCTACCGGCACAGTCCAAGCACGAACCTCCATCTCGCCAGCCGTAAAAAAGCTCTGCAAACCCAGCAGCTTATAAGCAGCCTGAGCAAGCGTCTCTAAGCCCGAGTGTTCAAGCCCTAAATCAGCCAAGTATTCAGCAGCTTCCTCAGGGTCAAGCTCGGATAGCTCTGCCTCAACTTGGGCAGAGATAGGAATCGGTATGGTGCCATCAAGCGGAGACGGAACCTCCCCCAGTTTGTCTTCATCAACATTTGCAACGTAGAGCATGGGTTTCATGGTAAGCAAGAACAGCTCTCGCGCAGCAGCGCGCTCATCATCTGTCATATCAAGCGCGGCTGCCCGGTGTCCCTCATTGAGCCAGTCAAGCAAACGGCGCGCAACCATAAGTTTGGGCTCGAGCGTCTTATCGCGGCGCACCTCTTTTTCAAGTTTAGGAATCTGGCGCTCGAGTGTTTGTAGGTCAGCCAGAATAAGCTCGGTCATAATTGTTTCAGCGTCGCTTGTTGGGTCTACCCGACCATCAACATGCACAACATCGGGGTCGCTAAAGTAACGTACAACCTCGCAGATTGCATCGGTCTCGCGAATATTTGCCAAAAACTGGTTGCCTAAACCCTCACCTGCATTAGCTCCCCTAACCAAGCCTGCAATATCAACAAATTCAACGCTTGCGGGCACAATGCGCCCAGGGTGCACCATATCGGCAAGCACCTGCAAGCGAGCGTCAGGGACATCAACAATACCAATGTTAGGGTCAATGGTTGCAAAGGGATAATTTGCGGCAAGTCCACCTTTTTTTGTCAGTGCCGTAAACAGCGTTGACTTGCCAACGTTTGGCAGACCAACAATACCAATCGATAACGCCATATACCTATCCTTTAGAACTATGCGACATGCGTATAAATGTTACCTTCACACATTACCACGCCAGCCGACATTCATTTGGCAAACACGAAAATACCCCGTGTCCAGTTACCCAGACACGGGGTGCAAAGCATACAAACTATGACGCTATAAAAGACCACTCACAGTGTATCTGCTGCCATAGAACGAGTTTTGCGCGCAAGCAATACATTCATCACAGTAAGTATCACAAAGAGAATCACATAGGCAAAAGCCGCGCCCAAATACCACACCCCAACATCTTCAATAAATGCAACATCATGTACCGCAGTGCGCGAAAGAAGCTCAGGCACTAGGTTACTACCCATGGCAATTAGAAAAATAAACACCGGTGCACCTGATATGCCACTCGCTGCTAATCCCACCATATGGAGTTTATGGCAGCGACCTATCACGCCACTTATGCAAAAACACACAGAAGCCGTTAGTGATATAACCGCCAACGAGTAAACCACCACAAAGATTCTTGGGTCCCAGACCAATGCTTGTATAGTCCACTCCATAGCCTTCTCCTTCCATACCACATGTAGGGAATACCATCACGTCACAAAGCATGTGCCGCATCTTTCCCGCTCTTAGAGTATGAAACAAAAAAACACCCGCGCCAAGTTTTCTTGACGCGGGCGCACATAACTTACAAGCAAACGAACAGAAAGCTATTCGTCGTCCTCATCAGCGCTTTCGTCTTCAGACTCCACGAGCTGATTGAGCAACTCATCGAGTGACGCCATATCTTCGTTGATAACGCCGCCAATCTTTGCGCTATCAACCGGACCACCAAGCATCTCTTCGTCAGAGTCAAAGTGTGAACGCGGTGCGCTCGTACCCAGAAGAATGTCATCTGGACCATCAGGCGAGAAGACCATCTGCAACAGCTGCGTCAAATCCTCTTCGTCAGCCACATCATCGGAACTCTCAAGGATATAGAGCAAATCGCGTGCCTCAAGACCATCGCGCAACTCCTCAATTGCTTTGGCACCAATGCCGTCGATGCGGAGCAAATCTTCCTCAGACTTACCTACCAAGTCTCCAACTGTCTCTATGCCAACCTCGCTAAACTTATTGGTCCAGCGCTGAGAAACTCCCAAGTCATCAAAGAGATAGAGGTGGGCATCTTCGTTTGAGATGCTGCGTCCGTTGCGCGTAAAGACACCTTCACTTGCACCAAACTCAGAATAGCCAGTCCACTCAAGCTCCTGCGGCAACTGAGCGTCAAGCTCTTTCAAGCTCTCGGGAGCCCAATCAGGCAACTGCTTTGAGCCGCCAGCAGAACTCTCAACCGAACGATAGCCCTCAGAGGTGCGATAGGTCAACTGTGCATCGTGATACGGCTTAAGACCAGTGCCCACCGGAATCTTCTTACCAACAATGACGTTGGACTTAAGGTCGAGCAAACGGTCAACCTTGCCCTCAATAGCAGCCTCAGTCAATACGCCGGCCGTGCGAATAAACGATGCCGAGCTCAACCATGAATCAATGCTTGAAGCAACCTTGAGCGTACCCAAGATAACTGGCTCAGCCGCAGGGGTAGCGCCACCCTCGCGAGCTACGCGCTCAACCTCATGGGCAAACTCATAGCGATCAACGTACTGACCTAGCAGATAACGTGAATCACCTGGGTTGGTAATTTGTACACGGCGAAGCATCTGACGTGCAATAACTTCAATGTGCTTGTCGTTGAGGTCAACGCCCTGGCTGGTGTAGACATCCTTCACGCTCTCCACAAACGTGTGCATGGTGGACTCAATGTCGGTCAGCTTGCGCAGGTTTCTAAAGTTGACAAAGCCCTTGGTAATCTGGTCGCCCGCACGCACAGCGCAACCATCCTCGATGCCTGGCATAAAGCGTACCGATGCTGGAACACGCTTCTCTTCAAGAACACGCGTTGCGTCCTCAAGGTCGGTCAAGGTCAAAATGTACTCAGACTTCTCAGGCTTGATAGACAAACGACCAGAGAACGGAGCCAAATCTGCCTCGCGACCAAGAATCTTTTCATTAACGTTGCCAACAACGTCAAACATACGGCCAACCGTAGGAAGACCCTGCGTAATGTCGTCAACACCTGCAACACCACCGGAGTGAATGGTACGCATCGTAAGCTGAGTACCCGGCTCGCCGATGGACTGAGCAGCAATAATACCCACTGCAGTACCAATGGCAACCGGACGACGGGTTGACAAATCCCAGCCGTAGCACTTCTGACATACGCCATATTGAGAGTGGCAGGTAAGCAGCGCACGCAAAAGCACGGTAGTAAGCCCTGCGTCGATAAGCGTTTGAATATCCTGCTCTGACTCCAGATATGAGCCGCGGGCAAAGAGCAAATTGCCCTTCGCATCGAGCGTATCCTCAGCAAAGCAGCGACCAACCAAATCAACATTCATGTTGTTGGTGCCTGGAATGATGAGGTTGTAGGTTACACCCTCATCGGTACCGCAGTCTTCCTCGCGCACAATAACGTCTTGCGCAACGTCAACCAGACGGCGGGTCAGATAACCCGAGTCAGACGTGTGCGAGGCTGTGTCAACCAGACCCTTACGAGCACCATAGGTTGAGATGAAGTACTCAAGCGGCAACAGACCTTCGCGGAAGTTTGCCTTAATGGGGAGGTCGATGGTTTCGCCTGACATGTCTGCCATCAAGCCACGCATACCACCCAGCTGGCGCAGCTGCGTCTTAGAACCACGAGCGCCCGAGTCAGCCATCATGTAGATGGGGTTTTCCTCGTCAAAGAGGTCGAGCATCTTAGCAGCTACCTCATCAGTTGCAGCCGTCCACTCGTTAACAACCTCGATGTGGCGCTCCTGCTCGTTCAGGAAGCCTTCCTCATAGTATTCGTTAATCTGGTCAACCTTGTTTTGAGCATCAGCCAAAATCTGCTGTTTATCTTCAGGAATCAGCGCGTCCCAAAGTGAGATGGTCAAACCAGCGCGCGTTGCATAGTGGAAGCCCGAATACTTAATAGCGTCCAAAATGGGGCCAACCTGCGCCTGTGGATAACGATCGCAGCAATCGGCTACAAGCTTAGCTACATCGCCCTTGACCAGCTTATAGTTAATAAACTCGTAGTCGTTGGGCAGGCACTGGCTGTTGAAAATGATGCGACCAACGGTGGTTTCAAAACGAATTGTCTTAGTACCGGACACATCGTAGTCAACCGTGTGGTTGCGCTCGTCGCGAACACGGAAAATCAGCTTACCGTTATCCTCAACATTAGCGTCGAAGGAGTCAACACGCACCTGAATCTTGGCCTGAAGGTCTACCTCAGAGCGCGCATCATAGGCACGCAAGGCGTCTTCAAAGCTCGCAAAAATACGACCCTCGCCAGGCAAACCATCACGCGCCTGTGTGAGGTAGTACACGCCAATAATCATGTCTTGCGACGGAATATTGACAGGCTTTCCCGATGCAGGCGAACGAAGGTTATTAGACGAAAGCATCAGCACGCGGGCCTCAGCCTGGGCCTGAAGCGACAACGGCACATGAACAGACATTTGGTCACCGTCGAAGTCGGCGTTAAACGGTGCGCATACCAGAGGATGCAAATGGATTGCGTTACCCTCAACCAGCACCGGCTCAAATGCCTGAATGGAGAGTCGGTGAAGCGTCGGGGCGCGGTTAAGCAGCACCAAGCGACCAGCAATAACCTCTTCGAGAATGTCCCACACAAAGCTGGCGCCGCGCTCAATAGCACGCTTTGCGCCCTTAATGTTTTCAACCTTGCCGAGCTCAACCAGACGCTTCATAACAAAGGGCTTGAAAAGCTCCAGCGCCATGGTCTTAGGCAGACCGCATTGATGCAGCTTAAGCTTGGGGTCGGTAACGATAACCGAGCGACCCGAATAGTCAACGCGCTTACCTAACAAGTTCTGACGGAAGCGACCTTGCTTGCCCTTGAGCGCCTCAGCGAGCGACTTCAACGGACGGCCACCACGACCAGACACCGGACGACCACGACGACCGTTATCAAAGAGGGCATCAACCGACTCTTGCAGCATGCGCTTCTCATTGTTAACAATGATGGCAGGTGCATCGAGGTCAAGCAAGCGCTTCAAGCGGTTATTACGGTTAATAACACGGCGGTACAAATCGTTTAAGTCAGAAGCAGCAAAACGACCACCATCGAGCTGCACCATAGGACGCAAATCGGGCGGAATAACCGGAATGACGTCAAGAATCATGTTTGCGGGGTCGTTCTTGCCCTTTAAGAAGGCATCAACTACCTCAAGGCGCTTAACGGCCTTCTCACGACGCTGCTTTTGACCATCAACATCGGCAATAATGGCTTTAAGCTGCTCTGCCTCAGACTCAAGGTCAATAACGCTCAAAAGCTCACGAATTGCCTCAGCGCCCATGCCACCCTTGAAATACATTGAATAGTAGCGCTTCATCTCGCGGAAAAGCGGCTCGTCA
This sequence comes from Collinsella sp. zg1085, assembly GCF_018889955.1. Taxonomy (GTDB): domain Bacteria; phylum Actinomycetota; class Coriobacteriia; order Coriobacteriales; family Coriobacteriaceae; genus Collinsella. The sequence continues at coordinate 1,319,946 of NZ_CP076545.1, forward strand.
GAGACCAAATCACGGGAGTTCAGCTTCATGAATGCCGTAAAGGCATCTTGGCGAAGCTGGCGCTCGTCTTTCATCTCTTCTTCGATGTCGATAATGCCTGCTGCAACCTCTTCTGGGGTCAGGGGCTCTTCATCAGAGAACTCATCAAAGTTAGCAGGGTCACCCTGAGCTTTTAAGCTCTCAATCTGGCGGGCGCACTCGGCATCAATCTCTTCAAGGTCTGCTGCCAGCTCTTCGCGCAAATCCTCAGCATCAGCCTCACGTGCCTCAACATCAACCTCAGTGATGATGTAGCTCGCAAAATAAAGTACCTTCTCAAGGTCTTTTGACTTGATGTCTAAAAGGCGGCTCATGGGGAAGCTGGTAGGGCTCTTAAAATACCAGATATGGCTTACCGGAGCGGCCAGCTCAATGTGACCCATACGCTCGCGGCGCACCTTGGCTGAGGTTACCTCAACGCCGCAGCGCTCGCAGACAATACCCTTAAAACGGATGCCCTTGTATTTACCGCAGGAGCACTCCCAGTCTTTAGCCGGACCAAAAATCTTCTCGCAGAAAAGACCGTCTTTCTCAGACTTTAAGGTGCGATAGTTGATGGTTTCGGGCTTCTTGACCTCACCGTGCGACCACGAGCGAATCTGGTCTGCGGAGGCAAGAGAAATCCGTACCGCATCAAAATCAGTAGCTTCAAAATCTGCCACAGTGAATTACTCCTTTACAGTGGTAGCGGCAACGGGCTCATCGATGAGTACATCGGTTTCGGGCTCGTTGTCTTGCACAGGAACCTGAAAATCGGCGAGTACGTCATCTACGTCCTCAAGATCCATCTCAGGTTTAGCTTGGGGTGCCTTGACACTCTCCTGCAAGGGCTCAATATCGAGCGCCAGTGAACGAATTTCTTTCACGAGCACCTTGAAGGACTCAGGCACGCCTGCCATAGGAACATTGTCGCCCTTTACAATGGACTCGTACGTCTTTACGCGACCCATCGTATCGTCAGACTTAACAGTCAAAATCTCTTGCAAGACATTGGACGCGCCGTAGGCATACAGCGCCCAAACTTCCATCTCACCAAAGCGCTGACCGCCAAACTGAGCCTTACCGCCCAGAGGCTGCTGTGTAACAAGACTGTACGGGCCAGTTGAGCGTGCGTGAATCTTGTCATCAACCATGTGGCCGAGCTTCAGGATATATGAGGTACCCACGGTAATGGGCTCGCGGAATTGCTCGCCTGAGCGACCGTCATATAGCACCGTCTTGCCACGCTCATCAAGCTGAGTAACAAATGATGGATCCATATGCTCGCCAAAACGCTCGCTTGCAAGATTGAGCAAGTTCTTGTTGGCGCGACGAATTACCTCGGCAATCTCGTCCTCTTTTGCACCGTCAAAGACCGGCGTTGAAACAAAGAAAGGACCAGGTACGTAGCGCTTAGAATCGTCAGACTCGGGGTCCCAACCAGCGGCAGCAGCCCAGCCCAAGTGGCACTCAAGCAACTGACCCACGTTCATACGGGAGGGAACACCAAGCGGGTTCAAGATAACGTCGATAGGCGTACCGTCAGCCATATATGGCATGTCCTCAACCGGCAAGACTTCGCAGATAACACCCTTATTACCGTGGCGACCAGCAATCTTATCGCCCTGCTGAATCTTGCGGCGCTGGGCAACATAGACACGAACCATCTCGTTAACGCCCGGCGCTAAATCATCGCCCGCATCGCGGCTAAAGCGCACAACATCGATAACGCGACCATACGAGCCGTGCGGCATCTTGAGTGAGGTGTCACGCACGTCATGAGCCTTGGCACCAAAGATGGCGCGCAGCAAGCGCTCCTCAGCGGTGAGCGCACTTTCGCCCTTAGGCGTAACCTTGCCCACCAAAATATCGCCCGGTCCTACCTCAGCACCGATGCGGATAATGCCGTCTTCATCAAGATTGGCAAGCATATCCTCGGAGAGATTAGGAATTTCACGGGTGATTTCCTCAGGACCCAACTTAGTATCACGGGCATCAATCTCGTGACGTGAAATGTTAATGGTGGTAAGCAAATCCTCAGAAACAAGGCGCTCAGAAACAACAATACCGTCCTCGTAGTTAAAACCTTCCCAAGGCATATATGCCACTGTCAGGTTTTGACCAAGTGCGAGCTCACCGTGATCGGTTGAAGGACCATCGGCCAAGGGCTGACCTGCAACTACATCGTCGCCCACCTTGACCAGCGGACGATGGTTGATGCAGGTACTCTGATTAGAGCGCTGATACTTGGGCAGGTGATACTCGTCCAAGCCGTTTTCAGACTTAACCGTAATCTTTGAAGCATCGGCAAAGATGACCTCACCCGCATGCTCGGCAAGCGTTACCTCGCCGGAGTCAAGCGCAGCACGGCGCTCAACGCCCGTACCAATATAAGGAGCAACCGGCTTGACCAGAGGAACTGCCTGGCGCTGCATGTTTGCGCCCATGAGGGTACGCTTTGCATCGTCATGCTCAAGGAACGGAATAAGCGTTGCTGCCACCGAAATCATCTGGCGAGGGCTTACATCCATGTAGTCAACTGCCTCAACCGGCACATCAGCCGGTGCGCCAAAGGAGCCGTCAAAGTCGCGGGTACGAGCAACAACGGTGTGTGGGCGGCTAAGATTACCCTCAGCATCTGCTACAACAAACTCACCGGTCTTGGGGTCAAGTGGCGTATTTGCCGGAGCAATAATGTGGTCTTCTTCTTCGTCTGCTGTCATCCAGTCAATCTGGTCAGTAGCAATACCGTTCTCAACACGACGATACGGTGCCTCAATAAAGCCGTAATCGTTCACCCGTGCATAGAGCGACAAAGAGCCAATCAGACCAATGTTTGGACCTTCGGGCGTCTCGATGGGGCACATGCGGCTGTAATGTGAGTTATGAACGTCACGCACAGCAGTAGGAACGTTAGTACGACGGCTAGAGCCCGACTTATGACCCGCAAGACCACCAGGACCCAAGGCCGAGAGACGGCGCTTATGCGTTAGGCCGGTCAGCGGGTTAGACTGGTCCATAAACTGTGAGAGCTGGGAAGAACCAAAGAACTCTTTAATTGCAGCCACAATGGGGCGAATGTTGATGAGCGACTGCGGCGTAATCTCGTCAATATCTTGCGAGCTCATGCGCTCACGCACAACGCGCTCCATGCGGCTCATACCAATGCGGAACTGATTAGACACCAGCTCGCCTACGGTACGAATACGACGATTTCCAAAGTGGTCGATGTCGTCAAACTTATAGCCTGCCTCACCAGCGGCGAGCGCCAGCAGGTAGCGCAGCGTTGCAATAATGTCCTCATCAGTGAGCACCGAGACGTCCTCGGCAGTCTCAAGACCCAGCTTTTTGTTGACCTTATAGCGGCCAACGCGCGCCAAATCATAGCGCTGTGGGTTAAAGAAAAGTCCCTCAAGCAAGCTGCGGGAAGCATCCACCGTAGGAGGCTCACCGGGGCGCAAACGACGGTAAATCTCGATAAGCGCGTCTTCGCGTGTTAGCGCGGTATCACGCTCAAGCGTGCGCTGTACCAGCTCGGTGTTACCCAGCAACTCCAAAATATCATCGTTGGTGGGCGCGATGTCCAAAGCGCGCAAAAACATAGTTGCCGACTGTTTGCGCTTACGGTCAATAGAGACAACCAGCTGATCGCGCTTATCAACCTCAAACTCAAGCCAAGCACCACGTGCTGGAATAACCTGAGCTTTATAGACCTGCTTGCCGCCGTCCATCTCGGTTGAGAAATACACGCCGGGTGAGCGTACCAGCTGAGAAACAACTACACGCTCAGTACCATTGATAATAAAGGTACCTGCGTCGGTCATCATGGGGAAATCGCCCATGAAAACCAGCTGCTCTTTAATCTCGCCGGTTTCTTTGTTGGTAAGGCGAACCTCAGTCAAAAGCGGTGCCTGATAGGTCATGTCCTTCTCGCGACACTCCTCAACCGTGTGAGCAGGGTCACCAAACTGATAGTCACCAAAGGTGACCTCAAACACATGATTTTGGCTTTTGATAGGGTTTGACTCTTGAAATGCTGCGCGAAGGCCTTCGCTCATAAAGCGCGAGAAGCTCTTCTTCTGAACCGAGATGAGGTTGGGGACCTCCATGACCTCGGGGATTTTCCCGAAGTTCACGCGCTCGCGTTCGGTGGCCGTCTTGGCCGGGGTGACGTTAGCGTTTAGCACCAGGTGTTCCCTCCTTTTGGGAAAGATTGCCATGCATCGCATGATGCCAGTTATAGCAACCTACTAGTGTAGCAGCACTAAACCGTTCGGCAAGAAAAGACTTGACCTCATGCCCTCTTTGGAGTATGTAAATTTTTTAGTTCATAAAAGTGCAGGTAGACCGCTATAACACGAACAGATGTTCATGTTAATTAAATGAAGTTGGCCCCTGCGCAAGCTAGTTTTTAACACCTACGAGCGTGTCAAGCCACCCCGTTCATCGATTGCTGCCCAGAAGTCTTCAGCAAAGCGCTCATCGGCAGCAGCCATCAGTGCATTGGTAGCCATCCAGCCCGAAGGAGTGCCTGTGTCGTAGCCTGAAAGCGGGTCAACCACTACCGCATACATATTTTCACGGTCGAGGCTGCGCGCCATAGCATCGGTAAGCTGAATCTCGCCGCCCTTACCCGGCTCTTGATCGGCAAGTAAATCCATTACAAGTGGTGAGAGCAAGTAGCGACCAACAATATAGAGATTACTCGGTGCATCCTCAGGAGCAGGTTTTTCAACGAGCCCCGAAATGCGCCAAACCGCGCCCGGCTCCTCATCTGCTACGTTTTCAAAGCCTGGCAAGGACCCAGCACGCTCACCTGCAACAACACCATAGCGAGAAACATCCTCAGGAGCACACGGGGCAACGGCTACCACCGAAGCGCCGCCGTGGGCCTTGCTCACCTCAAGCATAGCGGTACAAATGGAGCGCTTGGGCACCACATAGTCACCCAAGAGTACAAGAAAGCTCTCCCCTGCTGTTGCATCGGCTGCTGAGCGAATGGCGTGCCCAAGGCCGCGTGGTTCATACTGATAGCGAAAATCAACCGGAAGATCCCCCGCCTCTGCAACTGCATCTGCATAACCCGCCTTGCCGCGCTCACGCAGCAGCGACTCAAGCGAGCGATCTGGCTGAAAATAAGATAGCAACTCAGGCTTGCCTGGGCTTGTTACAATGATGGCACCATCTACGCCATCCGGCTCTAGGGCTTCTTCTACCACGTATTGAATAACGGGCTTGTCGAGTACCGGCAGCATCTCTTTGGGGGTGCACTTTGTGGATGGCAAGAAACGCGTACCAAGGCCAGCAGCCGGAATAATTGCCTTCATGGACAAACATCCTTTCAGGGTGCGGGATTACCGCTCATATTGTGGCCGCCAGATGGCGGCATCCATAAACAAATTGAACATACGCACTCTATCTTAGCAAGCAAGATAGATTTCTTAGCGCTATTGCACCAAATTGCAGAAGCCCCCCATACATGAGTATGACGGGCTTTGTAGTTATAGATACTTTTGTACTAGTTGAAGCAGTGACGGAGCTGCATAATGACAGCTTTTAGGCGGACAGCTACGAGTGCGCGAGTGGCTCTACCGGTAACACATGCTTTTACAAAACGACTTATGCCACCTGACGAGCCGCCTGATGTGTAGCTTGAGCTGCCGTGATGAAAGCATCCCAAAGCGCAGTATCGCTACTTACGCGCTCCCAGGTATACTCAGGGTGCCACTGTACGCCCAGCGCAAACCGCGCCGACGTAACCTCAATGGCCTCAGGAATACCATCGGTTGCCTCTGCAACAACCCGAACATCTCGCCCGAGCTTATCCACGCAGCAATGGTGCGCCGAATTAACCTGAATGAGCGTCTGCTCACCTACGCTGCTAAACATCAAGCTATCAGGCATAACCTCAACTGGGTGCACAACATCGAGCAGGACACCATCATGCCTCCACAAAGCCTTACCCGCACGTGGCGTACGACCCGGAACATCCATATCAAGCGTGCCGCCCAGCGCAACATTTAACAGCTGCATACCACGGCATGTTGCAAAAATAGGCACATCTGCAGCAAGAGCGCGCTTAACAATCTCAATCTCAAATGCATCGCGACGCGGGCTCAAGCGCTCAGGGTAGTTATAATCATCAACCCCCCATAAAACAGGGTCAACATCGGGGCCACCCGGAATAGCAACACCATCGGCCATGGCAATATAGTTATCAATCAGAGCCTCATCATCGGTAATCGCCATAATAAGGGGCATGCCGCCCGCCGCGATAATGGCGTCTAAAAAGACATCCGCCACGCCCTCCTCAGGTGCTTGTGGCTCCGAAAACTCAAGCGTAGGCTCACTGGATTCTAAACGTGGTGTGATTAAGATAAGGGGTCGTTTCACTTAGTGTCCTCTAATCGAATCTAAGAACTCACGAGCACGCTCTGTTTTGGGGTGCTCAAAGAATTCTTCTGGGCTTGCCTCTTCTACAATAGCGCCATCAGCCATAAAGACCACGCGATCGGCAACGCGTCGCGCAAAATTCATCTCATGCGTAACAACAATCATGGTCATTCCGCCCTGCGCCAGATTAACCATAACGTCTAAAACCTCGTTAATCATCTCAGGGTCCAAAGCGCTCGTTGGTTCATCAAACAACATAGCCTTGGGATGCATGGCAAGTGAACGCGCAATTGCTACGCGCTGCTGCTGACCACCTGAGAGCTGCGAGGGAACCTTATGAGCTTGCGAGGCAACACCCACCCGCTCAAGTAGCTCCATTGCCTCACGCTCAGCGTCTTGCTTGCTCATGCCCAACACCTCAGTAGGACCGATGGTCACATTTTTGAGAATATCCATATGCGCAAAGAGATTAAAGCTCTGAAATACCATGCCAAGCTCAGCGCGCACCGCAGCAAGTTCGGCACCCTCTTCAGGCAGGCGCTTGCCCTCAATAAAAATGTCGCCTGAGTCGATGCGCTCCAAGCGATTGATGGTGCGACACAGCGTTGACTTTCCCGAGCCCGAAGGTCCAATCACTACAACAACCTCTCCTGGCATAACCGAAAGGTTGATGTCCTTCAAAACATGCACATCACCGTAGTGCTTATTAACCTGGCAAAGCTCAATAACAGCTTTGCTCTGAGTAGAAGTAGCCATAGCCAAGCCCTTTCTTGATACACCTTATGCGGGGTTGGTATTCATGCGATCAACGCGCGTAGTGTTGGTGCGGCGAGAAACCGAAACAGCCAGCTGGTTGATGGCAAAATTCAATAGAATATAGATGACTGCAGCAACCAGATAGGTTGAAACAAGGGCATCATAGTTGGTGATAAGTACGCGCGCGTTTTGCAGCAAATCTGGATAGCTCACCACATAAGCAAGCGTTGTATCTTTTACCACAACCACCAGCTGTGAAATAAGCGATGGAATAACATAGCGAATTGCCTGCGGCACCACAATCAAAATTGTTGCGCGAAAAGGCTTCATGCCCAACGAGAGCGCTGCTTCTTTTTGCCCGCGCGGAACAGCATTAACGCCTGCGCGCAACACCTCAGCTAAAACGCCTGATGCGACAAGTGCCACCGGCATAGTTATCATCCAAAAGGAGGGAACCTTAATGCCGTATTGCGGAACTACCAAGAAAAAGAAATAAATAAAGAGCAAGCTTGGAATGGCACGCAAGAAGTCTGTAATAACGCGGCACACAAACGCGAGAGGCCGAATACCGCTTATACGACCCAACATGAGCAACAAGCTTACCATCAGCGCAATAACTGCAGCTGTGAGTGCAACAGTTAAGGTGCCTACAAAGCCACTTCCTAAATATATCCAAGTACTTGCCTCGGCAAAAAAAGACCAGTACTGCGGGTCAAGCTGACCAGTTATCCAAAACTGATGCACCACAAGTATGAGAAGCGCCGCTACTAGCACTGCCCCAATGCCCGTGGCAAGCCGAATCTTTTGCTGCGTGCGTGGACCCGGCTCTTCAAAGAGGGCATCACGCATGCTCAAGGGACGCGAGACCTGATTGCTCATTTGAGAACCCTCACCTTCTTATCAAGCTTGCTGCCCACTTGTGCCATAACAAGTGCGGTAAGGGCATAGCCTAAAGCAGAAATAGCAAAGGCAAGAATACCGCCTGTAGCGCGGGTGTTGATATAGGACACAACACCGGTAAGCTCAGGCGTGGCAAGAGGTACTTGCGAGCCCAAAGCCGTGGTTAACATGACGGCAATCAGCAGGTTAGTCATAGGGAGAATGGTTTGGCGAAGCGCCTGCGGGATAATAATTAAACGGAGCATTTTGCCGAAGGACATGCCCAGCGAACGTGCTGCTTCAACCTGACCTACACCAATAGTGTTAATGCCACTCATAAAATTTTCTGACCCAAAGGCGCCAGCAACCAAAATAACAGTCACAAGCACACAGGTCATATAGTCAAGCGTGATATTAAGATTAGGCAGGGCATAAACTACCAGAATCAGCAGAGACACACCAGGGATATTGCGGAAAATTTGCACGTACACATCACCCAGCCAGCGAAGAGGTCGAACGGGTGACACGCGCAGCACGGTCATAAAGATGGCAACCACCATAACGCCTATAAAACAGACGGCTGTCATACCCCATGTTGTGAGCAGGGCATCAAGATAGTTTTGGCCAAACTGCGCCCAGAGTTCGTTAAAGCTCATATCCCTCCCTCTCAAAGCACGAGGCCGTCGCAGGTGGACGGCCTCATTATCTTATCTTGAACGGATAAACCCATACAAGATATTCAGGTTTATCAAGCTAGAAACCTTTTAGCCGATTGCCGGTGGTGCTGGAACCTCAGATACACCAGCACGATCACCAATGCAAATCTTCCAGAGTTCTTCCCAGGTACCGTTCTTCTCAATCTCGCCCAAGAAGGTATTTACAAAAGCTACGCCATCAGAATCAAGCGGCAAACCAATGCCCAGCTTGTCGATAGGACCAAAAGGTGCGCCCGCAAGCTTGAACTTACCAGGCTGCTTAATCATGGCACCAATGAGCATGTTGTGGTCGATAACATAGGCATCAACGCGCTTTTGAGTAAGCGCTGCACGCGCCTCTTCATCGGTCTTAAACTCTTGTAGTGTAGCCTTGGGCGCAAGCTCTTCCATAATCTTTGGACCGGTAGAGCCAGACTGCACGGCAACAGTCTTGCCCTCAAGGTCTTCAACGCCTGAGATTCCTGTTGTGTCCTTAAGCACCAGAATAGACTGCTGGCTCTCGTAGTAAGGACCTGCAAAGGAGATGAGCTTCTTGCGGTCATCTGTGATGGAATAGGTTGCAAATACAGCATCTACTTGGTCGTTTTGAAGTACCGACTCACGAGTGTCAGAGGTAACCTGTGTAACCTCAAACTTGGATTCATCGCCTAAAATATAGCGCACCAAAAGCTGAGCCAAGCCTGCATCAAAGCCGCGCAGGCGATTATCTTTCTCGTTGAGCAAGCTAAAGAGTGCTGAGGTTTGCACCGCACCAAGGCGGAACTTGCCAGCATCTTTTATCTTTTTTGCCCATGCATTTCCCTCAACAACGCTTGCTTCAGCAACCATACCGGCGGCAACCAGCTTATCAAATGCCGCAGCATCAAGCTCAACTGGCTTGTCTTCAACAGCACTCTCATCTGAACCGGCCTTCTGCGCAGGTGCAGGCGCGTTGCCACAGGCAGCCAGTCCAAGGGTAGCGAGGCCTGCAACACCAAGACCCAGCACCTGACGACGATTGACAACAACGTGCGATACGGATTTCTTCATGTCAGTTCCTTTCCCCTCGCGCGGCCTTTTTGCCCGAGGAAATTTGATAAGCACGATAGTACTGCAAGTTTTTCCCAAGTTTATTCCGCTTTATGCAGATAACAAAAATTCATATTTATCCGTAGGGTTAATAGGAAATATACATACAAGGCTAAACGTAACTCAAATAGTGCACACCATTATAAAAAGACGAGGTAAACAGCCTATTTACTTTTTTGTATCTTTATCATCACCTGCCTGTACACAAGACAGCAGATGCACTCAATCGTATTTCAAAACCATAAACAGCTACATATATGCTGCATGGCTACCCGATATATAAAAGCTGCTGCTTCAAGCTAAAAGAGGCACCCTTACATTTGTCATGGCCTCTACTCACACATCTACTACTTCTGCTGTAGCGAAAAAAGCTTTGTACTGTAAGCATCATCTATTCACGCTGTCTAAAAGGAGAAGTCTATGACTGCCATAGCTCCTATCCCAGCATTGCGCGCCGAGCACCTTACCAAACATTTTGGCGATAAAGTTGCTGTTGATAAGATTTCTATCACGGTTGGGGTTGGCGAAATTGTTGCAATCCTTGGCAAAAACGGCGCAGGTAAAACAACGTTTATCGATTTAGCGCTCGGACTTTCTGAGGCAAATTCTGGCAAAGTTGAGCTCTTTGGCATGACCCCTCGTGCCGCTATAACGCGCTCCCTTGTTGGTACCGTGCAACAAAGTGGTGCCCTCATGAGAGACGAAACGGTTGAGAGCTTGCTCAAACTCATTGCTGCAACCTACAACAAACCTCTTCCGCTTGACGAGCTTATTTCACTTTGCAATCTTGCGCACTTACGACGCAAGCGTATTCACAAGCTATCGGGCGGCGAACAGCAGCGGGTTCGCCTTGCACTTGCGCTCCTCCCTGACCCGCAGCTTCTCTTTCTTGATGAGCCTACAGCAGGCATGGATGTCAATGCACGACGCAGCTTTTGGGAGCTCATGCATAGCCAAGCACGTCAAGGCAAGACCATTATTTTTGCCACGCACTACTTAGCCGAGGCGCATGAGTTTGCTCAAAAGATTGCCATCATCAATGAGGGAAAGCTTGTGAGCTTTGACACCACAGCGCATATCGAACAGCTCAGCCATCATATGCGGCTCAGTATTGACTACAGCAACAGCAGCCTAAGTGCGCACGAACTCACCGCACGCCTGCAAGAACTACCCAACAGCTCTGGATGGAGTGTGTCCGCCAAGGATGGCAAGCTTTTCATCAATGGTGAAAAGCTTGATGAGGCAGCGCGCTTCTTACTTGCGCAAGATGGACTTGGTCAGCTCACGCTACAGCCAGCTACCCTTGACGACATCTTTACCATGCTAACTGCCTAAAGACCCTGGTGCTTATACGGTTTTGCCCTTTTACTCTGTATGTTCAACCCTCCAGACACTTACTGAGGAGTCACCATGTCAACGTTCACAACACATATTCAGCCAGCATCGAGCACGCCTACACCCAGCTCCAAAAACTTCAGCGATTACGCTGTCACCAGTCCTTGGCACGGCATGAAGGCGCTAACGATTGCCACCTTTTTGCGCCACGTTCTCAACCCCTACAACATGGGCTTTGCCCTTTTGATGCCCATTGTTATGTATTCAATTTTTGGACTTGGAATGGACTATAGCGCTATCCCAGTTGGCAAGACCAATTATCAGGGTGAGACGATGCTTAACATGGCGCTCTACGGCGTTATTCTGGTCACTGCGTCGCTCGGAACAACCGTTGCACTTGAGCGAACCTCAGGTATCACGCGGCTTTTTGCCACCACTCCACTAGGAGCTGCAGCGCAAATAACTGCACGTATCATCAGCCTCATGATGCTTGCATCAGTAATTCTCATTGCAATCTATGGCTACGGCTTTGCAACCGGCGTAAGCCTCGATGTGCCCACCTGGATACAAGCCTTTTTGCTTACCCTTGGAACATCCATACTATCTTCTTCACTTGGCTTTGCAGCAGGTTTTGCTGTACGCAACGACGGTGCCTATTCGCTCTCATCGATGATTACTGTGTTAGGCAGTTTTGCTTCAGGGCTCTTTATACCGCTGAGCCAAATGTCAGATGTTATTGCCAACCTAGCTCCCTTTACCCCGCTTTACGGTGCAGCTCAGCTTATTAGTGGACTCATTCATAACTGGGAAGGTTTTGAAGTAAGCTCGCTTGCAAACTTTGGTATATGGACTGCAATCTTTATTGCCATAGCTATTTGGGGCATAAAACACGATACCTCCCGCTAACATAAACATGTGCTACACCGCAAAGATACGGGAGTTATACATGAGCATACCGGCGCTACCAATAAGCAAAATCAAACAAAGCATGCAACAGCTACGAGAGCGCCATCCTTATATCATCAGCCTTGTATGGTCTACGCCCTATCTCATCTTTTTAATCTATCCCATAAGCTCCAGTTTTGCCCTTGGTCTGAAGAGCTACGCAGGGCTCATCCTCTTTCTTTTGAGCATTGGTTTAGGCCTTGCCTCAATTATGTCTTGGATTTATAACCCCGTACCCAACTACTCAAACCGCATTGCGCCAAAGCTTGCGGTATCGCAGCTCGCTCTTGTAGGCATTCAGCTAGCCATGACTGTTATGCAAGCTCATTTGAATGACACGCAAGCCCCCCAGTCCTTTGGAGGCTCACCCTTTTTGCTGTGCTACGCTATTACCGCGTGGATTATGCAAGCACCGCGACCTGCTCTTAAAAATGGGTTACTAGGCTATACCACCCTCACACTTGCCGAAATAATAGCTCTTCATGATTCACCCCTTGCGCTCGTGATATGCGCTGGCGCAGGTCTTGTCACAGGGCTAGCACGCACCGGCTTGGAACAGCAACGTCTCCAAGAGTTAGAGCATCAGCGTGCGATTACGCAGGCAATAACGCGACAGCGTGAGCAGTTTTCAGCTGACTTACACGATATTTTGGGACACAGTCTCACCGAAATAAACCTGCAAGCACAAGTAGTTGAAAAGCTCCTGACACGCGGAGAAACCACACGGGCACAAGACCTGCTTGCTACGATGACAAAAACATCGCAACACGCCATGCACGAAATACGAGACATAGTTGCCGCAACGCGAAGCACCAACCTTTCTGAAGAGCTTGCCAGTGCTCAAGCGCTGCTCAACTCGGTAGACATTGCATGTACGGTTGAACAAACCGGTCAGCTACCTGCGGGAATACGCTCATCTCTTGCAGGTTTTGCCGTACGTGAAGCAGTTACCAACGCGCTTAGGCACGCACGTCCCACCTGGGTGAGCTTTACCGTGAGTTCAAGCGAGCTGCTCATTAAAAATAACGGCTATAACCCCACCTACTCTGAGCAAAGTGCAGGAAATAAATCGGGGCTTGCCAATCTTCAGGCACGTTTACAAACTGAGGGCAGCCTAGACTGGGGTTCAGATGGAGACATCTGGTTTGTACAGGTGCGCTTTAATTCGGTAGATGAACCTAAAGATACTACTGGCTCAGAGTTAAAAAGTAGTGATGCCCATGCCTGATACACCAATTCGCCTGCTCATTGCCGATGACCAGGCTTTAGTTCGAGGTGCTCTCACAACGCTTCTCAACCTCGAACCCGATATTGAAGTTGTTGCGCAAGCCAGCACCGGAGCCGAAGCTCTGAGCGCAGTTGAGCAGCTCAACGGTCATGTTGACGTGATTGTTATGGATATTGAAATGCCTGTTATGGATGGTATTACCGCAAGCGCTCAATTGCTCAAGCGCTGGCCTCATCTGGGCATTTTGATGGTTACCACCTTTGGACGGCCCGGCTATTTACAACGTTGTATGGCTGCCGGAGCACGTGGATTTATGGTAAAAGACTCGCCGGTTGATGAGCTCACCAAAAACGTGCGTATTGTAGCAGCAGGCGGAAAGGTTATTGACCCTGAGCTCGCAATAGAATCGCTCTCGGTAGGCAGCAACCCCTTAACGGAGCGCGAGATTGAAGCGCTGCGTGTTTCTGCAGATGGCGGAACAATTGCTGATATTGCCCGCACGCTTGGAATTAGCCAAGGTACCACGCGCAATCACATTAGTATGGCTATGATTAAAACCAGCGCCCGCACGCGAGCCGATGCAGTACGCATCGCAACAGAGCAAGGCTGGCTCTAGGGACGTTTGTTCAGCGCTCAGGTCGCGTTTCAGCTCTAGGGTCGGTTGTTTAGCTCCAGAGTCGCTTGTTCAGCGCTGAGGTCGCGTGTCAGCTCTAGGGTCGCTTGTTTAGCTGATGAGCGTTTATTCAGCTGAACATCGCTCATAAACCCAACGAGTGCTTGCACCATATAGCACACGCGAGCCAACAAACTCCCCTAACAAAAAGGGCCAACCATACCGGTCAGCCCTCTCTTTAAGCTGTGAAACGTATGTACGTCAAACTTACTTAAGGGTAACAGCAGCGCCAGCAGCCTCGAGCTTCTCCTTGGCAGCCTCGGCGTCCTCCTTCTTAACACCCTTGAGAACAGCCTCAGGAGCGCCCTCAACGAGAGCCTTAGCCTCTTTGAGACCCAGACCGGTGAGCTCACGAGCAACCTTGATAACCTGAATCTTGTTATCACCAAAGCCCTCGAGAACAACGTCAAACTCGGTCTTCTCCTCGGCGGCAGCCTCGCCACCAGCAGGAGCGGCTACAACTGCTGCAGGAGCAGCAGCGGAAACACCAAAGGTCTCCTCGATAGCCTTAACCAGCTCGGAAGCCTCAAGCAGGGTCATTTCCTTAAGAGCCTCTACGATCTCTTCAGCAGTAAGCTTTGCCATAATATATCCTTTCGGTGTTCACGCCATAGGGCGTGAGGTTTGTTAAAACGTCGTGCGATTTGCACGGCTTTGCGCGGTTGAACCGCGCGACTGCTAGGCAGCCTTTTGCTCGGAAACCTGGCTGATAGAACGAGCGAGTCCGCTGGAAACGCCGTTGACGCACACTGCAATGTCGCGTGCGAAGCCATTGATAAGACCGGCAATCTGACCCAAAAGTTGGTCTTTGGACGGAAGGTCGGCGATAGCCTTAACCTGCTCAGCCGTAACTGCTTGTCCGTCAGAAATACCGCCCTTTACCTCGAGCACGCCTTTAGCCTTAACGGAGAAATTCTTAAGAATCTTTGCGGCCTCAACCGGCTCGGTTTCGTAGAACACATATGCAACAGGACCAACGAGAATCTCGTCAATCGCAGGCTGCTCTTGGTTCTTGAGAGCAATTTTGGCAAGGTTGTTTTTGTAGACCTTCATCTCAGCGCCCGCCTCGCGAAGCTGATGACGCAGGTCTTGCGCCTGCTTAACAGTGAGACCCTTGTAGTTCACAACGAAGACACCAGCGTTCTTCTCAATGCGATTCTCGATCTCGGCAACCTTGTCGATTTTGTACTGCTTTACTGCCATGTAGTACACCTCCTCGATACTTTTCCGGGCACGACCCGCGCAGATGACGCGGACGTCTCGAAAAAGAAACCCCCGCGCTGCAAGAGCGACGGGGGCGAGAAGTCAAGTGACTTATCGACCACCTCGGCTGGCGGGAATCCCCTTTACGCCTAGGGCGTAAAGCCCAAGGCACCGGCTGTCTCTGGCAGCGAATCGTGCGTGAACGTGGGTAGTATGGCGTATTGCACAAGCTGCGTCAAGCTCATAGGGATGTGTTCAGGCTTTACCACGTTCTTCGCACATCTTTTAATGCTTATTGTCTTGCTGCGGTGACTGTTCAAATTGTGGTGCACTGGGTATGGGTTCAACGCCTTGTTTTTAAGCGCATAAGCCAGCGTGGACCACCGAGTTTTGCATGGATAATCCCGTGCTCATCAGGCGGGTTTTGCGTGTTAGCAAAAAGATGTCCAGCCGATTCCCAAGTTGCTACTTTACTACGTACCGCCGCAATAAGGCTATCCATTGCCTCAGAGATGGGACGGCGAAAACAGCCCATACGCGGCTCATGATTAAGGGCTAAGAGCTGCTCAGCACTATAGACTTGAACACCACCCAGCCAATGCATGTCAGCTTGCTCGCACACCGCAACAAGCTCTTGCAGTGCTTTGTTTATTTGAGATGGGTTGAAGGCAGAACTATCTTCATCTGCTGTAGAGCTAGTAGCTATGATTGCATAGATATAGGCACCTTGGCTATGACCAGACAAGACGTGCCGAAGTGCTGCCACCAAAGCCGCAGGCTGGCAAAGCGCGGTATCTGAGATGCCCAGTATAAGAGTATCTGCAGCAGAGATGCACGCGCTTGGTGTATCTGGACTACTAGATGCATGCTGCATGTCCGGCTTATTAGGCGCGGCTTCTTCATCAGATGGCAAGGACGTATCAAGTGTCTGCAGCGTAGCGCCAGAGTTGGTCTTTGTTACGTGTAAAGAACCGGCACTCTCTGCTGACAGCAGCTGAATACAGGGTGCAGGGTGAGCAGCATGCTCTGCTGGTGAATAGCTTGCTTGGTGATAAGCATTTAAGGCATCAGCAAAATCAAAGAACAAGCTCTGAATTGCCGTGCGGGGTACCTGATTCTGATTCTCTTGTTTTTCCAGCTTCTGTTTTGCTGCAGGCGCCAGATAAGACGCTGACGCTCGATACGTTGCTGATTTAATCTTTTGCGTTGAATCAAACTTTAGTAATACGTCCATATCTAGCAGCAAAATCTTACGCTGATAAGACCTGGCCTGTTCAAAACCAGTGCAATCCCCTATGTGAGATGCCTCTACCTTCATATGCAAAGCCTCAGGATTTGAAGCACCAGCAGCCGGCGGGGCTGGCGCTACGTGAGACACGCAAGTTTAGGTTTTGATAGCGCATATCAATTCCCCTCGACAACAGAGCAGCTAACAAGCTTCTCAACGACCTTAACACATTGCGATGTATTGCCGAGGCTCACCCCTTCCTTTCTAGGGAGTTTTCAGGGTATCCCATCAAAGAACATCACCGATTGTTTTGCAAAACATACGCAGATGCCGCGTCAGGAACTGAGCGGATTGAAGATTTTTAAATCGGGACTTGGCGCGACGGACATATTTCGCTATACTGCTCCGTGGGCGATTGGCGCAACGGTTAGCGCAGGTGCTTTACACGCACAAGGCTGGGGGTTCGAATCCCTCATCGCCCACCATAGCTTTGCTTGAGGTTCCTACATGGAGCCTTTTTTGTTATGTGCTCTTATCAGGGGATTCGAACCCGCAAGGGCGCGAAGCTGAGAAACGTGCGTTTAGCACGTTGCCAGCGAAGCGCGCAAGCCAGCCAAAGGCTGGCGCAGCGAACGGGCGCGTATGCGCCCCCGAATCCCTCATCGCCCACCATAGCTTTGCTTGAGGTTCCTACATGGAGCCTTTTTTGTTATGTGCTCTTATCAGGGGATTCGAACCCGCAAGGGCGCGAAGCTGAGAAACGTGCGTTTAGCACGTTGCCAGCGAAGCGCGCAAGCCAGCCAAAGGCTGGCGCAGCGAACGGGCGCGTATGCGCCCCCGAATCCCTCATCGCCCACCATAGCTTTGCTTGAGGTTCCTACATGGAGCCTTTTTTGTTATGTGCTCTTATCAGGGGATTCGAACCCGCAAGGGCGCGAAGCTGAGAAACGTGCGTTTAGCACGTTGCCAGCGAAGCGCGCAAGCCAGCCAAAGGCTGGCGCAGCGAACGGGCGCGCATGCGCCCCCGAATCCCTCATCGCCCACCATCGCTTTGCTTGAGGTTCCTACACGGAACCTTTTTTGTTATG
This sequence comes from Collinsella sp. zg1085, assembly GCF_018889955.1. GTDB lineage: Bacteria > Actinomycetota > Coriobacteriia > Coriobacteriales > Coriobacteriaceae > Collinsella. The sequence goes on from NZ_CP076545.1 coordinate 1,337,476, forward strand.
TGCTCTTATCAGGGGATTTGAAGCCAGGAGGTTTGAAGCGACATCGCGCGTGGAATTTACCCTAAACCATCTGGATTACCAGCATATATGCAGCCGTGCCACCAAAAATAGCCAGCAGCATATTGCGTCGCCACAAAAACAAGCCCGAAACAATCGCTATTCCCAGCAGTTCGGGCATACCGTAATTTCCCGATGTAAATGATGTGTCCTTTAAGCAATATGCCACCAATAAAGCAAAAATTGCACCAGGCAAGGCATTACCAAGATAACGCAGCGTAGGTGAAATATCTTTTGAGGGGGCAATGAGCATAAACGGAAGTGCGCGCGTAGATAGAGTCACCAAACCCGCGATACAAACAGTTATCAGCTGCTCAACCAGTGTCATAGCGTCTCACGCTCCTCGGGTAATATAGGCTGCTGCCCCTCACTTTGCACGGGCTCAGAGGTTTCACGTGATAAATATGCTGGCTCAATCCAGCGCCGTAAAAGCAAGATGGCTGCTGTTGCAATCAAAAGCCCTACAATCATCATGTCACGTGCGCCCACCACCACAAAAGCAACAATTGCACTCACAAAGCCAATACCTGCACTTATATGGCTCGCATCACGTATCTGAGCGTCCAGAAAAATCACGACAAAAAGAGCCGTCATAGCAAATGAAATACCTGGCAGCGAAATTGCAACACCTGCCCCTAACATGCCGCCTAAGCTACACCCAACAATCCAAGACAGCTGGTTAAGTGCTGCAATCCAAGTCATAAACCAACCCTCATCAATGCCTGATGGCGCACGCAATGCATAGTGCAAAGAAAAACTCTCGTCGCAAAGCGCATAGATAAGGTAGAACCGTTTGCGCCCCTGCGAACGAATGCGCTCAAGTAGCGGAATCCCATAAAAAAGATGGCGTGCATTAACGATAAAAATGGTAAGCGCGGTGTTGATAGGGTCAAAGGGCATAGTTAGCAGCGAGGCAACCAAAAACTCAGCTGACCCCGCAAAAATAACAATCGACATAAACGCAGGCATCCACCATGGTAAGCCCAGCATAACGCTAAAGATTCCACAGGTAATGCCGGTCAACAAAAAGCCTGCAACAATGGGTATGGTATGAGGCAGAGCTGCTTGAAATGCGGCTTTAATGTTTGTGCGTGTCATACGTGAAGTCCTTAAAGCCTTAGTTTCGTGGGCGGATAGGTTTAGCGGTGCAAGTTCACCGCGATAAGCGCATATGCAGGGTAGCGCCCATGCAGACACAAAACAGCACGGGCTTAGTACACCGTGCTCACAGGCGCAGTCGGTAGAGCCAAGGTAGCACTCTAGCATTACGCTCAGCGCACGTGCTTAGCAATTCTGCCCGATTTACGCACCTGACATACAGCTAAACTTTATGCTATAGTGACCTATTCTCAGCTGCGGCTGAGCGTACTTTGATAGGTCGATGCGGCTTTGCCGCCTTATCGACCCTCGCATGAGGGGGCGACTGGTTTCGACACGATAGTTCTGAGAGAGGAAGCAAGTCGTGGTCTCCTCACCACGTTAAACAGGGGTACCGTCAAATTGAATTGACAATAATTCTTCTTATGAGCCTCAACTGGCTCTCGCTGCCTAAGTTATAGCGTAGCGCGTTAAACCGGGGATTTCCCCGACTCCGGGGCAACGTCATCTTAGGGGAATGCGCCTTTGCACGTAATCGGTATGGCAAAGGCTAAGCTTGAACCGGTTAGGGTGCCTTGAGCGTGTTACTGCGCGCGAGACATCTAAATCTAAACCAGTAACTGAGCTTGGAGATGCCAATCAGGGAGCTGTCGTGGACCGGAGTTCGATTCTCCGCGCCTCCACCAGAATAGGAGGCGTTGAACTCTTCTTCTGTAGGAATGAATTTGCGCTTGTATATAGATTCGAGGATTGCTAAGGCAACCCTCGTTTTTTTGCAGGAAAAGCAAGATTTTAAAGTCGGGGTCGGAGATGATGTAGTACTGGAATATCTCGTCCTCCAAATCACCGCTTACTAGCTCTAGCGGACGGCTCGCAACTTCGTTGGCAAGCACCATTCCGCATACCCACTTTGATAGGTCTTCATAAGTCTTGATGTAATCGTTGAAATCCATGGAATCCTCCTTTTCTAAGTGCAATCTCGACCGTCTTTAGACAGTCTTTGAGGCATATAAAAGGTTGATTTACCTGTTAAATTATTGTATAATAATACGTAATTACGTGAATACGTATTATAGGAGAACTTGATATGAACAAGAAAGACAAAAAGAAGACGTCAGGAAATGTCAGGCGAACAAAGCTGACGCTGTCTGTGACGACAGAGGATAAGAAGATTTTGAAAATCATTGCAGCCAAGAGGGAGAAATCCATCTCAGCGATGCTGCATGAGTGGGTTGAGGAAAATGCAGAGGAGGCTGAGGAATAATGGCAAAGAAGGAAGTTAAGACTGACCTGTGGGTCGCAAAGCAGCTCGATGAGTGTGGTATCAAGTTCGATGCTCAGGGCAGCAACGCGAAGGAAATAAACGACGCTCTTAAGACGGCGTCAAAGCGAGGAACTGGTAAGGCAGGATATCCTGAGTACGTCGCTGTCATCGGCGATTTCGTCCTTGTTATCGAAGATAAGGCCGATATGGGCAAGCAGATTAAGCTAACCGATTCGGGCATCATCGACATGGACGTGAAGGCTGTGACCGACTATGCCGTGAACGGTGCGTATTTCTATGCAAAGCACATCGCGCAGAACACTCCGTTCAAGAAGGTGTTTGCTGTCGGTGTTTCCGGTGACGCGAAGCGTCACAAGATTACGCCTCTTTATGTGGACGACCGCGAGGGCTACAAGCAGCTTGAGGACATCGAGACATTCGTCGGGTTCTCCCCTGACAATATTCAGGAATACTACACACGCTATGTACTGGAGGAGATGACGGACGTTGAAAAGACGACCGAGCAGATTCTGAAGGATGCAGCTGAGCTGCATGAGTATCTGCGCACATATGGAACGCTGAGAGACCAAGACAAGCCGTTAGTTGTTGCTGGTATCCTGCTTGCGCTGGACGAAATCAAGTCTAGGGGGTTCTCGATTGAGAGTCTTACGGGTGACCAGCTCGCTGGGAACCGTGACGGCGACAAGCTGATGAACGCCATCAAGAACCGTCTGACGCGCTCGAACGTGGGTCCAGAAGCGAAGAAAGATAAGCTCTTGTCTGAGTTCGCAATCTTGCAGACGAGCTTCAGACTGAACGAGATAAACGATACGCTGGGCAAGACGCCGCTCAAGTTCTACACGGAGTTCCTGAACGAGCACGTGTTCAAGAACATCAAGTACCAGAAGACCAGCGAGGACTTCATCGGCCGATTCTATGGCGAGTTTATGAGTTATTCAGGCGGTGACGGCCAGACGCTAGGCATTATTCTGACACCTTGCCACATCACTGACCTGATGTGTAAGCTTGTGGATATCCAGGCGGATGACGTCGTTCTGGACCCGACTTGTGGAACTGCGGGATTTCTGATTTCCGCCATGCACCGCATGCTGTCCATGGCTGATAGCGAGAGCAAGCGCAGAAACATCAAGAAGAAGCAGCTGCATGGTTTCGAGCTTCAGAGCAACATGTTTGCGGTGGCTGCTGCGAACATGATTCTTCGCGAGGACGGCAACAGCAACCTTGAGTGCACGGACTTCCTCAAGAAGAACCCTGCACAGGTGCAGCTGAAGCAGGCGACGGTCGGTCTAATGAATCCACCTTATTCGCAGGGGTCGAAAGCTGACCCTGAGCAGTACGAGCTATCCTTCATCGAGCACATGCTAGACTCGCTGACCATCGGAGCACGCGCCGCAGTGATTGTCCCGCAGTCCTCCATGACGGGCAAGAGCAAGGCAGAACAGGCTTTCAAAGAATCCATCATGAAAAAGCACACGCTCGAAGGCGTCATCACCTGCAACACCGATACATTCTACGGCGTGGGCACGAATCCGGTTATCGCTGTGTTCACAGCGTATGAACCGCACAACGAGGACAAAGTCTGTAAGTTCATCGACTTTCGCGATGACGGGTACGAGGTTCGAGCTCACGTCGGCTTGGTCGAGGGCGATTCTGCGAAGGACAAGGAGCAACATTTGCTGGATGTCTGGAGCGGAAGCGTTGAGGCTCCATCGAAGTTCTGCGTCGAGTCCACAGTGAAGGCCGACGACGAGTGGCTGCACTCGTTCTATTTCTTTAACGACGAAATTCCGACGGATGCGGATTTCGAGAAGTCTATCGGCGATTACCTGACGTTCGAGTTCTCTATGGTGATGCAAAACCGCGAGTACCTGTTCATGGGAGGTGACAAGGATGCAGAGTCTAAATGAGAGGGAATGGAGGCAGCTGTCGGCTTTTGGCAACGGTGCTCCGCTGCATATCGAAACAACCAGTAGTAGTATTGACGGCATTCGCCTGATAGATGATGGTGAGAAGTCGGTTCCATATATTACTCGCTCCGATGCCAATAATGGCTTGGCGCGTTTCGTAAGCGCAAAGAACTATGCGTTTGGCAGTGATGATGGCGGTTGCATAACTGTTGGTTTGGATACGCAGACGGCGTTTTATCAGCCGCATAAGTTTGTCACGGGACAAAACGTGCAGGTTATTACGGACAAAAACTTGAACAAAGACGTGGCTCAGTTTGTAGTGCCTATTCTGCGTCAGCAGATGACGGCTAAATTTAATTGGGGCGGTAACGGTGCAACACTTGGACGTATGAGGCGGCTTTCCATCATGCTTCCTGTTGACGATGACGGCAATCCTGACTACGACTACATGACGCAGTACGCCTCCGAAATGAGGGGGGGGGTTGCTCATGCGGTATAAACATTATGTCGCTGGGCGACTCTCCGAGTTGGAGTACAAAGACATCCCAGCACTGGACGAGAAGGAATGGGCGGAGTTTCGCATCGGAGATTTGTTCGAAGTAAGTCGTCCAACGGCACGAAACAAGGACAATTACCAAGCGGGCGGAGTCCCATTCGTTGCGTCGGGAAGCGTGAATAATGGGGTTATGAAGCTCTGCGAACCGCTAGATGACGAGCCGTTGGATAAAGGCAGGTGCATCACGGTTAGCCCTGTTGATGGCAGCACATTCTATCAACCAATGGATTTTCTTGGCCGTGGAGGTGCTGGTTCGTCAATATTGATGCTGCGTAGCGATAACTTGAATTTATATCGTGGCCAACTCATGGCACGGGCTATTCAGCAAACATGTTCGAAATATACCTATGGGCACATGGGCAACAAAGACAGCATTAAGCGTGAACGAATCATGCTCCCCGTCAATGATGCGAGTAAGCCCGATTATGCGTATATGGAGCAGTATGCAAAGAACATGATGTTTCGCAAGTATCGTGCATATCTCAATTTCATTGAGCGAGAAATTGACGATATCGAGAGAGAGAGAGAGTAAGTGAGCCGCTAGCAAAGCTGAGCGAGAAGGAATGGGCTGAGTTTTCGTTAGACGATGTTTTCACTGTTGGCGCGGGCAAGAGATTGGAGACGCGTAACAAAATTCCCGGAACACGTCCGTTTATCGGTGCAACTGATAACGGAAATGGCGTGACGGGCTTTGTCGGGAATGATAATGCGTCAAAAGATAGCAACGTGTTAGGTGTAAACTATAATGGAGCGCCGTGTATTGCTTTTTATCATCCGTACGAATGTGTTTTTACGGACGATGTAAAACGGCTGCATTTACGGCATTACAGGGATAACGAGTTTGTTTTGCTGTTCTTCGTATCAGAATTTGCGCAGCAACGTTCAAAATATAGCTATGGCTATAAGTTCAAAGAACAGAGAATGCTGAGACAAAAATTGATGCTTCCTGTCGCTGATTCGGGCGAGCCTGATTACGAATATATGGAGCAGTACAGTAAGAACATGATGCTTTGCAAGTATCAGCAGTATCTGGCGTTTCTGGAGCAGAGCGTTTGATAAGTGAACAAGCCCGCCGTTTCTTTCCAGTCGGCGGGCTTATTTGGCACACAAGAGGAAGCACAAGCTAAACGACAATAACCTCGCCATTTTATATATCTGAACATAAAACTATACCGTTTATGTCGTAAAATAAAGCTACTATAAACGCGCCTATAGCTCACATGTCTATAGTGCGTCACAAAGGAGTTGCCATGAAGCAGACCGCCCAGACCCGTGTTGCACCCATTACCCAACTGCCGCGCCCAAAGCATGCGATTATTTTCCCCATGCTCTGCACTACGCTTGTTTCTGCAACTCTTTTTCTTTCTGGTTGCGGACATACGCAACCCGCAGGTTCAAATGGGTCTGCAAGCAGCGCACAGGAGGCTGGCTCTCAAACAGAGCAAGCTACCAAAACAGACGCAAACAACAATACTGCCTCAGCCACAGATGAGGCTGCAAATGCGGCCGCACAGCTGGCTGCCCGCATAAAAGAAAAAGAAGCAGCTGGTATGCTCGTGCTTAAAGGAACGCTCCATCAGTATTCTAGGGATGAGCTCCTAAAGGTTCAAAACGGTCCTCAAGAAGTCATCGATATATTAGAAGACAGCATGTATGTTGTGTTTGTACTCGATGAGCCTTCTGAACTTGAACTGCGCAGCGGAGACGGCACAGGCTTTTCAACTCAGGAGGTTCACATGGTTCACTTGCGGAATTATCAGGGGGAATTACCTCAAACAGATAAGCAGCTCTATCTTGCAATTAACCCTAACAGCACGCACTTTCCCTCCGATGTTAGCCTCCCTCTAGGGGAGCCTCGAACCAACGAATATGAGCTGTTGTCCTAGTATTCCAACACACTCACAGACTTGCTAAGCATTAATCAAGCTACTTACACGGCGGTAATTAAACCGAAGAGCGTATTTCATTAACCCAGTTGAAAGGAGCTAATGCGTGACATCTTCTTCATCAAAGCATTCAACCGTCCGATTGATATACCCCGACTGGGTTTCAGGCGGACTTAGCACCTACTGGTGGGGCTCTAAAGTTTTGGAGCGGCTTATTCCTGAAAATAATAATCAGCAGGTTTTACATGTTGATATTCCCCAGCCACATGCCAGCTCTTTTCAACAAACACTACAGTTAGAGCAGGGTATTGCTGGCTTAAAGCATATTCTTTTGGCACATAAACAAGCTGAGCAACTACTTGAAAAATCGCAGGCTGACCATGTAATTACCTTAGGTGGAAGCTGCTGGGTTTCACATGCCCCCTTCGACTATCTCCACAAACTCTATCCGCATGCTGGAATTATCTGGATTGATGCACATCCTGATGTTTCGCATGCACAACACGGGTATCCCATGGCACACGCTATGGTGTTGGCTGATTTAATGGGGCATGGTGATGAAGCATTTACCAGCCTTCGACAGAATGACCCCTTTGCTCCATCTGATATTCTCTATGTTGGACTGCAACAACTTCTTTCACCACAGCAAGACTTTTTAACCGAGCATCAGATATGTGCTGTTGCTCGGTCGGCTGATAAATTAGATGGAAATGCAATAGAAGTCTTTGCCCGCAAACATAATCAGGTACTGGTACACCTCGATATTGACGTTTTGAGTCCGCATCTTTTTCACGACACCTACTTTGCCGCTCCTAATGCCGAGGGCGATGGCAGCGGTGCTGGGGTTTTACGTATTGAACAGGTATCTCGCATTCTTACAGCTATCACACAATCGAGCGAAATGATTGGCTTCACTATTGCTGAATACCTGCCCTTTTCTGCCGAGAAACTGGCGCAGCTCCTCTATGAGCTGCCTATTTTTACTACGTAGATTTAAATAAAGACACGCCAATAACTTGGTCAAACAAGCGTCCCGCGCAAAGATTGGCAACAATATAACCGCTAAAAGCACACGAGCCTCAGCTAACATGCTGGGGCTCGTGCAATTTCAAGCTTCATAATCAATTAAAGCCATATCAACAACGCATACGCAAATCGCCTGAAAAGAACATGGGGCAACTGCTTGTATTACGCCACTGCTTCGTCAGGCTCAGCTACAGCTGGTTGAGGCGTAACAGCATTTGACGGCGCAGACTCAGACGGTGCAGAAGCTGCAGACACTGGGGCACCTACTGGCGCAGGGGTAACAGAAGGTTTTGGAGCATCTACAGCAGCATTGCCTGCTCCCTGCGGTGCCTCCGCAGCCGATGCAGCAGCAACGTTTTCGCTACCACGCACCTCCTCTGAAGCAGGCCCCGACCCAGCTTCAGGCGCAGGGTTACCTGCATCGCCATCTGCACTCCCGTGCACCCGAACTACATCTCCTGCCTCAGCACCATTTGCTGGCTCTGTTGCCTCAGCAGACGGTGCATTATCAACCCGCTTGCCGGTCTTAAAGTTGTAGGTTACACCATGGATTATTACGGTGCCATTAGCTTGGAAGCGAATACGACTAATAGAAACCGCTGGAAGCTCTAGCAATGCGTCCTCAAACGCATCGGTAGTCATACCATAGGCAGCGCTCCAACGCTCAATAAGCTCGTCTTCGTCCTCAGTATTTTCAAAACCGTCTGACTCTTCAATCTCAATTCCGGGATAGCTTGCAGCCGGATTCTTTGAATGCAAACGCGTTGAACCATCACTCATATAAACCAACCAGCGGCCATCCTCATGCACAATACGCACGGCATGACGCTCAGGCTCGGGCGAAGGCTCAGCCTCAGACCCTGCCGTAGTGCCCTCATCTGGCGAAACACCGGTATCAGGGTTTGTTGGTGCAACAACACTTGCATCATTACCCCAACCCTCTTTATAGGGGCGGACCTCAGGATGCAAAAGCACATACTTTAAGGTTGCAACTACCGCACGCGGATTTGTGCTGCCAAAACTCGTTGAGCCGTCTTTACAGAACTGAATAATGGTTTCAATGTCTACATAATGGAAATGGTCAAGATGCGGAATAATAAAGCGCTGACGCACGGTATCAAAACTCGTGCTATACAACACATTTCCGTAGGTAATATTTTCAAGCGGCACCAAGAGCGCCGGTGCAACGTCTTCGTAACGGAACAGTTCCCCGTCATCAAGCGGTGCAAAATTATGAGTACCCTCGTATTCCTCAATCTTAATATGTGAATACAAGGCAGAGGGGTCGGTATATGTAACGGTCTCTTTGCCGTCAGCGGTATACAGATGCCAGTGGTCCTCGTGCCGCAAAATCTTAACTATAGCTAGATTGCTAAGACTTGAGTTGTTGACAACCTCAACCACATCAAGCCCTGGAAGGATTGAGGCACCTGGCACCCCCTGAGCACCTGCTGGTGTACCAGCAGATACGCCACCAGCACCGCCTGGTGTATACCCAGCATTATGCACCACACTGCCACCTGAGCTGTGGTTTCCGGTATAGGTGCCAATGCTTAGGTGCGGGTAGAGCGCGCTTGGATTGCTATAAGTAATAAACTCACGTCCATCTGCGGTAAAAATGTGGTAGTGGTCACCATGCTTGAGAATACGCACCACACGAGTGCCGTCCATGCGCTCAAGCTCACGCGCGCTCACCACATTTGCCGTTGAGCTTAGCTCACTTGCACGCCCTGCTTTTGCTGGGTCGGTATAGGTGATAATCTCGCGACCATCTTTGGTAAACACGTGCCAGTGGTCACCGTGTTTAATAACCTTAACAATCTCATCAGAGGCTACCTGAGGTGCATCAACAAGCACCTCAGTTGTCTCGTCTTTTGCATAGCTCGTCTGCTTTGTGAGCGTGCTTTTAGGCTTTACAGGTGCTAAAACTTTGGCAGCCTCGGGCGCTCGATACGAGAAAAGCCCTGCCTGAACAGCTGCAGTTGCGCCAGCGCCAGCCAAAACAATGGCAAAGGCGGCCGCAACACCAAAAGTTTTCTTTTTCATACAACGTCTCCTTATTTTCGCTTAATAATGAGTGAGAGTAAAAGCCCCGCAACAGCAATGAGCACAATAACCGAGCCCGGCTTGAGATTTTGATAGAAGCTCAGCACTAAACCACTAAAGACAAATACCAGCGACAAAGCAATTGAAAGCGCAAGGGTACCGCGATAGGTTTTAGAAAATTGCATTGCGCAAATAACAGGAATAACCAGCAGTGACGATACAATTAACGAGCCTATAGTTTTTGCCGCAATGGATACCGAAATTGCCACTAAGAACGAAAAAATAAAGTTGAGGGTCTTTACCGGAATACCTAGCAAACTTGCCGACTGCGCATCGAATACCGTTAAGAATAGGCGCACATAAAGCAGCCGATACAGCACAACAACCACCGCTGCCACTGCAAGCACCAAATAAAACTCAACATTATCAATAGTAACAATTGACCCAAATAAATATGATGCAATTGAGTTTCCGCCGCCTGCCATGGCGCTAAAAATACCCGCGAGACCAATAGAGGCCGCCAGTACAATCACCGTTGAAATTTCTTCATACGATTTTAGCCGCGCACGTACCGCCTCAACACTTAAACCCGCAACAATACAGGCAATAACCGAGCCAACAAGCGGGTTAAACCCAAAGGCCAAACCAACCGCTACACCTGCAAGTGAGGCGTGCGCCAAGGTATCGCCCATCATAGAGAGGCGCTTAAGCAAAATAGGCAGGCCAATAAGCGGCAAAATCACCGCAAGAATTGCGCCTACCACAAATGCACGCCGCATAAACTCATAGGCAAGCATCGTGAATATGCTCCTCTCGATGCCACTCATGCTGAGGAACTTCTACTAACGAACCCGCACGCAAACGCACAACGCGGTCAACAAACGGAGACGCTTCTGCAAGTTGGTGCGTAATAACAACAATGGTTCTGCCGTGCGTCTGAAGCTCCTGCAGGATATGGTACAGCTCGTGTGAAAACTCTTTATCGATACCCGTTGTTGGCTCATCAAGCAAAATGAGGGACGCATCTTTTACCAATGCTAGTAACAGACCCACGCGCTGGAGTTGACCGCCTGAGAGCTGGTCAAGGCGCTTATCAAGATGCTTTTCTAAGCCCACCATTCTAATAATCTCTTCAACCGAATCTCTGCGGTGCAAATAACGCAGATGCACCGATACCAGCTCGGAGATGGTGGTTGGAAAAAACTTATAGCTCCTCACCGCATCTTGCGACACATACGCCACGTCGCGGTAGTGGTTATCTTTGGAAATGGCATCTCCAAAAAGGCGAATTTCGCCAGAGGTGGGTGTAAGGTTTCCAAGCATCAGATTCATGAGCGTGCTTTTGCCAGCGCCATTCTCGCCCACCAGCGCCAATAACTCCCCCGCCTCAACCTGTAGCTCAAGGTTGCGCAAAATTGGGTCTTCTTCGTATGAGAAGCAAAGATTATCTATCTCAATGACGTTAAGCATTCAAAGAGTCCAGCAGTGCATCGAGGTTTTGTTCCATAAGCCTGAGATAACCCAGCTCTGCCTCTTCATCAGTCAAACTCTCCATGGTGTAGAGCGTTCCTGTTTTGACATGCGTGTTCTCAGCCAGTGTTTGAGCTACCTTGGGAGTTGCCTTACCCTCAAAAAAGATAGTTGTAATATTATGCGCTTTAACAAAGTCAGCAATGGTTGCAAGCTCAGCGGCAGAAGGCTCCTCATCGGGAGAAATACCTGTTACAGCAACCTGCTTGAGCTGGTAGTCATGCGCAAGATAGTTAAAGGCGGCGTGTGACACTACAAAATAGCGCTCGGTACTCTTAACCTGAGATAATTCACTTTCAAAACGTGCGTCAAGAGCCTTAAAGCCTCTAAGCTCCTGCTCGTAATTCTGCTGATACTCCTCAGCATGTTCTGGGTCAAGCGCAGCAACTTTTTCATAAATTGCTTGCAGCTCATACATTGCGTTTTTGATAGACAGCCACGTATGCGGATTGACGGAGCTATGCTCTTTGTGGTCGTGGTCGTCGTGGTCCTCGTGGTCGTCGTGCTCATCATTGTGGTCGTGCTCGTCGTGGTCGTGACCGCCACCCTCAAGCAGGGTTAAACCCTCCGACAAATCTAAAAACTTGTTGTCGTCATGTACAACGCCTTTAAGGTCATCAATAAAGGCTTCCATACCAGCACCGTTAAAGATAATCAAATCAGCATCAGATACGGCAGCCATATCGCTTGTTTGCAGCTCAAAATCATGCGGCTCTTGGTTGCCCTTAATGATGGTCTTAACATCCATCCTGTCCCCTACCACGCGCTTGGTAAGGTCATAAACTGGGAAAAAGGTGGTGTAAATGGTTTTTTTGTCGCTTGTATCCAGCGTAGAACCTGCCATATTTTTAGCACCCTGAGCACAACCCACAAGACCGCCCGAAAGAAGAGCGCCCATTGCCAAACCGGCTGTTGTACGCAGCATATGTCTACGAGTAATATTCATAACACACCCTCAACTCGTCAATCGTGAATGAAATTGAATTTCAACTCCAATTTCAATTTGCAGTGGAAAGCCTACCACGCTTGGTGGCGCTTGTCAGCTAAAAACCTAAGTTCCAAAAATTGCCAAAAGTTTTGCGCAAGCAATGTGTGCCGCGCGGCGCCTGCTAAAACAAACGCCGCCCTTATGCACGTACTATTTAGAAAGGCTCTCGCGCAACAGCTGATTAAACAACTTAGGATTGCCTTTGCCTTGGCTTGCCCGCATGCACTGCCCTACCAGAAAACCAATAACCTTCTCGTTGCCATTACGATACTGTTGAGCCTGCTCAGCGCATGCGCTTAACACCTCATCAACAATGGGCATAAGAGCGCCCGTATCGCTTACCTGACGCATGCCATGCTCGTCTACCAAAACACCCGGTGCCTTATGCTCGCTCAGCATAAGCGCTGCCACCTCAGCAGCCTGATTAGAACTAATGGCTTCAGTTGCCAGTAACGCCGCCAGCTCTGCTGTATACGCGGGTTTTAGCTCATCAAGACTATCGACCGCCGTCTCTGCCTTACGGGCAGCAGCCAGCTCATTTACCATGAGGTTTGCAATAATTTGCGCATATTTGCCCTCACTGGCTAAACACGCTGCTTCAAAGTGCTTTGCAACTACCGGGTCAGCTGCAAGCTGGGCTGCATCTGAGGCCTTAATGCCAAAGTCACCTACATAACGTGCCTCTTTAGCATCGGGAAGCTCAGGCAACTCATCAGCAAGCTGCTGAATAAAGGCCTCACTCAACTCAACCGGCTCAAGGTCTGGGTCAGGGAACAGACGATAATCATCAGCTGTTTCTTTAACACGCATAACTACCGTACGACGACGGCTGGGCTCCCAATGACGCGTCTCCTGATAGATGGTGCCACCCTCTTCAAGCACCTCAGCCTGACGACAAATCTCATATGCCAAGCCATCGTGCAGCGCCTTAAAAGAGTTAAGGTTTTTCAGCTCCGTTTTGGTGCCAAGCGTTGTGTCACCGCGGCGGCGCAGACTAACGTTACCGTCGCAGCGCATAGAACCGTGCTCCATAGAGCAGTCTGATATGCCGATGGTTAAGAAGATGCGGCGGAGTTTTTCCATAAACAGCCGTGCTTCTTCGGGGGTGCGCAAATCAGGCTCGGTTACCAGCTCAATAAGGGGTGTGCCGCAGCGATTGTAGTCAATGAGGCTGTCCGCTGCAGCGGTAATACGTCCCTCTTCGCCGCCACGATGAAGCATTTTTGCCGCGTCTTCTTCAAGATGAATGCGCAAAATTCGGATAGGAACCTCATAGCTTCCGTCCTCGGCGCGCACCGGATATGCAAGGTCTGCGGTATCGTAGGCACTCATCTGCGCCAAAGCAGAACGGGGCGTATCGGTTTCGGGAAGCTGAGCTGCCATCTGGCTTGAAAGCCCGCTTGCATGCGCACTTGCCGATGCCAAACTCGCTGCTTCACCAGCGCCAAAAGCGCACGCAGGACGCTCGGCAGCACCGCGACCGCTCACCCGTAAACGAAGCTGTCCATGCATGCAAAATGCCACTGGCCCCTGCGTGGTTTGAAAGTTTTTGGCCATATCAGGATAAAAATAATGCTTGCGATAAAACATCGAACGCCGCTGAATATCGCAATTGGTGGCAAGTCCAGCCTTCACGATAGCAGCAATTGCCCCTTCGTTAGGAACCGGCAAGGCACCGGGCATACCTAGGCAAACGGGGCACACATGCGTATTGGGTTCGTCCTCATAGCTCAGTGCGCAGTTGCAAAACATTTTGCTAGTAAGCGTTGTAAGCTCGGTATGAATCTCCAAGCCAATAACTGCTTCCCAGTCGTTCAAAACCTCAGCAAGTTCTTTCATAGCTAAGCTACCTCCCCACAAGCAAAGGCCGGAGCCACGCCCAGTCGCGGTTTGCCCAACGAATCTGCAAACGCGCGCTCAATAGCAAAGGCATAGCGCAACAAATTAGCATCGCCGCGCGCAGGTCCTTGCAGCTGTACGCCCACTGGAAGGCCAGTATCCTTGCCCAAACCAACCGGCACGCTGATACCGCAGTTGCCTGCAATGTTGAGCGAAATGGTATAGAGGTCGCTCAAATACATTTGTGTTGGATTTGATAGTTCTCCATGCTTAAACGCGGTGCGTGGACAAGCAGGCATGAGAATAGTGTCTACCTGCTTAAATGCCGCTGTGTAATCTTCCATAATAAGGGTGCGTGCTTTTTGTGCGGCATAATAATAGGTGTCATACACCCCGCTTGACAGCAGATATGCGCCCAAGAACTGACGACGCTTTGCCTCGCGTCCAAAACCCTGCGAGCGAGACAGACCTACCTGCTGAGATAAATTGTGAGCATCGGGTGCTTGATGTCCATAGCGAATACCATCAAAGCGCGCTAGATTTGAGAACGCCTCGGACGGACCGATAACGTAATAAGCAGCAATTGCTGCATCAAGGTGTGGCAAATCAACTTCAATAAGGGTAGCGCCAGCATCTTCAAGCGCGTGAGCGGCTTCCCACACTGCCGTTTGTACTTCATCTGATAATCCCTCTGCCTCCATAAAGGCGGGGATAATCCCCACGCGCACGCCGTCAACACCTTCGGCAAGCTGAGCGGTGCAATCAACGTCAAGCGCATAATGTGTGCCATCGAGTGGGTCTTTTCCACCAGCAAGCAAAGCATTCATGGCATGAGCAACATCGGTAACGCTTCGCCCCATAGGACCCACCTGATCAAGTGAGCTACCAAAAGCTGTAACGCCATAGCGACTAACCGCGCCATAGCTTGGCTTCATGCCCACAATGCCGCAAAGTGCGGCAGGCTGGCGAATTGAGCCGCCTGTGTCAGAGCCTAAGGCAAGCGTTGCCTCTCCGGCTGCTACTGCCGCTGCAGAACCTCCCGAACTGCCACCCGGTACGCGGGTAATATCCCAGGGGTTATTTGTTGGCTTAAAAGCAGAGTTTTCTGTCGTTGAGCCAAAGGCAAACTCATCCATGTTTACTTTGCCCATCGGAATACAGCCTGCTGCGAGCATACGTGAAACACAGGTTGCGGTATACGGACTCTCAAACTGCTCAAGCATACGTGACGCACAGGTTGTGCGCGAGCCCACGAGATTCATATTATCTTTTATGGCAAGGGGAACGCCAGCTAATGGAGGCAGGCTCTCACCTGCTGCACGGCGCGCATCTAGGGCATCTGCCTGTGCGCAAGCCAGCTCAGGCGTAACCTGAATGTAGGCCTGTACCTGCGTATCTTTTGCTGCAATGGCGGCAAGGCTTGCCTCAGTGACCTCACGCGCAGAAAAGCTTCCAGAAACAATACCGGCACTTATTTCGGTGGCGCTCATCTCATCAAAGTACAAACTCACTACGATACGCCTCCCTCACCCAAGATAGAGGGGACCCGGAAGCTCCCGTCTTCGTGTTGAGCAGCATTTGCAAGGGCCTCATCACGGGTCAAATTGCGCTCAGGTGATAAGACATCAGCACGCAACGTAGCATCAATAAGCTCGTTTGGGTGAAACGTCGGCTCAACATCGCACGTAGCATAATCACGTATGGGTTCGAGCACCTGAATGGCGTCGTTAAGATAGTTTGTCATTTCTTGCAGTTCATCGCCTACAAGAGGAATGCACACAAATTCAGCGAGGTCAGCGACCTCTTGTTCAGTGAGCGCCATGACCTTCCTTTCTGGGATACGCACTTCACACAGACGCGCTTCATTATAGTGGCGCAAGAGCATAAATGCGCGCGG
Source organism: Collinsella sp. zg1085 (assembly GCF_018889955.1). Lineage (GTDB taxonomy): Bacteria > Actinomycetota > Coriobacteriia > Coriobacteriales > Coriobacteriaceae > Collinsella. The sequence goes on from NZ_CP076545.1 coordinate 1,353,591, forward strand.
ACGCACACTTAGTTGCATAATTTAATCGAGTAGCATCAGGCGGTGCTAGGCGGGTGGCATTAAGTCAAGTGGTGCTTAGTCAGGCCGGTAGCGCTTAGTCAAGCAGGCGGTGCTTGGGCAAGCGGCGACGGATACAGTAACCGGCGCTCGTCCCCCGCTTCTGCATGCACCAAATCACGGGCAAGATAGCGCTTGGCAAGCCAGCGTGCCATATCCAGGTTTTGGTCAAGATAATTTCCGCAGGCAGCAGGTGTAGCACCGGGAATTTCTGCGGTAAAATCGCGCACGAATGTGAAAAGCTCTATAACAAGAGGCAAAATCTCCGCGCTGCTTAGCTTGCCAAACACTACCAGATAAAACCCCGTACGACAGCCCATGGGACCAAAATACACCACGCGATTTGCCCAGTCTGGGTGATTGCGCGCAAACGTTGCACCTAAGTGCTCGATGGTATGGCACTCAGCGGTATTCATAACAGGCTCGCGGTTAGGAGAAGTAAGGCGCAGGTCAAAAGTGCTCACCACCGCGCCTGTTGCAGGGTCAACATCTTGGCGCGACAAATAGACCCCCGGCATAAGGCGCTCGTGGTCGATAGTAAAACTTGCAATGGTATCCATGATACGTTGCTCTCACTCTCGAATGAACTCAGTACAAGGCACGTGTTGAATCCCCTATAGTATAGGCTCCTCTTCATACAGAGGTCAGCAAAAGTATGTTCTGAATCATCAAAGTAGTTGCAATGTCAAAGCTAATCAATTTGACGTTCAAATAACATCGCTGAGTTACATACTGGCAAAACTGCAAGTTTGATGTTCGGATAACGCCTCTGAGCTGCACTTTGTCAAAAGCGGCGAGTTAACGTACGAAAAGCGCCTCTAAACAGCGTATCTGAGCTGTGCTTTGGCAAAAATGACTAATTTGACGCAAAAATCTGTCATTTTTTACTAATTTGACGTAAAGAGACAACTGTAGTTTTTCTCGCAGTTTATCTACCTGCGCTTTTGCTCAAAAAATATTAACCCGCTGGGTTATAGAGAGTACTTTTTCGTCAGTTTTGCCAAAGCGACAGGTGTAACTTAACTATGTGACAAGAGCGCTAGCACCCGATACGGCGTTATAGTGCTGCTTTTTCGTTCTACAATGCGATGTTGGTACGCTCTTCCAACATGTAACGCCGCATTATTGGAACTCCACTACAATACGAACACCTACTCCAATGTCGTTATGTTTTTGAAACCGCATGGGTACTTTGAACAAACAATGTCCTCAGGTAATTGCAAAACTAATAAGTTCTGGGAGCAAATCAATGTAATGTACGAATTTTTGCCAGTAGTCCGAGTATAGGGGGTCTGTACAATAAAAGTTTTCAACATTTCCGCAGGATTTATGCTTTAGTTGAACGAAGTGTACTTGAGGTCTTTAGAAAAATTCGTACATTAAGTTAGTTTCCCTCAAAACGACTCCCCCATGCAGCATAATACGCGTCTTTTAACAAAGAGCGAGACGGCACATATCAAAAGCTCTTACAAAGCCTTAATGCGTAATGCTCCCCTGTCCATTGAAAGCTAGAAACCCTCAGCTAAACAAAAGCCGTCCCACTAAACACGCCCTTAGATGTCTACTTTGTGCGCACGTGTTTCATACCAGCAAGTACTGCTTGACGAAGCTCAGGCAGACGCTCCTTATCCATAGCTCGTACACCTTCTAGCTTATAGCTCAAGCCAAGTTGCTCGTACTTATTTACACCCATCGTGTGGTATGGCAGCATTTCAAGCCCAACAATATTTCGCCAAGAACCAATAAGCTTTCCCAGCTCAAAGCACTCATGAGTTGTATCAGTAATGCCGGGCACAACCACATGGCGAATAATAGTTTTAATCTTTCGACGTGCCAGCTCATCACCAAATGCAAGAATACGCTCAGGAGCCTGACCGGTTAGCTGCCTATGCCCGATGGAATCACTATGCTTAATGTCGAGTAATACCAAATCGGTCTCGGCAAATACACGCTCAAAACGTTCTATCTGGTTTGTATCAAAGGCGAAACCGCAGGTATCGAGACAGGTATGTACAAATCCTAGCTCACCATGATGCATAGCATAAAAGTAGTCGCCCACAAACTCAGGCTGCAACAGCGGTTCGCCACCTGTAACGGTTACGCCACCCGACTTATAAAAGCTGCGCTTGCGCTTAAACTGATCGATAAGGTCTTCGACGCGAACAAGCGTACCTGCATGTGTCTTCCACGTATCGGGGTTATGACAATACGCACAACGCATAGGACAGCCCTGCGTAAACACAACAAAACGAATACCTGGCCCGTCAACGGTACCCATGGTTTCGACTGAGTGAATGCGTCCCAGCGTATAGGCGCTCGGTGTTGTGTCTTTATACTGCTCAGGCGTTATGCGACCCATACAAACCCCTTGTACCGGCAAACCCTACTCAGCATCGACGCTCTGCTCCGCACCGTGAGCATGTTCATGCTGATGCTCGTGCTCGTGCTCGTGCTCGTGCTCGTGATGATGTTCGTGCTCATGCACCTGTTCGTGTTCGTGCGTGTGATGATGTTCGCAATGCTCATCGCAAACATGACCTTCCTCGCCATGTGCATGCGTATGTCCCACCACGTCAAAGGACTCGTCAAGTGCAGCCTCAACGCGCGCAGCCGATGTTGCGTCACGAATCAACGGTACCAGCATCTCACGTAACCACGGACGCCGAACATCTGGCCCAATAAACACCGCAACTGCTTCGTCTTCTGACGCAGGCAAATCCATGCCGGTTAAGGACCACATGCGGTCAACCATATCAAAGCGCAGCCACTGGTTGCCGCAAGGCAACATACCCTTTGCACGAACAATCTCGCCAAACGTTCCCGCAGATAAAGCATCCAAAAACCAAATCATATGGCTTTCGGTAGGCATCTGAACACCTTTGAGCGAAATACTTTCAAACTCATCTTCTGCAGGAGCTGCAGCTTGCGCAACAGGCGCAGCGTCTGGGTCCAAATCTTGGAGCAGGAGCTTGCTGAACCATGCGCCATCAAGCTGATCCCACGGACGCGCTTCTATCTCGGCATTAGCGTTAACGCTTGAAATCCACGATATTACTTCTTCGAGCTCACCTTCACCCGCAAGCTGGGACTTTGATACCACTACGGTTCGCGCAGTAGCCACTTGGTCAAGATAAATGTCGCGAAAGCGCTCGCGCTGACGAACCCACGCAGTTGCATCGACAATTGCCAAAGGAGCCAAAAGCGAAATACGCTCGTAAGCAACCTGGTCAACATTTTCAAGCACACTCGAAAGCCGAGCTACTCCGGTTGGCTCAACCACCAAATACTCAGGATCAAGCGTGTTAGAAATTGTCAAAATAGAGGTGGCAAAGTCTTGTTTTCCGGTACAACAAATACAGTTTTCTGTGCTCTCCCAAACCGAAAGTTCATCAGTTTGTGCAAGCACTTGTGCGTCAATGTCTGCTTGTCCAAACTCATTTTCGTAGACCACAAAGTCTTTGCCGCTTTTTCGAGCCAGCTCTTGAATAAAGGTTGTTTTGCCAGCGCCCAAAAAGCCTGAAACTACTAAAATGCGCACGTAGACCTCTCTTTTTGACCGTATAAAAACTGCGGACGGAGCTTCTGACCCCGTCCGCAGCACGCAACTCAAATACTAACGCTTAGTTTGCATGATTAAAAGCTAAGCAAACAAACTGTTAGTCAATAACAACAACCGGCTTGATAAGGTCAGCAGGCTTATCACGCATCATGAAGAGAGCCTCTTCGATGTGCTCCCAGCCGTGGAAGACATGGCTTGCCAGCGGGGAAACATCGAGACGACCAGAGGAGATGAGCGTAGCAAGCTTCTCCATACGCAGACGACCTCCCGGGGTCAGACCACCGCGGATGTCCTTGTGACCCATGCCAACGCCCCACTCAACGCGCGGAATGGTAACAAACTCGCCGTCGCCGAGGTAGTTAACGTTGCCAATCTTGCCGCCAGCCTTCAGAGCCTTTACAGCGTCCTGGAAGGTGTCGCAACCGCCACCAGCAACGATAACGCGGTCAACGCCCTCACCGTTGGTCATAGCAAGAACCTGATCGGCAATAGGACCATCTTTGTAGGAAACAAAGTCGGTAGCGCCATAGCCACGAGCAGCCTCAACGCACTTAGGACGGGTGCCCACAGCGATGATGCGGGAAGCGCCGCGGAGATTTGCACCAGCAACGCTCATGAGACCTACAGGACCAATACCAATAACGAGAACGCTGTCACCAAACTGAACGTCAGCCAGCTCAACGCCGTGGAAACCAGTAGTTACCATGTCGGAAAGCATGCAGGCGTCAACTGGGCTCATGTCGGCAGGCATAAGAGCAAGGTTGCCATCAGCATCGTTTACGTGAATAAGCTCGGAGAACACGCCGTCCTTGAAGTTGGAGAACTTCCAGCCAGCAAGCATGCCACCGGAGTGCATGGAATAGCCAGCCTGAGCCTCAAGCGAGTTCCAGTCAGGGGTAATTGCAGGAATAAGTACGCGGTCGCCTGGCTTGAAGTCTTTAACAAGCTCGCCTACCTCAACAATCTCACCGCAGCCCTCGTGGCCGAGAATCATGTTGTGGCGCTCGCCAATTGCGCCCTCCCACAGTGTGTGTACGTCGGAGGTGCAGATCGAAACAGCCAGTGGCTTGACGATGGCATCCGCCGGTCCGCAAACCGGGTTCTCCTTCTCAATCCAGCCGGACTCGCCGATCTTGAGCATTGCATAACCCTTCATGTATGCTCCCTTTCTCGCATGGCTGACCCCTCGGATGGTGTCAGCTCAGCCTTATACATTCAGGCATATTCAGTATACGATATTGCTAGTTTTCACGCTATTTTGATAATATAAGTTTTAATTCTTGTTTTTAATACTTTATTAGAAAATATGCTGTTGAGTATTCCTTCTCTATAAGTTATAACTTGCGTATTAACAGATTTGAAACCATTTGCGCAGCTCAGTGAAAATGTGAGCAATCTAGTAAGAATTTTGCAAACTTCCTGTTTTCCGCGAAGCCTACACACATGTCCTGAGCTGGTGTAAACCAGTAAACAAAAAAGAACCTCATTGGAGTATTTTTGCACGGCATTATCTCCCGCATTGGAGTATGCATATATTTCTTTCCATGGTGACAGGCGGTCGATGAACCTGAAAAGGACGGCGGATATATGACCCTGCTCAGAAGATAGTCGATGGGCTTTGAAGAGGGCACAGATATGTGGCTTGTTCGGCGATAGTCAGTAAACCTTAAAGCAATTGCACACGCGCGACCTGCTCGGCAAGCGTTTAATGGACGCTGTGAGCAAGTACACACGCACGGCTTGCTGGGTAAATTGTCTATAAACTCTATAGGAATCACATATATCTAGCGCTATTCCCATGAAGAATGGACTGCTTTGCTCATGCGAAAAACAGCGGGTACATATATACAGGCAGTTACGCCGAGCGCCATCAATAAAAGTTGAGGTAAAGTCACAAACTCAAGTGCCATAGCGCTTATACCATAGAACAATAAAGCCGCACAAGAAATCATCTGACTTTGTAGTGAGATACAAGTATTTCGTAATTCTGAAGGACACGCCTCTTGAAACGCGCGATATCGAATGGCTCCCGATAGGGTTCCAAGAATTGATTCACCAATATAGATAAGCGGAACAAACATCACCGGAATAGCAGATAATAAGATGAGCGCGGTAAATGGTAGTTTTATAATTGAGGTAATCATAAAGAATTGTTTAGTATTAACTGTCCTCAAAATTCTTGACGTAAACAAACCAAGTCCAGCAGCAATAAGCAACTGAAGAGCCAATGATAAGCCAGCCAGAAAAGGGCTAAGTCCCATATCACGCAAAATTATGATGTAAAAATCTTCAAACGCAACGAAGGTAAAAGCTTGCGCCAAGTCAATTAGTAAGCCGGCAACTAATATAGGTCTTGTTTTAAGCATTTGTTTAATTGCGCTCAGCGACTGCTTCTCCTGCATCTCATTACTATTAGGATGGCGTAGTTCTCGAATGAGGCTTGTTGCGATGATTGCTAAAAGTATTGCTATAAGATCGCAAATAATTCCAAACACCATAAGTTGTTGCCCAGCTAATAAACCGCCCAAAATAACTGATAGTGCATAAGAACCAAAAAACGCCATGCGATCCCAAGTGTTATAGCGAATAAGCTCCGATTCCTCAATACTATCGACAAAAAGAGACTCAATAGAGCCACTTACACAGGATAGGGCTATTCCACGCAAAATGAAGGCTGGTATAAGCCATACAAAATCACGAACAACGAGCAGCATAACAAGGTAAACTACCAATCCTCCCAAGCCAGCTAAACCACTTGCCTTTCTGCCAAACCTATCGCCCATATACCCTGTAGGAATTTCAAAAACAAATTTTGAAGCTTGGTAACAAAGAAGGAGCAGCGAAACCTGTCCGAGTGATAAGCCTCCTTGTTGCAAAAAAGTAGTAAGGAAATACAACATAGTTGAAAAGTTTGAGAAAAATACAAATAGTAGATATTGAACTACAACAGGATTTCTAGTTTTACTTAAGCTAGATTCCGTAGCAACCTTGTTAGTCATTTTTTAGTTCTTTCCATGCTATATAGAAATAAACCTTTTAATGAGCCTACATCTACTTTTGTCATATTTAATTTTCTAGTGTCATATTGTTTTGAACACTAATTAGTCAAGTACTTGTAAGTTTTCAATTGAGTGCCAATATACTTTCTGAAGCCACTTCCCCCAGTTACCTTGTTTGCAGCAGAAATACACGGGTAATTGAGCTTTTTTCTGAGAGTCAAGATAGACCATTCCACTTGACACCTCTGGCATATTTTTATATATCGAATTCGATAGACCAAATATCACACCGCCCTCTCGCATAAAAGCAAGATGACTATCTATATCAGGTGAAATATCTCTAAAGCGCATTGCAAGTAAATCTGATGTTGGTAGATTTCTAAATACAGTCATTACCTCTGAAAAGCAGTAGGGATTTGCAAAAAGATGCTTTGAAATGAAATTTGAATTAAGTGAAACAGAATTATGCGTCACACGTTCATCAATCCAATAAGCATACATCGTAACTGACCTAACATCATGAAAGACTATTCCGTTTACCTGAGTTCGACCAAATACAAGTGCAGCATCTGTAATCCCGTGTTCCACAACTGCGTGTAATGAACTACCCGTCTGATGCCACACATCAAGATGAATATCAGGATAAGCCTCAAGAAACCGCTCATAAGCCTCGTCTTCAAACAAACTACCTCGTCCAAAAAGCTGAGGTACATATAGACGAAAATGACCATCTGGAGAAATTCCTTCATGAAGCTCAGATTTCAACTGACCTAACTCTCGACACTGACTCAGAATAATAGCGGCACGTTGCGATACCTCAACTCCATGTTGAGTTGGAATCAGCTCATTTCCAGAACGAATAAAGAGTTGTGTGCCTAATTCTTCTTCAAGCTTTTTTATTGCAATTGACACCGCTTGGGGAGAGACGTGCAAGTTATATGAAGCAGGTCGAATTCCACCACAGGAGATAACTGCTTGGAGGTACTCAAGCTGGTGTAGGTTCATCATGCCTCAATCTTCATACCAACTTCTGAGATAATTAATTATACAGTTGAATTACATTTTTGTCGAAATCATGAGTTAGTCTGAGCACAATTCTTATTGTTATCAAGTGGCATCACTCAGAAGATGTCGTGTTTGAATCAGCTCTTAGACAAAAAGTACTAGGGTTTAGCACATTAAGTCACAAATAGAAACCTGTTGCTTTGACAAAAAACGAGTTTGTACTCTGTATAACACCGCAGGTTAGTATTTGATTGATAAAGCTACAGATAGATGAGTGTAAGTAAAACAGCATATGTCGCCTATACCAAATTTATCAGTTTTGCCAATGCTCGAGTTAGAAGTATTATACACGCATCAAATTGACTACTGTTATTAAAGCGACAGCCGCTTACCAATGTCGGGAGTCGTCACGCACGCTCAGTGAATCGATTGCCGTTCCTCGTAGCGGCGACAGCCTACCTCTTTTGACAGAAACGGGCAATTTGGCAGTATAGAACCCCCGTGGGTTACTTATTATTTTATAAACCTGCAGGTAGATGAGGTACAGTTTTTATGCTAGAGGGGGTTTATTGCCAGATTGCCTGTTTTTGTCAGAATTTAGTGCCAGATTGCCCGTTTCTGTCAAAACAGCTAGCCGCAAAATAGCGGCAACCAAGCGAAGTAACGGCGGGTCATCAAAGTAACAGCTTAATCAAGAAAAGCAACAACTAGACGGCAAAATAACAGTAACCCAAGCGCGGTAGCAGTCAGACAAACAAAGCAACAACTGGCCGTCAAATTAATAGCAATTCAAGCACGGTAGCAATCAGACAAACAAAGTAACAGCTGGTCGTCAAAACAACCGCTAGCCAAGCAAATCTAAACCAACTCAAACCACGTTACATGAGTAGTGGCATGACCCCCTAAAAGAACTATCGCAAAGCGCAGTTCTCTCAAAAGCCATGCCACTACCCTAATAAACAAACCAGCACTATATGGCGAAGCGTAATCGAACTTACGCCCCACCATCTAGCAAAGCGCTATGTTGCCTACATTCCTTCGTGGAAGGTACGTGAGATAACCTCATCTTGCTGCTCACGAGTCAGCGTGTGAAAGTTCACAGCATAGCCTGACACACGAATGGTGAGCTGCGGATACTTCTCGGGATGCTCTTGAGCATCAAGCAGCGTGTCGCGATTAAATACGTTCACGTTGAGATGATGACCGCCCTGCTCAGCATAGGCATCAAGCATACCAACCAGATTATCAGCCTGAGCCTGAGCAACGTCTTGAACCTTCATGTTTCCTCCTTTGTTTGCAGGCTTTCCTGCACCTTACACCAAACTAAACCAAACGGACTAAACTACTCACCATCAATTGCACCCGCCGGAGCCGAAGCATCCGCCTGGCACGCACAATCAACTGCGTTTTCAATAAAGATGTCATCGAGGTCAATCTCGTTAAACATAACCTCGCCATCCTTGCCCAAAGCACCCGGTACAATCGAGAAGGTATTTGAGATGCCATCCTGCGCATCGCGGAACGGCAGCTTTGACACCGACGACAAAGACGCAATGGCACCATGGCTATCACGTTTGTGCATGGGATTAGCTCCCGGCGCGAACGGCACACCAGCAGCACGACCATCTGGTGTAGCACCAGTCTTTTTACCGTATACCACGTTAGACGTAATGGTTAGTACCGAGGTAGTAGGTACCGAATGACGATAGGTATCGTTCATGCGGATATACTCCATGAATTGGTGAACAATGTCGTGAGCAAGCGAATCTACGCGGTCGTCATCGTTGCCATACTTGGGGAAGTCGCCCTCAATTGAAAAGTCAACAATAATGCCGTTCTCATCACGCACTGGATGCACCTTGGCATACTTAATAGCCGAAAGCGAGTCTGCAACAACTGACAAACCAGCAATACCCGTAGCAAACCAGCGATGAACGTGCTTGTCGTGCAGTGCCATCTGAATGCGCTCGTAGCAGTACTTATCATGCATGTAATGAATGATGTTGAGCGAGTTAACGTATACGCCTGCTAACCACTTCATCATGTCTTTGTACTTGCTCATCACGTCGTCAAAATCAAGGGTATCACCCTCTACCACGCGATACTGCGGACCTACCTGCTTTTTGGATACCTCATCTACACCGCCGTTGAGCGCATAAAGCAAGCACTTTGCCAAATTGGCACGAGCACCAAAGAACTGCATCTCTTTGCCCACACGCATAGACGACACGCAGCAAGCAATAGCATAATCGTCGCCGTGATAAACGCGCATCAAATCATCGTTTTCGTATTGAATGGACGAACTCGCAATGGAGGTCTTAGCGCAGAACTCCTTAAAGTTTTGCGGCAGCTTAGTGCTCCAAAGTACGGTCAGGTTAGGCTCGGGCGAGGTGCCCATGTTCTCAAGCGTATGCAAATAGCGGAAGCTCATCTTGGTTACCAGCGGACGACCGTCAACTCCCATACCACCAATAGACTCAGTTACCCACTGCGGGTCGCCGGTAAAGAGTGCCTGATACTCAGGGGTGCGCGCAAACTTAACCATGCGCAGCTTCATAATGAAGTGATCAACAAACTCCTGAATCTGCTCCTCAGTAAAGGTGCCGCGTGCAAGGTCGCGCTCAGCGTAGATGTCGATGAAGGTGCTGGTGCGACCTATCGACATAGCAGCGCCGTTTTGCTCTTTAACCGCAGCGAGGAACGCGAAGTACATCCATTGGATAGCCTCTTGCGTGTTGCTTGCTGGCTGTGAAATATCAAAGCCATAGAAGTCGGCCATCATCTTGAGCTCGCCCAGCGCCCGAATCTGCTCGGAAAGCTCCTCGCGGTCACGAATGTTTTCTTCGGTCATAACCACAGGGGTTGAGGCCTTTTGAGCCTGCTTGTCTTTGATTAAATAATCAACGCCGTACAGCGCCACACGGCGATAATCGCCGATGATGCGACCGCGTCCATAGCCATCAGGCAAGCCGGTGATGATATGAGCTGAGCGACAGGCGCGCATCTCATCGGTATAGGCATCAAATACGCCCGCGTTGTGCGTTTTGCGGCGGAAGGTGTAGTTCTCAACAACCTCAGGGTCAATCTCGTATCCGTGCTGAGCAGCTGCCTGCACCGAAATACGAATACCGCCGTTAACGTGTAGAGCGCGCTTAAGCGGTTGCTCTGTCTGCAAGCCAACAATGGTCTCTTTGCTGGGATTTTGGTTGTCAATATATCCTGCAGGATGTGAGCAAATGCCCGTAACTGTTTTTGTGTCCATATCGAGCACGCCGCCGCGTTTGCGCTCTTCAAGCAGCAAATCTAAAACCTGATTCCATAAATCAGTTGTACGCTCAGTAGGTCCTGCTAAAAACGAATCGTCACCTTCATAGGGGGTGTAGTTTTTTTGGATAAAGTCGCGTACATCGACTTCTTGCTCCCAATTGCCACCCTCAAATCCGTCCCATGCCTCGTGCATTTACTAACCACGCTCCTTGATAAGGCTGCGGCTCTGCATGCACTGCTCAGCCGCAGGTGATTGGTACGAAGGGCCTTGAGGTGCTGTGAATGAGTCAATCAGTGCCTCACACATTGCTCAAGCACATCGACCGTGAACTATGCGCATAGTCTAACATAGGTAAACAGGTTTATCTATTAAATTGTTAACTGGTTTACATGTCATTGACGTGGCATTTTATAAATGTGCTAACAAAACCGCACATTTAGCCATATACGAGCATTTTTCTTTCAAAACTATGAAAAGACCGAGCAGCATTATTGCCACTCGGTCTTTGAAAAACGTGCAGAACTTGTGTTGAAACTACACCGTATGCCTTACTAAGATGGCATCGCGAATCATCGATTTACTCATAATGTAGGTCGCAAGGAAATAGCCTCCGTATGCCAATACAAATATCAGCGAGAACATCCACGAAATAGTGAAGCCACCAAATGCTTCTATCAAGCGGACTACCACCGTAAGAGCCACACAGGCATGAACAAAGCCCACCGCCAGCGGAAAAAAGAAAAAGACGGATTGCTGAGCGAGCGCCGAGCGCATAATCTGAGGCGTTGGCGTGCCAAGCTCAGAGAGCACACGATAATTGCGTCCTGCATCTGAAACACCTGCAAGCTGCTGAATTGCCAGAATAGCTGCACATGCAATTACTAGGGTAAAGCCGATATAAATAGCCAGATAGCTCACCATGCCGTAAAGATCATTGCTGCTCTCAAAAATCTCTGTCTTCAAAACACCGGTTGCAATAAAGCCCACTTGATTATCGTTCTGATACAACTTGGGAAGGTCAGGGTCACGAGTGATATAGCTATCCGCCTCTTTAACATCAAGGTTACTACGATATTTCAGCACGAGCGTACTTGTAGCTACCGGATATATTCCTGCATCTATCACGGCATCTGGCACCACAAGTGTTCCTCCGTTAGTAACCTGTCCCATACCAAGATTTGATGCCTTCTGGTCAACCTTATCTGCCACCGGAAACAGCTGATGTCCTGCCACATTTACCGGTATCTTATGAGCCATAACTGCGTCAAAAGTTTTTACAATTGCATCACCTAAGTCGCTGGTAAAAAGATAACCCTGCTCTCCGAGACTAACCTCAGGCAATCCACGAAAACGCAGGTAGGCATTATACGTGCTCTCTTTAATAAGTGAGGGGCCAAACGTTGTTGCATTGGAGTGCTCCATGCCAAGAGGTATTTCTGCACCTGCCTTGCGCAACAAATCGAGAAAGTCTATATCGGGCTTATGAGCACCAACAGGAACGGACCAATAGGTATCAATCTGCGCGTACTGACCTGCCACCTCAGACAAATCCCATGGTTTTCCATCATTTCCCGTTGTGCGCGTAGCCTGCATAAGATTGACCGGCACTGTTGTCTGAGCGGTTCTATCGCCATCATTACTGGCTAAAGAAGCATTAACGCTCACATCTGGGAATGCATACAAGGCATTGAGACCATAGTCTCCCGGCGTTGCACCCCCCATCATATCTGAAAGCGCTGATGCAATGCCCATGCCACCGGTAACTGAGGTAATTGCCAAAAACAAAATAAAGCTAATAACCGCCATCGAAAAGGACGCTGTGTTTACACGGCTCGAAAGCTGACGGAGTGTCACCATGTTGAGCCCGCGCCAGTATAATCCACGAAGCATTGAGAGCAGCTTGAGCAAAAAGCCAGAAAAGCCAAAGAAGAACAAAATAGTTCCGATGATGACGGTAATGGTAGTAATTAAAAACTTGGCAAATGCCTCTGTTGTGGCATCTATAGGCAGACCATCGTGCAAAAGGCGTACATACGCAACAATAATAAGAACAAGACCCAACACAAATACCGCTGCCGAAATCCATGGGTTGCGCATTTTAACCGTCTCATTTTGGCGGTTAGCACTCATAAGGTCAATAATCTTTACCTTTGCTACAACACGAAGATTAAAGATGAGCGTGACAGCAAACATCGCAACGAGACAAACGACTGTCATTAAAAAGGCTTGTGTGGAAAAGAAGAAATGAAAGTTTGAAATTTGTGTCTTAAAAATTGAGGCGGTAAAGAATACCATCACCTGTGATAAGCCTACGCCCAGCGTAATGCCAAGTGCCAATGCTGTAACAGATACCATAATAGTCTCAAGCGCCATAACACGTGCAACCTGACCACGGCTCATGCCTAATACCTGATATAAACCAAACTGCTTTTTGCGGCGCTTCATAATAAAGTTGTTTGCATATACCAGCAAGAAGCCCATAACGCCCGCTAAAAACACGGTAACGCCACCAATAAGACTACCCAGCAGCTGGGCAAAATCTGGACGGTTGAGCCCTACATAATCAATCTGCATGGCAATGGTGTTAAAGGTATAAAACATCAATACCGCAAGGGTTAGGGTTAACAAATACACAAGGTAATCACGCCCTGCGCGGCGAACGTTTGCCTGAGCAAGTCTAAAGAGCATCGGATGCCTCCCCTCCCATCATGGCAACAACTTCCATGATGCGGTCGAGGAACTGACGACGCGTTTGTTCGCCCCGATGCAGCTCGGTGAAAATGTGACCATCGCGAATAAATAAAACCCGCGAGGTATAACTCGCAGCAAAACTATCGTGTGTAACCATGAGAACAGTTGCATGGTCTTGCTCGTTCATATTCTGAAAGCTCTCAAGCAAGAGACGCGCATTTTTTGAGTCGAGCGCTCCGGTTGGCTCGTCGGCCATAATAATGGCAGGATTGCTTACGAGTGCGCGTGCTGCAGCAACGCGTTGTTGTTGTCCGCCCGAAAGCTGATAGGGATACTTCTCGAGGGTCTGCCCAATTGAGAGATGCTTGGCTACTTGCTCTACGCGAGTCAAAACCTCTGCTGCAGGGACACGCGAAATGGTTAAAGGCAGCGCAATGTTCTCTTTTACCGTAAGCGTATCGAGCAGGTTTGAATCTTGAAAGATAAAGCCCAGCTGCTCACGACGGAACCTTGTGAGCTTATCGGGTTTTAGCCGCGTCACATCGGCACCGTTAATGCACACTGTTCCGCTCGTAACGCTGTCGATGGTTGATATGCAATTGAGCAAGGTTGACTTGCCAGAACCGGAAGGACCCATGATGGCGACAAACTCGCCTGCAGAAACACTAAACGAGATGTCGTTAAGCGCTTGCACGACGTTGTTGCGCGCACCATAGCGCTTCTGGATATGTTGTACTTCAAGTACCGCATTACTACTGGTAGACATACATTCCTCCTAGCTATACTTTGCACCAAGGCTTAAAGATTGGGCTTAACGCCACTTTCAAACGCGCGTTCAAGGTGGGCCTCGGTCGTTCTTACAGCTCCTATGGTGCCAAAGATGCAACAAATTTGACATCGAATTAGCTTACAGCTGTCGTACGCTTTTGTAAGATATCCGGCAAAGTAATTGAGGCTATGGCGGAATTGCAGGGTCTTGGGTTCCGTTACTTCTAACTCATAATAGCTAGTGTTGGCGCACACTCATCCCTCTAATGTATCTCAGTTGGAACTCCAGCAAGGCCAACAAGCCGGTTTACATACAGTAGTCCTGACCTGCACGTTGGCAAAAGTTACCAATTTGACGCTCAAATACGCCTCTGACCTGCACGTTGGCAAAAAAGACTAATTTGACACGATTTTTTGGCAAAAATGACGAATTTGGCGTAAAGCGACAGCTGTTGTTTTACTTGCAGGCCGTCTACCTGCAGCTTTGTTAAATAATTACTAACCCGCTGGGTTATAAAGAGTCAAATTCGTCAATTTTGCCAAAACAACACTTGTCTATTACCTAAGGTCTTAAAGATAGTGACGCAATACAAATTGTCGCAGTTTTTCTTGTCGGATTGCAAAATCGGCTGGATACCTATCAGCCCGCTCACCTGCTTGCATACGCAAGGCTTCAAAGAGCCGCACAAAGGCCTGCTGGTTAAAGAGTGACTGCTTTCGTGCAACCACCACTTCAAAGCCAAGTGACTGTAAGGTCTGTCTACGTTCCTCATCTGAAATACCCCGCTGCTCTTCTTCATGCATAGACCCATGATATTCAAAATCGGTGCCTGACTTTTTAAGAAGAATGTCAGCAAGAAAGTACTTTGAACGGGTAAGCTGCTGCAGATGAGACGGGACATCAATACGGGCATTAAGCTCAATGTCCCGAATACCTAAACCTCCCAAACGCTTAGGTAAACTAATAAGCATCGCACAGGCTGTTTCCATAGGAGAACGTGCATGGTTATGCACATATTTCAGAGCTTGAAGTGCTTTTTTCTTGCCGCCATGTATATCAGTATGGTGTGCATAATCACACAAGGCTTCTACCGTAGTGAGTGATGGTCGCTCAAAATACCTTTCCTTAGGGCTTACTGACAAAGAGTAATCGGCGCAAAGCTCATAGTACAGCTCAACCAGCTCGAGTAAGGATAAGTATCGCGCCATCTGAAGAGCAATTAAACGAATATCTGGTATCCAAAAATGCTCATATTCCTGTAAAAAGCCTACTGGGACATAGCCCTGTTGTACATGGCTTTGAACAAAACCACCGCGCGACCTACTTTGAGTATCTGATACAACAATGTGAAAAAGATGTTGCTCCACCTCCGAAAGCCCCTGCGCTTTAAGTGCTTGAAACGCCAATTGAAATTCGTGAGGCAGTGTTTGTTTTGTCGATAAGCAACACGGAGTTTCAGGCGCACAAGCAAGTGGTGCAGGACGCGCCGCTAGGCGGTACCAAGCTAGTGCAGTTGTATGTCCCAGAATCGGCTTCATACCAGTATCTTGCCACAACGCAAGATGAAGGTTTTACGTCAAATACCAGCACTTTTCCACCAGTCAATCGTAATGTACTTCGCATCTATGCTCAATCTCACACGCAACTTATACCAATCTGCTTTTTGACTAATATGCTCTGGTGGAAAACCAATAAAAGCCCAGTTGACTAAAACCAACTCCATAGATTTTTCACTACGCTAACATGCTTGAGCGTATTAAAAATTATTTTGAAAACGATTCTCTTTGTTGGCACTTTATGAAGCAATATGCCTAGCATAGTTTTTGTCTGCGCACAGAGCTACCTATGCACAAGCGCTTTAAGCAAACCTACCTGTTAGCGCACAAAGCGCGAATCATGCGCGATGCGCTCGACAAGGGCAACATCGGCAGGCATCCACGGAAGAATAGGAAGTTCATGGGGTGCAAGCCAAGCAACCTGGCGTTGATTATCAGCTAGCACCAATACTGCATCATCGTCTAAGCTGCATACAAAGCAATCCATAATGAGCTGCATTTCTGGATAGCTATAACAAACCTGCTCGTAGAGGTCCTCAATGTGCACTGTCACGCCAAGCTCTTCGGTCAGCTCACGCACACATGCAGCCTCTGCCGTCTCGTTTGCCTCAAGCTTGCCACCTGGAAACTCCCATAGTCCTGCTCGCTCCCCATAGCCCCGCTGTACAGCAAGTATCTTGTTATGCCGACATAGTATTGCTGCGGCAACATGAACACGTTTCATACAGGCCTGGCGCTCCTCAGGATATACAACGCCCCAGTCGCGCCTAAGCTTAGTCATTACCTGCATAACGTCATCTGCATAATCAAGCAAAGCGCGCGTGGCGCTATCTCCAGCAGCCGCCGCCTCAAGGTCTGCCAGCTCGTAACACAGTGCGTAACCCTCATTGCCCACATATACATCTTCACGCTGCCCGGTGTCTGTCCAAACAATTGTTGCGTGGTCTGCTCGTGGATAGTCATCAACTTGAATATATGCTCGCTCAAAACTTAAAACCGCACGCTTTGGCTGCTTTGAATGGAGCGAAAGAGAAAAAATACCTAGCTGACCTTCTTTGTTGCGCGTGACAAAACCGCTGCTCTCATCAACGCCGGTGCTTGCAAGATTTGCAAGCGATACAAGCTCGGTGGGAGCACTTGCCATAAACAGCCGTGCAATGCTCAATGCATAAACCCCAATATCAAGCATGGCACCACCAGCAAGATGCGGATTATAAAAACGATTTGATAAATCACCATAGGGCTTGTAGCTGCCAAAACTCACCTGCGCGAGATTAAGCGAACCAAAATCACCCGCATCTACACGACGCTTGAGCTCCTTATATAAGGGCATATGCAAAATGGTTGTTGCATCCATGAGCACAACGTCATTTGCATCAGCAATATGGCGAGCCTCGGCCAATTCCTCACTATTAAGCGTAATTGACTTCTCACACAGCACATGTTTGCCAGCTGCAAGTGCTGCGCGGAGATAATTTATATGCGTGTTGTGCGGCGTAGTAATATAAATTGCATCTATGTTGGGGTCTATATAGAGCTCATCAACATTTGCATAAACCTTTTCTACCTGATATTTCTCAGCAAATGCATGGGCTTTGTCGAGGCTTCGATTAGCGACACCAGCAAGACGACGACCTGCGCAGGCAAGAGATGTTGCCATCTGATTTGCGATAACCCCGCAGCCAATTACCGCCCAACGAATCATGGGAGCAGAAAATATATCCTGCGGGAAAGGCTGGTTTGCTATACGCGCAAAGGCTGCATCAGCTGCTGCGGCGGCATTTTGGGGAGCAGCAGCACCGGTAGCAACAACAGTGGTGTCTTGTGAAGCAACAACACCGGTAGCAACAGGGATGCCAGATGCGGGTGTCGTAGACACAGGTGCCGCCGATGCAGCCACAGACCCAGAGTTTAACCTAGATGCATCAGTGGACTTTCTCCCCATCTTCTGACCATCAAGCCCGCAATGCCCTGCTTCCTCACGCATTTCTAATGCCTGCTCAGCCATATCAACCCCCTCTTTTGTACACGCCCGTGCATAACCAGAAAAACGAACAGCCCCGCCCAGCACAATAGCGCACAGGCGAGGCTGTTCATCGATGCGTTTCTACATCAACTCGCACACACGCTGAGCAAAGGCAACTGGGTCCTCGGGCAGCATGCCCTCAACAAGCAAAGCTTGGTCATACAGCAACTCGGCCATAAGCTGCACGCGCTCTGCATCGCCTGCGGCCTGTGCGGCTACCAGCTTGTCAAAAACTGCATGCTTGGTATTAAGCTCAAGCACGCGCTGAGAACGCGGCAACTCACCAGCATCTGCCTCAGGGCCGCGTGCAAGCACTTTTTCCATCTCAAGCGACAAAGCGCCTTCGGTGGTAATGCACGCAGGAGCCTCAGCAAGACGCGCCGAAACGCTTACACGTTCTACCTTGCCAGCAAGTGCCTCTTTCATGGCTGCAAAAAGATTCTCATGTTCTTTTGTAGCAGCCTCTGCGTCTTTCTTCTCGTCCTCAGTTGCTAGGTCAAGGTCACCCGACGCAACGTTTTTGAGCTCAAACGTGCGGTCTTCAAGCTCCGGCTCTGCACCGTCAGCCTGCGCTTTGCGCGCTGCCTCGGCTGCTGCTGCATCTTCATATACCTTTGGCAAACCATGAGCCTGGTAGTTTCGCATAGCTTGGAACGTAAATTCATCAACGTCTGCGGTGCAAAGCAAAACATCATAGCCACGCGCTAACACGCCCTTAACCACCGGCATCTTTGCCAAGCGCTCACGATTATCACCTGCTGCATAATAGATTGCCTTTTGCGTATCGGGCATTGCGGCAGCATACTCGGCAAGCGTAATCATCTTTTCTTGTTGAGCGCTCCAAAACAGCAGCAAATCCGCCAAATCAGCAGCTTTAGCACCGTAGCTCTGATAAATTCCAAACTTGAGACCCCGACCAAAGTTTTCAAAGAACTGCTCATAAAGCTCACGATTCTCATCACGGAGACTTACCAGCTCAGATGCAATCTTTTTCTCAACACGCGATGCTATGGCGCGCAACTGACGGTCATGTTGCAGTGTTTCACGGCTAATATTGAGTGAAACATCTGCCGAATCTACAATTCCGCGCACAAAGTTAAAATAATCCGGCAACAACTCAGCGCATTTTTCCATAATCATGACGTTTGAGCTATACAGCGCTAGTCCCTTTTGATAGTCACGGCTATAGAGGTCAAACGGTGCCTTTGCAGGAATATAGAGCAGCGCATCATACTCAAGGCTACCTTCTGCATGAAACGAAATACTCCGCGCTGGATTTTCCCAATCATGAAAACTTGCCTTATAAAACTCGTTATATTCTTCTTCACTCACATCAGAGGAGCGCTTTTTCCAGATAGGTGTCATGGAATTAAGCGTCTCAAGCTCTTGGTAATCCTCATATTCTGGCTGATAATCATCACCAGCATCTGCAGGGCGCTCCTTTTCACGGCTCTTTGTTACCATCATTTGAATGGGATAGCGCACATAATTGCTATAACGCTGCACCAAATCGCGCAGCCCCCACTCAGACAGATAGGTATCAAAACGCTCGCTCAGCCCACTGTCTGTGGCGTCCTCATTTTCACGGATTGTCAGAATAACGTCAGTGCCGTGGCTCTCGCGCGAAGCGTCTTCAATGGTATAGCCTTCAAGACCATCAGACTCCCAAACATGAGCGCTATCCTCGCCAAACGCGCGGCTCACCACACGAACCTGCGAGGCAACCATAAAGGCCGAATAAAAGCCAACACCAAACTGGCCAATAATGTCTACGTCGTCGCCCTGATGCTCGGCATGTTCTTGCTTAAACTCTTGACTGCCCGAATGCGCAATGGTGCCCAAGTTTTGCTCAAGCTCCTCAGCAGTCATGCCAATACCATTATCAGAAATGGTAAGTGTACGCGCGTCCTTATCAAAACTTAATCGAACCGCTAGGTCGTCGGGGTTAATCTGAATACTTGAATCGGTGAGAGCCTTAAAATTAAGCTTATCAACCGCATCAGAAGCGTTTGAGATTAGCTCACGCAAAAAGATTTCTTTATTGGTATAGATTGAGTTAATCATGAGGTTAAGCAGTTTTTTGCTTTCTGTTTTGAACGCGCGCATATGCGCCCTCCTTCTTGCTCGGCAATATGCGTAGCATGGTTCGCTGCAATTTATCTATCATACATAGACTGAAGTTTTATATCCCATTTACGCTAAGATATGCACGTCGAAATTATTTTCATAGTGCACACAGGGCATTGCATGCTGCAATGTATTGCTTTCTGTGCGCTGCTATGCATCCTAAAAACGGGACTCCGAGCGATTGTCAATAGGTAGACATATGCTAAACATAGTATGTTCAGGTGTAGATATACAACTAATGCTGCCACCATGTGCGGTGACAATTTCTTTTGCAATGGCAAGCCCCAAACCAGCACCACCTCTATGTGTAGCACGCGCGGCATCCAAGCGATAAAACTTCTCAAAGATAAGCTCAAGCTTTGGTGCAGGAATTGGGTCGCCTTGGTTTTCAAACGCTATGCATATCTGCTGGTCTTGTTTTGTTGCTCTAATAATGATTGATGAGTTTTCATAACTATAGGCAATAGCATTTTTCATGACATTATTAAAGACGCGTGCCATTTTATCGCCATCAATAAGTGCCGTGAGCTTTTCAGACATCTGCAGCTCAACCGTCTTATGCTGAGCAGTAAGCGTAGGATAAAACTCGTCTGCCACCTGCGCCAACATCAAATTAAGCGAAACAAAACCACGCGTGAGTACAATATCGTGAAAATCAAAGCGCGTAATATCAAAAAACTCCTCAATAAGAGCGTCTAAGCGATGAGCCTTCTCAAGCGCGATGCCCGTAAAGTGAGCCCGCTGCTCAGCAGGCAAATCTGGCGCTTCCTCAAGCAGCGACAGATAGCCCACCACACTTGCAAGCGGTGTTTTAAGGTCGTGTGCCAGATAGGTCACAAGGTCATCTTTGCGACGCGCCTCATCACGAAGCGCTGACTCAGTCATTTGCTGGCGTTTACGAATCTGGTTAACAGCGCCCTCAACAGCCAGATAATCGGCCGATGGGCGACCCCAATCGTCAGGGCGCTCAATCAATCGCTCGGTAATATGACTTGCAATGACAGTATCTGCCTCGTGTTTGCCACGCGCCTTGCCCACATAGTAAACAGAACGCGCCATAAAAAACGCCACACATGTCCCCATTGCTATAACACAACCAAGCACAACAAAGAAAAACTCAAGGCTGATTTCTAAAAATATAAGCGGTCCGGCAAGAATATTACCTATTCCCAGTACACAGAGCCAAGCAACGCTTCCTATGGTGAGAGAACGACGCACTGCCACAAAGCGATCAGACAAAATATAACCTGCGGCCACAAGGATAACAATTGGCACAATATTCAACATACCAAGTAGAACTACCAGCAAGATGCCAAAACTTACCAGAGCTACCATGCGACTATCAAGAATAGAACGAAGATGCCGAGCTAAGCTCTCAATATCGCTATCCTCAGCAATTTGCACGTATGTGCGCTCTGCCTTTCCGGCAAATGGCAAACTTTCATTCGCCTGCGACTGCTGCTCAGACTGACCCGCGGGCACCTCTGTATGCACGGTATCGGTTGAATGCATCTGCGCGTTAAGGTGTATATCCTGGCTCGTTGGAGTGCTCTGCGCCTCATAGTTGAGAGATGTTGCGTCACCAGTAGAGCTCTCCCACTCCTGATGGTGCGCGTCCATATCTTGAGGCAGCTGCTGTGCTTCCTGAGATGGCCGCTGGCTCGATTGTGTCTCAAACTCAGCCAACCCAGAGCTCTTAAAAGGGCTCACCGGTAGTTTTTCATCTGCCTGCTCAAGAAATTTCATATAGCCGCACCTCGCTTTGAACCTTTAAGCTGTAGAGCCACTTGCTTCAATGGTGTAGCCAACACCCCAGATATTTCGGATAAAGCGCGGGCTTGAAGCGCTGTCTCCAATTTTTTCACGCAGATGACGAATGTGCACCATAACCGTATTGTTAGAGCCCTGCATAAACTCTTCGTTCCATACCGAGCTAAACAATTCTTCAACCGGAACCACATGCCCACGATGCTCGGCTAAATACAGCAAAATGGAATACTCAAGCGGTGTCAGGCGAACCAGCCGTTCATCAACACTTACCGTATGTGCATTGCGGTTAATAAGAAGTCCATCGATTGAAATAATACTCGTGTCCTTTTCGCGCTCGTCACGCGAACTATAGGTCAAGCACCGGCGAAGCTGAGCTTTTACGCGGGCAACCAACTCAAGCGGGCGAAAAGGCTTTACCACATAGTCATCGGCACCAAGGCTCAAGCCTTCAATTTTGTCTTGCTGAGCATCACGAGCGGTAAGCATGATAACGGGATAGGTATAATCTGCGCGGATTGTACGCAGCAACTCAAAACCATCGATGTCTGGCAGCATAATATCAAGTACAGCAAGGTCAAAGTTCTGCGAAAGAATTGCTTTAACCGCATCGGCACCGTTGTATGCAAGCGTAACCTCAAAGCCCTCGTTTTTTAGGTAAATTCCCACTAAATCGGTAATGGTGCGCTCATCATCGACAACTAAGATATGTATCCCCATACTATAAGCTCCTTTCACCTTCTCTATCTTACGAAGATTGCACAAGAATAGATATAGGGAACACGCGCAATTAAGCATCCTTTAAGGGAGAGGTTAAGCAAAAGACTCTTTTGACAAAAATGGGCAATCTGGCACTAAATTCTGACAAAAACAGGCAATGTGGCAATTAACCCCCTAGAGCAGAAAATACTACACCTCTTCTACCTGCAGATTTATAAAACAACGAATAACCCACGGGTGTTAGGTACTGCCAAATTGCCCGTTTCTGTCAAAACAGCTGATGATAAACAACAAACAAGCCCACCTCAAAGGAGTTCAAACTTTTCTCTTGCATAGTATTATGCTTTATATAATACTATGCATTACATAGTATTTGTTGGAAGGAGGTATATGGATACCCAGATAAAACGCGGGTTTCTTGAAGCTTGTGTTCTAGCAGCGCTCAGCAAAGGCGAGTCCTATGGCTACCGCATCATTAAAGATGTGCCTGCTGTACTTGAGCTTACCGAGTCTACGCTGTATCCCGTCCTAAAACGACTTGAAGCGGCACAAGCGATTAGCGCACATTCCGTTGAACACAATGGCCGCCTGCGAAAATACTACGGTCTCACGCAGACCGGACGCAATCAGCTCTCCACATTCATTGCCGAATGGCAGCAAATCGATGACATTCGTGAATTTCTTTTTAATGCAAAGGAGTCTTTATGAACAAGAAAGCGTATCTGTCAGCTTTAAGCGACGCGCTTTCCAGCTTAAGCCCAGCTGATCGCCAAGAATCACTCGACTTTTACGCTGAAATGATTGATGAGCGCGTAGCCGATAACATGACCGAAGAAGAAGCGGTTGCCGAACTTGATGAGCCTGCAGTTGCGGCTGAGACTATCATCAATGAGCTACCCGTTGTGCCGCGAACCGTTGCTCGTGGTAAAAGAAACTATAGCAAGCTGTTTTGGATACTTGTTATTCTTGGCTCACCTTTGTGGCTAAGTATACTACTTGCGCTCTGCATGTCAGTATTTACAGCAGTTGTTATTATCTGGACCTGTAGTTTTGGATTTGTAATTGCAACCGGTGCTTTTTTATTCGCTCCTTTTATAGGTATCGGGAGTGCTGTTCAGGCATATATCCAGGGAGAGCAGCTTTTTGCCCTTTGGCAGTTAGGGAGCAGTTTATTCGTCTTTGGTCTCGGGCTTTGTATGCTTAGCACCATTCGTGCCGTGCTCATTTATCCCGCCCGTTGGTCTAAAGCCCTCTTCTCATGGCTGCGTTCTTTGTTTAAGAAAGAGGTTTCTCATGGAGCAAAATAAAGTTTTATCATCTAAGCAGTGGAAAATTGTTTATATCGTAGCCGCCCTTTGTATTGCCCTTGGCGCGGCGTGCATGGTAAGTGCATGGACACTCAACGGCTCTGTTGTTCCCTTCTTAAACCGTACTGGAAACTATATTGATAAACAGTTTAATCGTGGTCGTAAACGCAACATGACAGCCGCCGAACAAGCACAGCTTGAGCGTGATATGTCTAAACTTGTTGACGATGCTGTTGACGGTACATTCGACCATCTGTTTGATGACTAAGCAAGTCGCTAGATTTCAGGCTAGGTTTAAAAGCTCGTTTTAGAACGCATCGCAATTCAAAAGCAGCTACTCAAAAAAGCAGGCTCGGGTAATAAACCCGAGCCTGTTGATGCTTCTGGAGCCAGCAATCGGACTCGAACCGATGACCTCCGCTTTACGAGAGCGATGCTCTACCAACTGAGCTATGCTGGCACACCTCTTTGCGCCGGTACGCGATTGCTAATAGTACGTGGAAACAAAGACGCGCGCAAGCGTAAATTCACAAATCCTTAGACGTACAAACCAGAAACGGTTACCGATGCCTCAGAATACAGTTTGTTTGCAAACTCTTGCCACGTAGACTTGCTGTTTTGATTTTTTGCTAAATACTGCTGATAAGCAACGTAATAGGCCGACTGAGCCTGTGCGTAGGTAGCTGACTCAGCACTAAACTCTTCTTTGCCAAGTGCCTTAAAGTAAGGACCATCCTGTGATGCCCAAGTTCCCTTTTCGCTATCCCATTCTTTGCCAGCAAGATTGATGATGTAGCTTGCGTAGTCTTTTGTAGCTTGCTGCTTGTCGCCATTCTCTGGCTCGGCTGGAGCCTCAGGAGCTGCACCAGCATCATTTTTGGGTGCAATCTCTTCGTAGAGCTTTGAGATGATGGTATTTTGACGAACAATATCTTTTGCCTGGTCTTTGGTTAGTCCATATTGTTTAGCCATTTGGTCATAATCGCTGGTACCAACCGACTTCTCAGCATATGTCTTCATCTCATCATCAGTGGCAGAAAGCCCCCGAGACTCTGCCTCTGAAAGCAAAATCTTGTTTCGCACATAGCCAATGACAGTCTCTGTTGAAGGCAGTTGATATTTATTATCTGCATTTTTTGCACGCTCAAGGCTGTACTGCACCTCAATTGCTTCGCGGGCGCTCACCTGGTGTGACTTGCCCTTAAACGTCCAGCGTGCAACTGTTGTATCAAGCTGTTTTTCTTCAATCAGAGATGTTCCGGTGCCTTGTACACCTGAGCCGCTACTCCCAATAAAGTAACCGCACACACCCGCCAGCACAACAAGTACAACAGCCGCCAAAGCAATGACTGACAGCTTCTTTGATGCATGATGGTTTCCGCTGCACTCACATGCGTGCCCATGACCATGCATGTGCATGTGGTGTTGCGCGCTCTCCTCATCATCTGTGGTCTGCGAGTTGGCCTCAGACGTATCCTCGTCTACAGACTCGTCCGCATCAGCAGGCTCTTCTGCCGCCGTGTCCTCGTCCTCAAGCTCGGCAATGCCCTCCATAAGCGCATCATCTTGTGCGTCGGCAAGTTTTTGCGCCTCGGCAGCTTCAGCCGCAGCTTCTGCTGTCACACCACTTGCAATATCCTCAGCAGACTCACCACTTACCAGATCAATGGGATTTTCTTCAAGCCCATCAGGACCTTCACCGCGGCCGATTACCTCAACGCCCTCGATGACGTCGTTGTCTTCATCTTTCTTCTGATAAAAACCCATGACGTTTACTCCTTTGAATGAAAAAACACACGTATAGCAAGCATACGACTGTTTGCACAAAAGACACCTAAGGTTTTCTTATTCTTTGAAAACCCGCGAGTTGTCAGTTTGCCTAGAGCGGCTGAGCTCTACAGCAAGCATGACATACGCTCCTATTTGCAGCGTGCGCGCCAACTACCGCGCGCTACACCTGTTCTAGCTGCTTAATAACCGCATCAGCGAACGCCTGCGTTCCCACCGCGCCATCAGATGTGCCCGTCAATGCCCGTTTCACATCACCAGTCACATGCGTGCCTATTGCAAGCGTTTGGCGCACTGCTGCACGAATACGCTCTGCCGCCTGTCCTTCGCCCAGATGGTCTAGCATCATCGCTGCCGATAATATTTCAGCCGTGGGATTTGCAATGTCTTTGCCTGCAATATCAGGCGCAGACCCATGCGTTGCCTCAAAAATAGCAGCACCCTCACCAATGTTGGCTCCGGGAGCCATGCCCAGACCGCCCACTAAGCCCGCACTAAGGTCAGATACAATATCGCCATATAGATTAGGTAATACCAAAACATCAAATTGATAAGGGTCTTGCACCAGTCCCATACAGGTTGCGTCAACAATTCTGTGGTCAAAGGCAATATCGGGATATTCAGATGAAACCTCTTCTGCTACATGCAAAAACAGCCCATCGGTTTCTTTCATGATATTTGCCTTATGCACCGCAGTCACCTTTGAGCGATGACATTTTCGCGCATACTCAAACGCGTAGCGAACAATACGACGTGAGCCTTCAACTGAGATGGGTTTAAGACTTAGCGCCGAACCCGCACGGAAGCTAGCCTGGCCAGAACCTTCTACAAGCTTAGCGATTTCTTCAAGTTCAGGAGCCTGAGGCGCAAACTCAATACCAGCATAGAGGTCTTCGGTATTTTCACGAATAATAACAAGGTCAATATCCTGATAGCGCGAGCCATCGCCGGGCTGCGACAAGCAGGGGCGCACGCAAGCATATAGGTCAAAATGCTTACGCAAAGCAACATTGACGCTCCGAAAACCGGTACCCACCGGTGTAGTAATGGGTCCTTTAATGGCAACGCCTACCTCAGCAACCGCATCAAGTACATGTTGAGGCAGTGGCGTACCATATTCACCCATAACGGCAGCACCCGCCTCGTGCACTTGCCACGCAATGGCTACGCCCGTTGCATCAACTACCCGACGCATAGCCTCAACAATCTCAGGACCAATACCGTCGCCGGGAATACAAACAACCTGATGAGCCACGCTAACTCCTACTCGTCGTCTTCGAGGTCGTCATCAAGCGCTTTTGAAACGACACGCGCACGTTTTTGCGGGTTTTCTAAACGGAAGCGCTTAACCAACAGGTCATAAATTTCAGACGAGCGCGCACGCAGGTATGCGCCTTTGCCATTTTCTGCATCAAAATGTAAACGACCAGCAAGCTCACCCGCTACATGTCCATCAATCTTGCCGGTAGCAAAACTATGCAAGCAGATAAGCATATCGCGATACTCAAGGTCGCCGTGATAACACTGAATGGCTTCATCGATGATGGGCCAGACCTTTTCTGAACGGCGGCGCTCAGTGGAACCCCAAGTGGTCAGCAAGCGAAAGGCCGCTAGACGAAGAGTTGCTGAGTCCTCGTCAAACAGTGCCTCTTCTGCTGCGGCATATGCAGCGCCAATTGCGCGGGCGTGCTTTTCAACAAGCATCGAGCACGCATCTAGGATTTCCCAACGCGTCTGCGCCTCAGGACGCTCAAGTGCATCAATGAGCTGCGAAATATACGGGTCTAATAGCTCAGGTTTTTGGGTGCTCAAAAGTTGCACTACATGAGCTGCAAGCTGGCGCTTTCGACGACTTGAACCCTCCAAGTCATCAATAAGTGCTTGAAGCGCTTCGGGTTGTTGTACAACCGCTTCGAGCTGCTCAAGCTCCTCAGGACTCAAATTGCCTGTTGTTTGCTCTGCCATAGACTACCTCGCATTTCCTTGGTGTGGGGTATGTTCAAAAGATTGAGACCGTGGCATATCGGTATCAGACGACCTTGGTGTTTCTATTGACATGAGCTGCGGAGCTGCAGCTTTATCAAGGCGACGCTTGCGACGAGCTTCGCCCGTACCGTTTTGCTCTGTTTCACGATGGCTTTTATTAACATTGAAGAGCTTATCATGCACCTTCCACGGTCCCACCGACTCGCCAAAGGCCATCTTAAGTCCAACAATGCCTCCGCTCAAAGCACCTATAACTGCTGCATATAACAGCGGATACGGCGCTACAAAGATACTCACCAACACAGCACCAACGATTGCTACCACATTCATGAGGATATAATCTTTGGTGGTAACTGCACGAGTTCCAATACTCTCACCAAGCTTAAATCCAATGCTCATAGCAAAGAAGAAGAGCAGGGCAGCCAAAATTAAAAAGGCAAATTCCATGACGTTTTAGGCTTCCTCATGGTGTCCGTGATGGTGATGATGGTGCTCATGGTTGCACGAACATTCGTGAGAATGATGATGCCCATGCCCACCACATGCACAGCTGTGCTCATGAGCCTCACCAGCATCATGCGCACAGCCACAACCCTCTTCGCCATGCTCGTGACCGCACTCGCAGCCATCCTCGGCCTGCGTTGTATAGCGCGACCAATCAAGACCCGCAGCAACTGCCTCAGCTTCTTCTTGATACAGCAAGGTAATGGCCTGTACGCCCAAATCTGAGCCGCCAATAGCATCAAGCATGTCAAGCAAGGTAAAAGCGGTATCGGCACCGGGAAGTGCAATCTCTTTATCCTCTGCTGCCTGAAGGGCAAGACCAATGTCTTTAAGCATATGCATGACCTTAAAGCCCGGACGATAGTCACCTACCATCGCTGATGGAGCAAGGGTTTTCATAGCGCCTGATTGCCCAGTGCCCTCGCAAATCATGGCCTGTACCTGCTCAAGATTCAACCCAGACTGCTGTGCTAACGACAAAGCATCAGCCATACCCATCAATGAGCCTGCCAACGCAACCTGATTTGCAAGCTTAGCTGCCTGTCCACGACCCGGCGCACCAAAGCAATGAATATGTGCGCTGAAGCTCTCAAGTACATCGCGTACAGGAGCAATTGTTTCTTCGGTAGCTCCCACAATTAAGGTCAAGCTGCCAAGCTGAGCCCCCGTATCGCCGCCAGTGACTGGACAATCAAAAGCCAAAAGTTTGCGCTCCTCGGCAGCAGCGGCAAGCTCTTCAGCAAGCTGTGGCGAGCTGGTGGTAAGGTCAATAAGTGTAGTACCAGGTTTAGCACCTGCAAAAACACCCTCGCTTGAGAGATAGACCTCTTCAACGTCACTGGGAAAGCCTACCATGGTAAAAACCACATCTGCCGCAGCAGCTGCAGCCGCAGGGCTTTCGACAAGCGTTGCCCCGCGCTCTACTAAATTTGCTGCCTGCTCAGGATGGCGAGCATACACGGTAAGCGGAAAGCCCGCGTCTAAAATATGGCCTGCAATAGGCGCTCCCATGATACCCAGACCTATAAAGGCAACTGAGTGCTTACTCTTGGACATGTTTACTCCTCGTCTTAGCCCATCTGGCTTATTGTTTAGCTACTTACCACGTATACGCTTAGCAATACGATCTGACAATGAAATCTTTTCTGCACGGTCTTTGCCCCAAAATAAAACCGCAACCATACCGGCTCCTACGTGCGCACCAATGGTTGGGCCTACTGAACCGCGTAAAATAGTTAAATCAGCGCAACCATCTTCTTTGCGAAGGGCTGCTTCAAGCCAATCAGCGTCTTTTTCTGCATCTGATGACACCACAGCCATAGGCATGCTGCGGTCGAGCACATAGTTTTCCTTAAAAAGTGCCAACAACGCCTTCAAGGCCTTTTTGCGACCCCGATTAACACCTATCAGCGACAAAGAGCCTGCTAAATCAAAGCTCAGCACAGGCTTAATATCAAGCTTGCTTGAAAGCTGCGCCGCGGCAGGTGGAATGCGGCCACCTTGCGCCAAGGCATCAAGGCTCTCAAGCGTAAAATAGCCATGAATATAGGTTTTTGCCTCATCTGCCCATGCAGCAAGCTCACGAGCGGTTAAGCCCGCTGAGCGCTGGCGAACTGCCTCTAGTGCCAAGAGCCCACCGCAGGCGCAAGGCAGGGCATTATCAACCACATACAGTTCAAAATCGGGGTGATGCCGGCGTACCTCATCTGCTGCACGACAAGCCGAGTCAAAGCTTGAAGATAGGGCACTTGTAAAACACAGATAAACCGTTGGCGTGCCTTCCTGTGCGCATTGCTCAAAAAACTCAAGGTAGCGCCCAAGCGAAACCGCAGAGGTTGAGGCTTTTGCACCAGCGCGCAAGCGGTTATAAAACTCATGCGGCGTTGTTGTTGTCCATAAATCGTCGATATACTCAACCCCATCTAAGATGTAGGGAAAACCCAAAATATCAACGTCTAGGGTTCCTGCTATTTCTGGGGTCAAATCAGCACAGGTATCGACCACAATACGACAACGACCGTGGGGTCTGTTTGCCTGCGTGGTATTACTCATGTATAACTCCCACATATCCTAATAAAAGATGACGGCCATCTATAGAGACAGCCGTCATCAACGTCGTGCCTATAATCTATTTTACTCGTCAAGCGTCTCAATTTTTGGCTTGATAATGCCATATCCACCATTCTTACGGTGATAGACCACATTGATTAAACCAGTGGTTGCATTTTCAAAGACATAAAAGTCATGACCCAAAAGGTCAGTCTGCACGAGAGCCTGCTCTTCGGTCATAGGTGAAATCTCAATAATCTTCTCACGAACAAGCTGGTCATCTTCATCTTCTGGCAGCAATAAATCGGCTAAATCTTCAACCCGCTCAGCAGGCAGTGCCTGTGCTACCGAAGCTGCGCTTTGACGGTTATCGATAACCTTGGTCTTAAACTTGCGCATTTGACGGCTAATCTTATCGGCTGCTGCGTCAATTGCCGCATACATATCAGAACCGTGCTCCGCTACACGAATAACCGAACCACGCACTCGAACCGTTGCCTCAACAATAGCTGGCTCAGGATTTGAAGGATTTTTCTCGTAGCGCAAAACAACATCGACCGTCATAGGGTCGATGTCAAAGACCTTGCAGGCCTCGCCAATCTTTTCTTGTACATGCGCGTGCAAAGCGTCGGTTACGGTAGTCTTGCGACCTGAAACCTTGATATCCATACCGACTCCAATCTATCCGGGGATACTACCAAGCACGATAGCTTGTTAGGCTTCTTCTACCCCATTCTCACATTATCTGACCCCAGATAGTGTGTGAACCGGACAGACGGCATATGAGCTAACGTTTACCGACTAGGACTTGACAGATTGGAAGGTGTTGCGCTCACCTGTGTCAAACTTTGCTGAGAGCTATTGGAATTGGTAATCATAATGCCGTTGACCAGCGACTCATTGAGCGTACGTGGCAGCGCTCCATACCAAGCCTGATAAATTGCATCAATCGTGCCATCTGATTCAAGCGCCGAAAGCGCCTGTGAAACCTGAGCAATAAGCTCAGAGGAGCCCGTGCGAGCAGCAAAACCCAAAATCTCAGCCGACCCAAGGGTTCCAACAAAATGCATATCTTCAAAGGTTCGAGCTATAAAAGCACCCGCATCAGCACGACAAAGCGCATAGCTTGCCCGCCCCTCAGCAACGGCCTTAAATGCATCGTTAATATTGGTCACTATAACCTCATCAGCGACAATGCCTGTCTTTGTAAGAGCATCTTGTGCAGCAGAACCGCCTTGAACCGCAATGCTCGCGCCTTGTAGCTGAGCGGCGCCTACAGAGCTATTCTGACCCTTTTTTGCAAACAGTGCTGGTGCATCTTGCAAAATTGAAGACGTTACCACCGCTGTTGTGTATCTGCCAGTTGCAGACGCACCCAAATAGATGTCTGGACCGCCACTCAAGCCGGCTTTATCCGGAGAGCTTCCCGGCATAAACGACGCTTTGAGCCCCAGCTTTTTTGCTAGAGCCAAGCCAAGGTCAACATAATAGCCTGTCAGTTTGCCTTGTGAATCGGTTGCAACTTGTGGCGCATCATTTGCAGGAATCCCTATGGTTAAGACCTTATCTGTTGCAAGTGTTGGCGCTTTTAACTTAGCACGTACCGTATCGGCGGGCACCTCTGAACGAGCTGGTGTAAGAAGCGCACAACCGCTCAGGCCACTCACGCTCAGGAAAACAAGCACTACCCCGAGCAGATACTGAGCTTTATAGCGGCGCAGGTCTAACATATGGCTCCTCTTCACCGTAATTTTCATAAAGTTCCCCCCAGCTGACCTGGTCTTTGACCCCACACTAGCGCACTGGGACGTTTGCTTGAGCCACCGCAGTGACCTCACGACTAATCCGCTCGCCTGGAAGACGTCGGTCGTCTCCAAAGGAAAAGCAGGCGGTACGACTTACTTCTAGGACGCGCCATGATCGCTTATGTGCGCACACACAAGCTTACGTGGATCCCTTAGGCCGCGTCTGCCTTGGACTAGGACACAAAAATATGTGTCTGCAACCACAGCCTGGTGGGAACGATGGAGAGTATAGCAGCTACCCCGGCTCATACTCAAAGCATTACGCATGTGTAAGACTTCATTGCCCCTCAAAACCGTATGTACACCCGGCAATCGGAGGCTCTTATGTGCAAAGCTACACAAGTCCCACACCTCGCAACAGGCAAACATCGCTGGCTTGAGCGCTCAGTCAAGCATGTACTTGAAGCTCTCTCACCTATGCGCTGTGTTGCCTGCGAACAACCCGGGAGCCTCTTGTGTAATGCCTGCTGCTCGAAACTTATTCCTATTGAATCTGCTGGTGCCTGCCCATATTGTGGAGCCCCAGCCGGAGCACTTCTCTGCACCGAATGCCGCGGAGTTGCTGGCGTATGCGAGCGCGTATTGGCTGCAGTAACGTTTGAAGGAGTGGCAGCGCGTCTTGTAAAAGCTTACAAAGATGAAGGAGAGCGCCCAGCTGCTGAGCTTATTGCTGGTTTTATGTATGACGCGCTTGAACAAGCCGCAGCTCACAAGTCTCATGCTTGGAACCAGTATCTTGCGCGCTGCAACGCACTGAGTTTTGTACCAGCAACGCGCGTGGCCTATGCTCGGCGTGGCTTTGACCATATGGAAGCTATTGCAACCTGGATTTGTCACTACAGCAATCTTGAGCTTGCCGACACGCTTATCAAGCTGAGCCGAGGCGACCAGCGCATGCGCAATCGAGCAGAGCGACTTGCTCCAGGCACGCAAAACTTCAAAGTTGAACACTCTGTAGAAAACCAGCATATCTTGCTGATTGATGATGTCTTAACTACCGGAGCTACCCTTAACCGTGCAGCGCAATGCCTTATTGATGCAGGAGCAGCATCAGTTGTTGGTCTTGTATTTGCCCGCGTTTGGTAGAAATGAGCCCGCGTGAGTTAGCCTTACACGCGCATTTTTTAGCCATGTTGCCACGTTTCTCAGCCATGCAAACTTTACCGCCAGAACAAGCATCGAACGCTTGGTTGAGAGAAATTGCAAGCGCTTCCTAGCTACTCAGCATTCCGCGTAATATGCTTGCGCGGGCGGCGACGGCGAGAGACACGCTCAGCTGCCTCGCCTCCATTGCCTTCTTGCCCGCGAGCTGCTGATACTGTTGTATGCTGCCCGCCACCATCGCCCGGACGACGGCGCACCAACCGTACCGCGCCATCTGCTACCTGTTCAGCAACTGAGGGAACTGCTGGCTTGCGCGGGGGCATATCTCCTGATGGAACTTGGGATTGCCTAGTATGGTGGCGACGCTGACGCTGCGTCTTTACGCCGCTCTCCTCCCGCGAACTATCGTGCTCTCGTGCGGCTGCCGCGCGAAATGCTTCGTTGCGCTCATCTGCTGACAGATGCCGACGGCGACGACGAGGCGCTTCGCCTTGCTCAAAAGCCATCTGCTGCGATGAGCGCGTGGAGCCAAACGCGCGCTCAGATTGATATGGAAGCGTCGTATCAGCAGCTTTTTGCCGACGTCGGGCGCGCGGAGCTAAAGGGGCTTCGCTTGTTGTAGTCTGAGCCTTGCGGGTGGGTGTTGCCGAATTTGTCGCGAATTTGTCCTGCTCAAAAGCAACACGGCGAGCAGCGGCCCTTGGAGTAGGACCGGCACTTGCTATACGGTCTGAGTGGTCGAGACCTGCGCCCATATCAACGCCATTTTGGCGGTCGAGCTCAGCTAGGGCGAGCTGGATTTCAGGCGACTCAATCTTGTCCATAATATCGCGCGTAACGCAATTTGGACGACACGCTCCCCCACAAGCGCGTCCTTGCTCACCAGACTCAAAGCTCTGCGATGCCTTGTGGCAGCCACAAGCATGTGACGCATCGTGAGCATCTGAGTAAACCATATCGGATAGGTCTACGCGAAAAACACGACCCGTTTCTAGGCGCAAAATAAGCTGTTCGCGCGGGGTGTTGTACTCCTGAATACGAGCTTTTCCAAGCGGTGTATCGATAAGCGTATTTCTTTTTGGCGCACGATGCTTAAAGTCTTTATACGCCTCAAACTCATAGCGCAAACAGCACATCAAGCGACCGCACATGCCTGAGATTTTAGATGAATTGAGGGGCAGGTCTTGCTCTTTTGCCATGCGGATAGACACCGGCTCAAACTGACCCCCAAAACGCGCACAGCACAATTCTTGCCCACAAGTTGCGTAGCCGCCAGCAATACGTGTTTCATCGCGCACGCCAATTTGGCGCATATCAATACGCACATGAAAAACGCCTGCTAAATCGCGTACCAGCTGTCGAAAATCCACGCGGTCTTCGGCTGAAAAATAAAACACTGCCTTCTCATCGCCATGCAAATACTCAACTGCCACCGCCTTCATCTCAAGCTGATTTTGTTTAATCAAACGCCTAAACTCAGGCATAGCCTCTTCTGCAAGACGAGCATGCTTATCGGCAAGCATGAGGTCGTGCTCTGTTGCAACGCGAAGAACCGGCTTTAGAGGTGCTGCTAACTCATTAAAACTTACCTCAAACGGATTTGCCGTCACCAGGCCAAACTCAGTGCCACGCTCAGTTGAGCACACCACAAAATCTGCCTGAACAATATCTACACCAGCCGGGTCAAACCACAACTCATGAGCGGCATAAGGAAACTTCACCGGAACGACTATGGGCATCTGAGCCTCTTCCTCATATCAAAAAGCATTACCTCAAGGGCAAGCTGCGGTGTCACATTATGCGCCATATGCTGTTCAGCCTGCGCAACCGCATCGAGTGCGTGAAGTACACCCTGCAAACGTACCTGCATACACAAGGCTTCCAACATAGGACTTGCATCGGTATTGACTATGCTATCCGAAACTCCTTCAATCTGCATCAATGCATCGCGCAAAACTGAACGGGCTACACCAATAAGCTCCATAATACCTGAACGCACAAGGGCGCTTCGCTCACGCTTGTGTCGGTCTTCAAGCTGCTTGAGAGCTCCGCGGCTCAAGTAATCGGAGTGCTCCTCACGCATTGCCTTTTGTGCAGCCTCAAGAGAGGAGACGGTCTCTGAACCAGCCTCAGCAAGCCGAGCAGCATAATCAAGCAAAGCATCTTCTGGAGCCGTGAGCAGCTCATCTAATACCTTTAGCATAAGCTGCCGTGCTGCTTGTCGCTCAGGTGAGCGTAGGTATTCTTCGGCTTGGGCAACATTGCCCGTGAGCGTATACGCAATCCGACACTGCTCAGGCGTGGCACCGGTTTTGTGTACAAGCTCAGCATAGGAATGCTCAGGGTCAAGCACGCGAAACGGAACACACTGGCACCTAGAAACAATGGTTTCTAGCATAGCCTCAACATGAGAAGCCAAAAGAATAAACACGACCCCCTGAGGAGGTTCTTCTAAGGTTTTAAGCAGCGCGTTTGCAGTATTTGCGCGTAGTTGCTCAGCACAGTCAATGATATATACCTTGGCCTGTCCCCGAATAGGGGCAAGCGCCACCTCTTCAAGCAGAGCGCGGGTCTGCGCAATGAGATAGCCGGTTGAGCTCTCTGGCTCAATGAGATGCACATCAGGGTGAGTATGACGCTGCACACGCTGACACGCATCGCATGCTCCACAAGCCTCTCCCTCTATGGTAGATGATTCCCCTTCGCAGAGAAGCGCCTCTGCAAGAGCCCATGCGGCTTCACGCCTGCCTGACCCGGGTGCCCCTACAAACAGATACGCTTGGCTTAAGCGCTGCGTCGCCACAGCTTGCATAAGAAAACGCTGCACCTGAGGCTGCCGCTCAAACTGTGATAACAGGCTCGCCATGCTAGAGGCCTACCCGTTCTGCCACCAACGTAAGAACACGCTCAAATACCTCATCAACAGTTCCTGTTGCGTCAACAAGCTTTACACGCGCAGAATCCGCCTCAGCAATTGCTCGAAAGCCTGCCGCAACTCGCTGCTGATAGCCAAGGCCTTTTGCCTCAATGCGATCTGATGTCCCTCGAGCCTGACTTCTCGCTGCCGCACACTCAGGTGAAAGGTCAAACACGAGAGTTACATCTGGATGACAATTACCTGCAGCTAGCTGATTGGCAAGCTGTACCTGCGCCACATCAAGACCACCTGCATAAGCTTGATAGGCAGTTGTGGAGTCATAAAAGCGGTCGCACAGCACAACCTTTCCTGCATCAAGCGCTGGTGCAATCAGCTCATGCACCAACTGAGCACGTGCTGCCTCATACAGCAACAGTTCACAGACCGTACTCATCTCAGCGTGTTTATTATCGAGCACCAGCGCGCGAATCTGCTCCGAGATGGCAGTACCACCCGGTTCGCGCAAACACAAACAATCGATGCCCGCCTCTTCTAAATGACGAGCAACGCGAGCAATCTGCGTTGACTTACCGCAGCCATCTATACCTTCAAAACTAATAAACGCCGATGGCATGAATCTCCATTCCAAACGCTGTCTGCGCCAAGTTTTCTCACAACACGCTACTCATATCATAGCGCCTATTGGGTCAAGCTCACATAAACAACCCTGATACACCAGCTGCCATAGGCAAACGCTTATTCATCCTGCAAGTTCTCATCTGCATGGCTATGCATAATGTAGATGCATTCGTCTTGGTGCCTATGCATATTAGAGAGCACGTCCATATAGCTTGGTATAGTGCGCCAAACGCTGAGTTAACTCAGCAGTGATGTAGTCTGGACGCGCACGCCAGCGCCAATTATTGCCAAGTGTTGCGGGTGTGTTGGTGCGCGCTTCACTTCCTAACTCAAGTAAATCTTGCATCTGCACGACAGCTATATCTGCAGGGGATGCCCAGATGCCACGCATCAAGCCCCATACCTCGCCTTCAGCATCGGTCAGCTTAAGATAGTCCTTTGCAAAAGCCACATCAGCAGGGTTTGCGGTTTTCAACCAACCACGTGCGGTGTCGTTATCGTGCGTACCAACATAGGCTACTGAGTTGGTGGGATAGCGATGAGGAAGATAGCTATTATTGCTACCACTACCTGCATCAAAGGCGAAGGCTAAGACTTTCATACCGGGATAGCCCGAATCGGCAAGGAGCTGTAGAGCAGAGGGGGTTAAATACCCTAAATCTTCAGCGATGATAGGAAGCTCACCAAGAGCTTCTTTCATACGATTGAAAAACTCAATGCCTGGGCCTGTGCGCCACGCACCGCACGTAGCATCAGCGCTTCCAGCCGGAATGGCATAGTAAGAATCAAAACCTCTAAAGTGGTCAATGCGCACCATGTCATACAGACGCATCTGAAATGCAATGCGCCGTATCCACCAAGCATAGCCCTCAGTTTTCATATAATCCCAGCGATACAGCGGGTTTCCCCAGAGCTGACCTGTTGCAGAAAACGCATCAGGCGGACAACCAGCAACATCAATGGGATGCAAATCATCATCTAAATAAAACTGCTCGGGCGAGGCCCACACATCAGCACTGTCTTCTGCCACATATATAGGCAAATCACCAAATAGCTGAATACCAAGGCTTTGCGCATATGATTTAAGCGCACTCCACTGGGTGAAAAAGAGATACTGTATCCCCTTCCAGTGGATTATGTCATTGTGTAAAAGCTGCTGTACCTCGGCGAGTGCTTGAGCATCGCGCAGACGATAGGCGTCAGGCCACGCCGACCAGGGTGCCCCCTGAAAGCGACCTTTGAGCGCCATAAAGAGAGCATAATCATCAAGCCAGCTAGCTTGGTCTGCACAAAAAGTAGCAAACTCGGTAGCAGCTTGGACACGCAATCGGTCAACCGCACGAGCAAGCACGCCCAAACGTAGTTCATACAGCCGTCCGTAATCTACGCACGTTGGGTCACTACCCCATGGCAAACTCTCATACTCACGGGGAAGCAGCAGACTCTGAGCTGTTAGGTCATCAAAATCAATGAGATAGGGGTTACCCGCAAGCGATGAAAATGGCTGATACGGTGAGTCTCCATACCCGGTAGGACCTACCGGCAGCACTTGCCAGATTGTTTGCTTTGCCTCATGGAGAAAGCGGAGAAACGCACGTGCTTCTGCACCCATGGTTCCAACACCATAGCGCGAGGGCAAGGATGTTACCGGCATTAAAACACCAGCTTGGCGCATGTATTCTCCTTACTGTATCTGCCTATATATACCTACTCAACATGACAGAACAAACTAGCTTTTAGCCGAGCTTTTCTTTGTTGAAGTCTTTTTTGTTGAGGGCTTTTTTGCAGCAGATGTTTTGCTCGTGCGCTTGGCACCTGGCTTTTTTGCACTCGTTTTGGTGCGCGGTGCTTTCTTTTCTTTTGTAGGGCAATCCATATTGACGCAGATACGCCAGGGGCCGCGCGCTGTCTCAACAATGACCTCCGGCGCGCCGCAGCTTGCACACACCTCACCGGTTGCCTCAAGCTTGCCGCGTGCGGGCAAGGGGTAGGAGACTCCACACTCATCATAATTGCTACAGCGGATAAAACGCTTGCCTGAGCGCTCGGACTTATGTGCAATCAAATCTCCGGAGCGACCTGCCTCGGCACAAACCTTGCACTCGCCTACCTTCAAATCGGGCTCAAAATTGGTGGGGCAACTAGGATTCACACACTGCTCGTAAGCCTTACTCCGGAAGGGCTTGCACTTGATGCGCGGTGCTGCACACTCAGGACAAACGCCTGCCTCGCCCTCAAGGGGCTCAACCTTAACACCTGAAGGAACCGGATATGTTACATCACAATCAGGCCAGCCCATGCAGCCAATAAAGCTACCTCGCGTCTTAGCGCTTGTTTTCATGACAAGGTCTTTACCGCAGCTCGGACAGGTGCCCACCTTAGCATCAGCGGTTACTGCATCAGAAATGGCGCTGCCTAAGTCTTCGGTATGCTCAATCAAAGTATCTAGCATACCGGCCAAGAGTGCCCGCGAGTGGTCTACAACGTGCGTCTGACTATCTTTACCCTCAGCAACCTGTGTCATATCTGCATCAAGCTCAGCAGTCATCTCAGGCGTAGTTATGCGCGGTGCAAACTCAGAAAGTGCGTCCACAATTGCCATACCCAGCTGACTTGGCTCAATGGGGTCATTTTTTAGATAGCGCACCGAATATAAGCGCTCAATAATACTTGCCCGCGTTGACTTGGTGCCGAGCCCACGCTTTTCCATTTCCTGCACGAGACGACCTTGCGAATAACGGGCAGGCGGCTCGGTTTGCTTGGCTTCAAGCGTGAGGTCGCTCACCATAACCAGCTCACCTTCAGAAAGTGGTGGCAACTGCTCGTCGCGCTTAAGACCATACGGATAAGCCTCACGAAAACCAGCATCAATCAAAACATCGCCTGACGCACTAAAGGGTTCACCTTCAATATCAAGTGACAGCTTAGTATTTTCTATAGTTGCAGGACCCATCAGCGTTGCTAAGAAACGACGTGCAATAAGCTGGTAGAGCTTCTTTTGACCGCCATCTAGGCTCTCAGGATTGCCTTGCCCGGTTGGATGAATGGGCGGATGGTCGGTGGTTTCGGTCTTGCCACGCGTTGGCTTCATAGGACCTGCCAGTACCTTTTTGCAAACCGGTGCCAAACTTGGGTTGTTCTTGGCAAGCCCTTCTACAATGCCTGCTAAATCAAGCGAGCGTGGATAAACCGTATTGTCAACGCGGGGATAAGAAATAAGACCGCTCATGTAGAGGCTCTCGGCGATGCGCATCGTACGAGCAGGACTTATGCCCTCAGCCGCAGCTGCTGCCTGAAGCGATGTAGTATTGAAAGGCGTTGGTGCCATCTGCTTGCGCGAGCGCTTATCCACCGCTACAACGCGTGCCTGCTTTGCGTGCTCAACCTGAGAAAAAGCGTGCTCAGCGAGAGCCTTGTCAGTAAAGCGCGCCGTAGCATGCGAAATCTTAAAATCTTGTTGCGTATGATGTGCCATGCCGCGAATTTGCCAGTAGTCCTCAGGAATAAAGGCAAGACGCTCGCGTTCCCGCTCAACAACTAAGGCCAAGGTAGGTGTTTGAACGCGCCCAGCTGAGCGCACGTTACCAAAGCCACCAAACTTGGCGAGTGTCAGATAACGTGTAAGAACCGCACCCCAAATGAGGTCGATATACTGACGGCTCTCACCTGCATCAGCCAAGTTTTGGTCAAGCTCAACAAGGTGGGCAAACGCTTCGGTTACCTCGCCTTTAATGAGCGCCGAATAGCGCGCACGCGCCACGGGTATATTGCCTGCCGCCTCACGAACCATCATAAGAGCGTCAGAGCCAATTAACTCGCCCTCGCGGTCAAAGTCAGTTGCTATGATGACTGAGTCGGACTTTTTAGCCAGATTTTTGAGAACACGAATGATTTCTTTTTCTGCAGGGTTTTTAACAATTGGAGCCCAGGTAAGATACGGCAGACTCTCAAGCTTCCAGCCTTTAATATTGATACCCTGTGCCAAAAAGGGTTTGCGCTTTGTGTCATACGGAGGACGCGCCAAACCGTCCGGCACATCTGCCGGCAGCATCTCGCCCTCCTCCGTCATGGAATACCAGCCCTGACGTTTATCAAATAACAACTCATCAGGAAAGTCTGGTGCCAAAATATGGCCCGCTAGACCCATTGAGACCCAGTCTTCACCAGCTACCGTAAAACGATACACCGGCGTGTTATATACCTTGTCAGATTTGGGCGCACCCGTCTCTGCCAAGAGCTGAGCTATCTTTTGCGCGGCAATATTCTTCTCTGCAATTACGAGCTTCAACGGATGTGCTCCTTCAAATCTGAGCTATGCTCGGCTTTATTCTGGGTTCATCAGTATACACGCCGCACACCCTCTGCCCAGAAAAAGCCCAAATCAAAAGCTGACTTACACCAACAATGAGGCACTAGCTTGATATGAAAAGCTTTCATCACACCGACTAACACGAAAACTCATTAAATCAATTGCCCAAGAGGCATACTTCACGCTAAGCAGTCACACACTTCCCACGCTGCAGAAAAACTTCCGCAAACTGAGATATAGAGAATCTATTCTCCAAGTATGTAGAGTTGAAGGCTTATGCGACAAAAAGAGTGGATAGACGCTAGCAGACCCTTGATGAGCAATATTCCGAAAGACAGATCTCCCACCCGCCTAGTAGATAGGAGATTTTCTTAAATCTTTAGGTCATTCAACTTAAAATCTAAACATATTCTGCAGACATTATTTTTAATAAACCAAAATGTTATTCATCATCTTCTAAAATATCCATAACGCCCTATCCCATCATAAGTTTCCCAACCATTTTCATCACTTGATACGCTAGCTTTATAATCGTTACTATGTTGAGCAACAAAATAATCTCTGTAATCACCAGGCTTAATGATTCCATTTCCTAGTGTTACTACTTATCCAACATAGCATAATACAAACGATTGTCCCAAATACAATTTCTGCAATAATGTTCAAAGACAAATTATTAGCAGTCTCGTGTTTAATACCCATAGAATCGAGTTTTGTTTTTAACTCGCGGGCAGAATGATATGGCATTGCAAATATGAGCTCCTCAAGTTCTTCCGTGTAATCAAGAGAGCTGCTGTCAATCTTCTTAACAATTTTCTCAACTTCAGTATTCTTTTCCTCATTTTCATATATGTCAAAAAACGATCGCATTTGCTCAAAACTTTCATTCCCCTCTCGATACCATTCAGGTTTATCAGAAAAATCAAGCACCGTAAGCATTCTACTTGCATAGTCTTTCCAGTTCACAGATGATAATTCCGCCAATCTAAACGTAGTCTGTATCACCTTAACCGCTTTATTGCCCTTTATATATTCAAGAGCAAGCTCGGGACTGTCGAACGTTGGATAAAGAGGTAAAATGGCTTTATCAAATGAAAGGCTTTCTTTTACAGAAAAAGAGCCTATATCTCCCATTGAAGCCACAGCTCTGATATCGCTACCATCAAAAGCTTGTTTTACTATGGACAGCTCAAATGCATATACTGGCGAGGCTATCAGTAGCATAAGTATGACAAACAAAGAAAGAAAGCGAAAAACTCTCATACTGTCATCTCCTTAATACATATGCTCTAGTGTAGCTCAAAACTGCGGGTTCTCATTAACATGTAAGGTTTACAACTATGCTTATCATATAAGCCAATAACATTATGTTGGTAGATGTGCCGCTCAATACCAAAGCGACTCATCTCTGGGTATTACCGTTATGCCCAAGCGACTGCTTGCGACATTTGCCACAAGCAAGCTTGTAGGCATTGCCCTTGAACAACCCATTTTCTCGACCGTAGGATTTGTCTACCTTGCCAAAGAAAAACTCAATCCTATAGCATTCGAGCTTATTGAGTATATTTGTAAGGAACTCACCAAGCCCGTGTAGATATTACAACCAACATCAGAGATGTCTATTCTCCTCTGATTGCGCCCTTAATATTCACGTGCACTAATATTGTATTGCCAAAAAGCCAGATAGCAGGCTCACGCCTAACGACGTGAACCTGCACAAAAGCTCACATATTATTGCGCGTTTGAGCGCTTGCGCTGACGAATGACACAAGCAATTGTTATGAACGTCGAAGCAACTGCTACGAAAGAAACCATGTAAGCTCCGGCTGCATCACCAGTCTTGGGTAGACCTTTGCTACCTTTACGCTTTCCGCCTTTCGCAGGGGTGGCGAGCTTGCCCGGGCCATCAGATTTCACAGGCAAAGTAGGCTTGCTGGGCTCGCTGGGCTTCTCCGGTTCGGTCGGCGTGGTCGGATTCTCAGGGGTGTTGGGATTACCGGGTTGGCCAGGCTCTTCAATCTTCTTCTTATAGACGAGAGTCACAAGCTGTTCCTCACTGGAGAAAGTACCCTCAATAGGTGCAGAACCGTCAAGCAGCTGTTTAAACTCATAGCCCTCAATCTGCTTTTTCGTAGCAGTGTAGTGCGCCCCCTGTGCGCCCATCAGCGTCTCGGAAGCGGCAATTTCATTGCCTGCTTCGTCCACATACTTCACGATGACAGTACTAGAAGCAATCTTCACCGAGAGTTGAATTGTATCATCATCAGTAGCAAGCGCATCCTTACCCTCAGCGAGCTGCTTTGCTGTCCATACGAAGGCAAAGACCTCCTGCCTACCTGAGTTAGAGGTTGCAATAGCCCCAAACTCTCCTGTCACCGTACCCACCGAAGTGAGAACTGTATTAGCAGCCAGATTACTCGCAACCTTAATCTTTGGGATGGTAATCTTGAGTGCTGTACCATTCTCGACACCAGAGGCATTAA
Source organism: Collinsella sp. zg1085 (assembly GCF_018889955.1). Taxonomy (GTDB): domain Bacteria; phylum Actinomycetota; class Coriobacteriia; order Coriobacteriales; family Coriobacteriaceae; genus Collinsella. The sequence continues at coordinate 1,396,966 of NZ_CP076545.1, forward strand.
CGGCGGCTTTGAGATCTGCATAGGTCATGATACTCGCCGCATTCTTGAGGCCAAAGGTGACAATAACCTTTTGTCCCTCGACCTTCACGTCCGTAATCTCAAAGGTTTCGGCAAGACCCTCAGCCATGGCTGAAACCTTCTCCTTACTTAGATCGGTTGGTAGCGTCAATCCTTCAGGCACAGTCATCGTAGCAGTAAACCCAAATTTCTTAACATCAACCTTGATTGAGGTACCATCAGGGTTATTAAAGTTCTGCTCAATAGCAGCCATCTGGCTCTTGATACTACTAATCTTTATGAGACCCGTAAGGTCAATCGTAGAGCCGAGTGCCACCTCAGGCGTCGTCTCATGCGTCGTGTCAGAGCCTATGAGCATATCACCGGGAAGCGTAGTTGTGAGCGTAGCCGGAGTCTTGGCAGTGAACGTGATGCGCGTGTCATCAACAGGTGTCACAGCATCTTTTCCGTCAGGCCACTGCATGCCGTTCCAGCGGAACGAGAAGGTCTTGGTAGTGCCCGCCGCCGAGATGGCGTTCGCTTTGAAGAAACCTTCGACAGTGCCAACGGTAGTAAGCTTTGTATTATCGACTACGGAGCCGGCGATTTTAATACCTAAAACCGTAAGTTTCAGCCAAGAGTTTCCATTCTCGGTTACACCAGATGCCTGCACAGCATCCTTAAGCTTGGCATAAGTGTTAAGACTAGACGCGTTCTTAAGACCAAAAGTCACGGTGACCTTCTGCCCCTCAACCTGTACATCTGTAACTTCGAAAGTTTCTTTGAAGGTATCCTCACCTGTGATTGGGTCCGTGGTTATTACTTTAGTCTTGTCGAGACCAGCAGGGAAGCTCATACCCTCGGGTAGCGTCATTGTTGCTGTAAACCCAAAACCCTTGATATCGATTGCAATTGTCGTGCCGTCAGGGTTGTTAAACTGATTCTCAATCATCGTCATCTGTCTTTTGATTCCATCAATCTTGACGGCACCCGTGAGATTGATGTTTGAGCCAGTAAAGACAGGATAGACCGCTTCATGCTCCGTATTATTGCCAGAGAGAATGTCTGCCGGCAACTCGTTTTCTACAGGCACGGGTGTAGCGAGGCTGAGCTGTATGGTGCTAAGATCGGTGGCAAGTTTGTCCTTGCCAGCCTCAATCTGTGTACCCGTCCACACAAAAGAAAAGTCCTTCTCGGTACCAGAAGCTGAAGTGGCTACCGCGTCAAAGGTGCCGGCAACTGTCCCAACCATGGTAAGTTGAGCACCATCAGCGACATCATCATTCACGCTGATGCCACAAACGGTGAGCTTCATCGTGTCATCGAGTCGATTCACAGCATCGTGTAGCTGCTGATAGTTGGTAATACCATCCTTGAGTGTGAGGGTCACCATTACGCTCTTACCGTCCTCGGCAACAACTACATCACTCACGCTAAAGGTATCGGCAAAACCAGTGAGGATTACCGTATCCTTGGAGAGGTTGGACGGAAGCGTTAAGCCATCGGGAACCGTGAAGGTAGCCTTAAATACAGATGAAAGCCCACTCAGATTGATGGAGGCTAAATCAGAAGGGTTTCCAAACTGAGCCTCAACACCGGCCATCTGCGTTTTTATCGTTTTAGCATCAATTGTTCCGGTCAAGTTAATTTTATCACCCTGCTGTACACCAGCCGGAGCTGTGTTAGTGGTATCGAAGCCAACCTGCTTTTGCTGCTCGGATGTAGCCTTTGCTGGCTGCACATACACGAGCATATCGGCAGAAATCGATGTTTCAAGCGGCTTCTTCACAAGGATGGTCTGCTGAATGGTAGCATCGTCCCGAGCACGAAAGTCCTTACCACCGGTGACCTGCGTGCTGTTCCAGCTAATATTGAAACGAATTGCATTTGTATCAGTAGTGTTCGCCACCGAGGTAAAGGTTCCCTTAACGGTGCCAGTAACCGCAAGCTCATCGCCGTTTTGCACTGCATCACCATCTAGGCTAAAGCCTGAGATGGTAAGCGTAATCTGATCGGCAATAGGACTCTGACCTGCCATACGTAAGGAGGCTTGAGTTCCTGTAGCACTCACGGCAGCCTTGAGCTCCTCATAGCTCAAATAAGCCTTCTTAAGACCGAAGGTCACCGTAACCGTCTGACCGTTAACCGCAGCAGACTTAACCTCGAAGAGGTCACCCAAGCCGGTAGCTACAACCTGATTGGTCGCAAGACTCGAAGGCAGCTTGACACCTGCAGGGAAAGTCAAAATTGCACTAAAGGTGGAAGTGGTACCTGTGAGCTTAATGTCAGCGGGTGTAGCGTCCGAGAACTGGCTCTCAATTGCCCTCATCTGCTGTTTGATTGTAGAAACGTCAACCGCACCGGTGAGACTGAAGGTTTTACCAGCAGCAGCCTCAACCTTGAGGACGGACGTGCTGTTTGCCTGTCCCGCCTCGGAGTCACCCCAGAGGTCGGCGGGAAGCTCAGTCTCGTACCTCATCTCACGAACGTTTGCATCAGGTGACCAAATAAGGTAATAGGTAGCGTTCGTAGTGAAAGCTGGATTAGCGCCGGGTGTTGCAAAAATGAGAAACTTCGTATCGTCAAAACGCAGGTTATCACCTTGACCGTTAGAGGCGGTGTTCCAATGAGTAGCACTCCCAAGTTTTGAGCCAATCTTTGTCGCCACAGCACCTGTAGGCGTAATCTGGCCGCGCGCGAAGCTACCGAGCACCTCAGAGAGCTTCTGGTTGTAGGTAGCGCCCTTCGTCACGACAGCAAGCTCACCGCCAAGCACAGGGTCTGACTCTATCCTAAAAATATCAGGATTCTTCTTGAACACACTATCGGCACCAAAAGTACCACCGTTAGCCGAGAAGGCCACGCGGTAAGTATCTACATCGAACTGGGCATACACGTCAATTTGCGTAGCTCCGCCTTCAAACGCCAGAGTTGAACCTGAGCTAATCTCGGCGCTCTCAGAGCTAGAGGCAACCGTCCACTTCTTAAAAGTCTTTCCCGCAACAGCAAAGTCCGGGCGAGCCTTTAGCACATCTTCAAAGGAGAGTACCTTGATGTGGTTTTCGGAGGCGGCAATGTTTTGGATATAGTCCACGCCATTACCATTATGATAGACAACCGTCTTTACATCCCACTTGGCATAAACATCAGTATCTGTATCAAACTGGGTTGTAGCAAAATCGAAGGCATGCTCTGCACCATTAGTATCTCTGTAGTACCAGCCAAGAAAATTCACGCCAGTCGAATCGGTAGGTGTGCCAACATCAGATGTACCTTCAACAAAGCCGAGTTTGTAGCCGCGCACCGTACGTAAGGACTTATTGCTCGTAGTATTATCCGCAAACTTTGCGTTGCTGTTATTTAGCTTGAAACTAACTTTAGCTGCCGGGGCAAACACGTACTTCTTTCCATCTGGCGAAGCGTTGGCTACCTTGTACTCGTAGCGCTCACCGTTTTTATTAATGGGGTTAAACGAGTTTAGCGAAGCATCAGCGAGTGTGAAGTATGAAAGCAACTCATTACCATTGTCTGCACCATTAGTAGGTGTGGTAACGGCAGCGTTAAAACTTGGATCAAAAGCAACATAGAATGAGCCACCAGTGACCACGTAGGAGCCGCCGGTACTGCGGTCGGCACCACCGTTGTCGTAGGTTTTATTTTTGTGATCAGTAATCACCTGACTGTCACCGCTGAACGTGATGCTCGCCGCCCCACGTGTGCCAAAGGACGGAAACGTGTCGATGTTTGTTGTCTCAAGTGTGGAGTCCACGAAGTTCACATGAGCGCCGTCGCCGTTAATGTTAAGACCACCGCCATCGCGACCTGCCCAATCCTTGCCGATGCTATTCTTAATGAGTACCTTCGAGCCATTTGTCACGTTAAATGACTTCGATCCATTTGCAACTGAGATACGTCCGCCATCTACCGTGAGGATAGAGCCGTTTGTGATAACCGGATCATTGCCGAATGTGATGGCCTGGCGATATGCAGCTGCAGCCGTCGCCTTATTGATATAGAGATCAGAGTGATCAAGTGAGAATGTGCTACCCGGATTCATGTAGTACCAGGTCTGCGTAGTGGTAAGAGAGGCGTTTGTCATCGATGCAAGGGCATAGTGCTCTGCCCCATTCGCGGTAGCTGTTACCGCGATTGTAGCATTTGTGATAGACCCCTTCTGCAAATCGGCACCGCTCGTACCAGTAGCTTTAATAACAACGCTCGACCGGTCAGTAGATCCCTCAATTGAGGCTCCGTTTAGATTGAGAGCGCGGTTGCCGCCGCTGATAACATAGGTGCCGTCGCTGAGCTTCGCACCGCTGTTCAGCTGAATCGCAACGTTAAACCCGGTCATTGTAAGCGTGTTAGTACCCGCGGTAAGGGTTGCGCCATTCGCAAGTGTGATACCGTTGCCAGTACCCGTGATTGAGGTACGCCCCACAATTTTTAAGGTGATGCCCGACGGAATCGTAGCACCAGTCCAATCTGTAAAATCACCAGAGAGATTGATTACAGTAATGCTCGGATTTGTCTTCTGAACCTCAAGCGCCTTCATCAGTGTGGCAAAGGCTTGACCAGCAGACGATCCATCATTGTCGTCATTACCTGTGGAGCTAACCCAAAGCTCTGAGAGTGTGGTGTAATCAGCAGCTACATCGGCAGCCCGCTCCGGTGCATGCTCCCCAACGGACAAAGCAGTGCGGTGCGTCCCTGTAGCTACAGGCGCGGCTTGTATGGTCTCAGTCTCTGCCTTGCCAAGCTCAGTCACCGCCTTCTCCTCATCAGTTACAGGCTGAGCCGTCTCTGACTCTTCCTGTGGGGCGGCATCTGCAATAGGCACTACCGAATTCTCAGCAAGCGCCGCGCGTGGCACCATAGAAAACGGCGTCAGAATTAGCGACAGTGCAAGAAGCAGAGAGAGGCTTCTCTGACCTATGCTATGAGGTAAGGGGGGGTAATACTGCGCTTACGACCTTGCATATGCATTCCTATCCTTGAGACACACTAATTCTAAATTGACACGCTGAATAGCTCATATGCCAAACCGTAGTGTCAAAGTTCCGTCTAAAAGAGACAAACTATAGCCCACCTGATAAACGAAACACAATCTAGAACCAGCTCAAATCTATGTCAGCACCATACCACAAACATGCGGACATACCAAAATGTAGTTGCACTAGTTTCTTATATGTAACTCACGAGCAAAAATATGTATGTTCGGTTGATTTAACCCAACAATCTGTGCAGTTTTCTCATCAGACAACGATATTACGCCGTGCACTAGCAGTACAAACGTATTGATAAATTACACCTGTCGCTTTGGCAAAAATGACTAATTTGACGCAGAAAACTGTCATTTTTGACGAATTTGGCGTAAAGAGACACCTGTAGCTTTACGCGCAGCTCATCTACCTGCAGCTTTATAAATCAAATACTAACCCGCTGGGTTATAGAGAGTACTTTTTCGTCATTTTTGCCAAAGCGACCCTTGACCATTTTACGTGTGCGCACACCCTTTTGAGATGCCCTATCTCCTTTCAGACAAGCCGCGCCAACGGCGAATCATCATGGCAACCCCGAACACTACAACGGCTGCCCCGGAAAGACCAATGGTCACTGTTAACAAATCGCCCGTTGACGGAAGACTGCGAGCGTTCTTTCGCGCATGCAAGCCCGGCTTAACCGTTGAATTCGGCTGGGTAACAACACCAGCACCGGTGCCAGACTTTGGCGGCGCGGGAATATCTTGACCGGGCTCTGTGCCAGGGTTAGGCGTGGCAATCTCCCCAGAACTAGAACCTGGTGTTGCCTCTCCCGGCTGCGGGTCAACCTGAGTCCCATGTGCCATCACACTCACCGAGAACACCGCCGTTTTTCCACCATAGGAAACGGTAAAGTCTAGGTTATCGGCAGCCGTGAGCACCGTAGTAAGTACTGGATTAAAACCAAACGAGCCTGCGGTATCCGCATCATACGCGACATTGGACACCGTGCCGTCACTCATGGTGAGTGCAAGTACAAGACCAGCGGGGTTGAGTGTCTCGCCCTCCGTATACACGGTCTTAGTTGGTGCAGTCTTCACGGCAATACCGGCAAGTACCGGCTCAGCTTTCTCAATTTTGAAGGTTCGCGTAACCGTCCCCGAATACGCACCAATGCCTTCAATAGTCACCGTCGCAGTGCCTTGAGCAGTGTTGTTTGCAAACGAGAGCAGATAATCCATGCCATACACAAGCGTCTTGTCGCCGTGTGTAACTCGCTCGTCGAGCTCCATCGCGCCTACAGGGTGTTCTCCATCAATCCGGTCAACCGTGACGACAGAAGGAACCTTAATCGCAACCTGTTCAGCATCAGCAATGTCGACTGTTGGAGCCGCAGCACTCAGGCGAAGCTCTGCAGCCGAGATAAACCGCCTATCTGCCACAAGGGACACCGTTTCAAGCCCTGTGAAGCGAATAAAGCGCGCAGATACAGGCTTGTCAAAGCTTGCTATCTTCCACCCTGCCCCGGTATCCCAGGTGCCCGTGGCAGCATTTTTCCAAGTGGTACCGTCATCGCTATACTGCACCAGATACTCACTCACCGTACCATTGCTGCCGTCTGCGCGGGGCAAGTAACGAAGACCAAAGACGCTCGCAGGCTTTTTGAGCTCCATGACTGCCCAGAGTTTTCCTGCGTCAGTATTATCATAGGCACCATGCCACATCGTGGCCTCGTTGCCATCGAACGCGTAGGCAATCGGTCCATCGTTACCGGCAGGCGGGTTCTTTTCGGTGCCCGCAGAGAGTTTGAGATTATCAACCGGATAGTCATAATCCTCAAGGTGTTTCTCTGGGGCCGTATTGAGCTTGATGCTAAATGAGCTCATCTTGCTGTGGTCCTCAGACTCAAGCAAAATCTTTATCTCGTCGTTATAAGCAGGAAGTACCGTAACCGCAGCGTTGTCCTTGCCTGTAGCCGCTACCTCGGCCATGAGGGCACGAGTTTCAAACGCGCCGCGCCCAAGAGCTGTCTTTGGCGCTACCTGTCCGTTGACCGCAAGGCTCTCAAGTGCAGCTGCAGATCCGATGCTATAGCTACCCTCAGCCTTCATAAGCTCAATCTCTGTAATTCCAATACACTTGCGGAACCTGCCTCCTGCAGCAGGTTGCCCTGCCGGGTTCTTAAATTCAAGTTTGACAAACGTTGCAGCAACCGGGTCAAAATCGAGGGTATAGCGCTTCACGTTTTGCGAAACATCGGTGATGGTCTCCCGCACGGGAACCTCAGTCCAGCTCCCTTCCGTGCCGTCGGCCGAAATATACATCTTGGTGGTTCCAGCATCGGGATAATATGCCGTGTAGTCGTCGGTAAAGAAATGCACCCTCGCCTGTGCAAAACGCGTCTGCGTGTTATAGCGAAACGTAATGCTTGAGCGCGTGTTATTGGCGTCCGCTTGAGCAAACGCGTAGTTAGTCCAGCGCCTATTGCTGCCGCCCGAACCCGCGCTTGTGTAGGCTGTGTCACCGTCGTTCACCGCACTAAGCGAATCTGACTGTAACCCCTCAGGTACGCTCTGCGTAAGCTCAGAGAGCGTAGCATTGCTCTTGTGGGCTACGTTTTCACCCACAGAAACCCTCTCGCGCTCAACGCGGATTTTCGCATGTACCGCCACATCAACGCCAAACACATTGGCCGTACCATCAATATAAACGACCCCCTCGGTCTTAAATGCATCGGCGGTGGGCATCTTCCAGGTCACCGGAAAGCTTACGTTCAAGATTTGGCCGTCAGCCATAACCGCTGGGCGCGCATCGGGCATAATGGGCACTTGACCTGCTGGGACCATCGCAGAGTAGTTAAGCATGGCGGCAACGTTATCAAGCACAAGCACCGTGGCCTCAATCTGTGCTCCGGCAACCGTCCCGTTCACCGTAAAGGTGCCAAGCTCACCAAGCAAGGCAGGATTCACTTCGTCCCAAGTAATCTCCTCCGCGCCTGTAACCGACCCATCCACATAGGTGACCTCGGCGGTTTTTGGAAGCTCCAGCTCAGAGCCGCGCTTCACATAGTGGAAACGAGAAAACTTAACGTTGTCAACCGCCTTTTCAGCAGAAGGCCCACTAACAGGCGCAACCGCAATAGTTGCAGTCGCGCTCTCAAGGCCCTCAGCACGTGCCGTCACTCTAAGAGTTCCGCCTGCGGTATTCGCACGGACAATACCCACAAGCTGCCCCGCATGAGCTGCGCGGTTACTGTCACGGAAAGATTGGTGATCGGGGGAAGAACCGTTGTCCACACCCGCAAGCGTGCCAGCGCCCTCCACCGAAAACGTCACGCGGTTGGTAGCGTCGGGCACCATGCGTCCCTCAGCATCGAGAATACTCACGGTCAGGTAAGAGAGGTCGTCACCGTTGGCGCTGATGGAACTTCGATCCGCTTCAATTAAGAGGCGCTTTGCCGGACCCGCGCTAGATACACTTTTGCGACCGTCCCACTCGCTACCTGCGGTGTCAATAGGGTTTCCCTGCGCATCGAAGGCCTTAGCATAAAGCGTGCCAGCTTCAAAGGGAACATCCCACGTAAGATACAAATCCCGATGGTTTGTAGAGTTCTCCCCAAAAATCTGGTATTCATAGCCGGCCGGTGTCGTTTTCTTAGTGAATTGCTTTCGCGCACCTACCAGCTTTTCTGTGCCATCTGCAGTTCTCAGCCAAAGCTCAACAGCCGGTGCGTCGGTGTACACCACCACAGGTACCCGCTTGTCGGCTCCCCGCTTAACCACCAGCTCCTCGTTCCATACTGGGAGAATGTGCAGTGTATGCTTAGCGTCATTCCACTGAGACTGATAAAAGTAGAACGAATCCTTAGGTAGGCCTGCCGTGTCAATAATGCCAAAGTACGAGCTCTTGGGAGACGGCCAAGATGGGTTTCGGTCCGTGCTGCCCGCAGCAACACCGTTCCAGGGCGTCGGTTCACCCAGATAATCAAAGCCAGTCCACACATACTCGCCAGCTACAAAGTCGCGAGCAATCGTGGCATACCAAGCCTGGGAGGCAACATGTCCCCAGCTCACAGCTGAGGTGTCGTATGAGGTAAGTTGCATGCCACCTGCGTCCACCATACTACCCTGTGTGCTATACACGCCACGGCTGTTCACCGCAGACGCCGTCTCGGAGCCGTAGAAGCGCCAATCGGGATGGAGCCGGTGTTGATTGTCGTAGTTGTTCAGACTGGAATAGTTGATGCCAATTATGCCGCCAGCCTCGTGAGTTTTTTGCGGGTTATAGGTTTGACGGCCGGAGAGGAGCTGATTATCGCCGAGCGTGACAGGACGTGTACGGTCAGCCTCACCAACCCAGCGCAGCAGGCTCTCGTGCGCCGTGGCATCAAAGCCCCGAGAAGCACCGGTAATCATCTCGTTGCCCACCGACCACATAATGATTGACGGGGCATTTATATCGCGGGCAATACTCTGCTTAAGGTCAAACTCCGCCCAGGTCATCGAACTCTTAGCGCCCTCAAGCCGGGTCTCACCAATCGCCTTATTAAAGAAGCGCGCGTAATCGTTCACGTTGCCGTTTTTATCGGCCGTCCACCCATCGAAAACCTCAAGGTCCAAGAGGATACCTTCCTCATTACAGATTTTGACGAGCGCACGCGGCGGCGTGTTGTGGGATGTGCGGATGGAGTTTGCACCCATATCCTTGAGAATACGCACCTGACGACGAAGCGCCGCTTCGGTATCTACGGAACCAAGCGCGCCCTGGTCGTTATGCAGACAAACGCCCTTGAGCTTTATGTGCTCGCCATTGAGAAGGAATCCCTCGTTAGCATCGAAGCTAAAAAAGCGATAGCCAAACTCTGTATCGTAGGTATCAACAACGACACCGTTAACCTTCACCTGCGTGCGCACGGTATAAAGATTGGGGCTCGCCGTGCTCCAAAGCTCAGGCGCAGGTGCAATAAGATTAGTCTCAATGACGGCACGCCCAGCGGCGGCAATCTCAACCGCCTGCGCGGTGTTAGTAACGATAGGTGCTGCCGGGTCACCACCAACCTTGAAAATCGACTGTTCAAGTGTGACGCTTGCCGGCGCGGTGCTGCCATTCTCCACAGTTGTTGCAAGATGGGTTCGTACGTTTTGTGTCTTGCCTGCTGCAAGCTCAGGCGTAGTCACAACCACGCCATCTTTGCTAACATGCACCTGGTCGGTCACCACCAGCTCGACCGTACGACCAATACCCGACCCCGAGTACCAACGGCTAGAAGGCGTCTGATGATTCACGCTCACTGCGATAAAATTCTGAGCGCCTACCTTTACCTCGCTGGTAATGTCGATGCCAAAGGGTGAATAGCCATACGGGTGCGTAGCGAGCTTCTTGCCGTTCACATAGACCGTGGCATCCATATAAATACCGTCAAAGTCGATGCGCAAGCGCTTACCCGCAAGCTCTTTTCCTACCTCAAAGGCTTTGCGATACCAGCCAATGCCGCCCAAAAGATAGGAACTTTCTGCCTCACCAGCCCGTGTACGCTCTTGGTCGATACTGTAGTCATGCGGAAGATTAATATGCTCCCAAGCAGAGTCATCAAACGAAGGGTTCTCAGCACCGGAAGCATCGCCGAGCTTAAACTTCCAGTTGCCATCGAAGTTTTGGGTGCGCATGTCTGGATTGCTAACTCGGTTGATATAAAAGCGCTCAGGAGCAGAGCTCATCTGTGTTGACGTCGCAGAACGAACAGACGGCGCCTCTTCAGCCCTTGTGCGCGGAGCCGCGATAGCTGCAAAAACACGATGGGCAGACGGCGCTTGATTCTGAGCAAATGCCATAACAGGTACTGTAAAGAGCGACATCAAGCTTAGCGACGATGCAAGAAGCAGCAAAAGCCCACCTCGAACTATGCCATGAACAGATAAAACGCTACGCCGACAACCTTGCATACGTGTTCCTATCTTCGAGGTACAACTGTTTCATATCGATACGTTACGTGGGTAATGCATCAAATATTGGTGTCATAACTCCGTTTGAAGGCGTAACCTTAGCGCGCCAAATAAACGAAGCACGACATAGAACCTGCTTACTTCTTTGATAAAAACATAGCATAAAGCTGCAAAGACACTGGTAAACGTCCCCGTAAAAGCCTCTACATACCGCTCACGGAGATACACGCTCCGCTCACCGACAAAACTATGTATATTTGATTGAATAAGCTACACCTGTCGCTTTGGCAAAAATGACTAATTTGACGCAAAAATCTGTCAGTTTTGACGAATTTGGCATAAAGCGACAACTGTCACTTTACGCGCGAATCATCTACCTGCAGCTTTGTAAATAAAATACTAACCCGCTGGGTTATAGAGAGTACAAATTCGTCAGTTTTGCCAAAGTGACAGATGTCCATGTTGCGTAGTAATTCATGCAAGTAGATTAACGTTGCAACCGAGTAGATTAGCTACACAAGCATACAACGAGCCTACTCGCCTTCGTCCTCGTCATCGCTCTTTAGAAAATCGAGCCGGCTACCGGTAAGACCTGCCTTACCTTCGCGCATCACAATAATGAGGCGCGTCACCAGCAGTGAAATCTCGTACAGCGACAGCATGGCTGCATACATAAACATCAAGGTAACTGGGCTTGCATCAGGGGTAACCGATGCCGAGACCACCAGCATAATGACATAGATATAACGCCATGCGGCACGAAAACTTGCATAGGGAACAATATGAAATACCGCGAGATAAAACACAATGAGTGGCAGCTCAAAACCGATGCCAAATCCAATCATGAGCAGAATTTCAATGTCGATATAGTCTTTAAGCTCAGGTATTACATGAGCTACTGAACGACTCTCCTCAATCAACCACTCAAAAGCAGCAGGCGCGATGATGAAGTAACAAAAAATCAAACCAATAAAGAACAGAGCCACGGCGGCAAAAATTGTTGGAACCACCCATTTGCGCTCTTTAGGTTTAAGTGCTGGCAAAAAGAAGGCCAGAATTTGCCACAAAATCATGGGCGTACACATAATGATAGCGCTTCGTAGGGCTACGCCAAATTTAATTGAGAAACCGCTCAGAGAGCCGAGCAGCGAAAGGTCTTCACCCGGTTGTAAATAGGGGCGAATAGGTTCTTTAAGAATATCAACAATGACAGGAGCAGCAAAGTAAAGCACAATCGTTGCTGCCAGCAGAGAAACCACCACAATGGTCATGCGTCGACGCAGCTCACCAAGGTGATCAAGCAAGGGCATACGCGCGGGTCCGATGGGCATTACTGCTCACCTCCTTCTTCTGATGTAGCTTTGGGTTGCATGTCCTCAACAGGAGCTTCTTCTTCCGTTGCAGCCACAGAAGGCTGAGCCCCTGAGCTACTTGAGCCACCCGAAGCGCCTGCAACAGAAAGCTGTTCGTCTTTAGTAGTTCCTGCAACTGGACGCCGACGCGGGCGGCGACGGGCATACAAATCTTCAGTTGTTTGAATCTCAACTTGCTGAACATCGGGTACTGCAGCAGTACGCGCAGCTGAATCCTCTGCAGCTTGAACAGAATCACCCGCAGAACTTAACGCTTCTTGAGAGGCTGCATCACCGGGCAACACGCTCTTAGCCTCAGCAGCTTGAGACGCTGGCGCGCCTGCTTCAACCTTCTCAGCTCCCTCACCTAGCTCAGATGTCTCACCAGCTGACTCGTGTGCCTCCAAATCTGTACGCACCCCAGATGGTTCCCCTGCCTCTTGCGCTGCTTTCTCAGCGGCTAAACGAGCACGTCGCTCCGCAAAGGTCTCAGTCGAACGCGATTTTTTCTCGGGTTCAATGTCAGCGTCGGCATCGAGGTCTTTTTGCGTGGCACCAGCAACTGCAGCACTCACCGTTTTGAGCGGATCCCCAACCACCTCAGTCATGGGGTCAATTACCTCAGACTGCACCATGGTAGTCATCTTCTCCTGCGTCTCTCTAAATTGACGCAGCGCACGCCCCAGCGTGCGACCCATCTGCGGCAACTTATCAGGACCAAACAAAAGAAAGCCGAAGACTAAAATAATCACCAGCTCAGTTGAACCTATGCCAAACACTCAGACCTCCGGGTGCCTCAATGATTAAACCCTCACCTAGAGCTTAAACATACATGCAATTTGCCCATTATAACCCGCTTCGCGCATCACTGCGCCCAAGCGAACAAGGCAGCCTCTACTCTGCTGAAATGCCAATCTCATCAGCGACACCAAGCAATTGAGCAACACGCGCTACATTGGCCTGCGCATGAACAATTGCGAAGCCCCGCGCACGCTCCTCAGCGTGATGAGCTGCGCCCACCAACACACCAATACCAGTTGAATCGATATAGCTCACACCTGAAAAATTAAGCTCAACACGGTCGGTTGGCTGCTCAAGCGCTAGGTTAATAGCATTGCGCAGCTGGTCGGCATTAGAAATATCAATTTCGCCTGAAACGACGATGCCATAGGTCTCAGGCGACGGTGTAGTTTGAATTGACAGCTCCATCAAGTTCCTCCATACCACGTACTATCCACGTTGTTATGTGCGCTCCATTGTACCGATGCACACAAGAGTACCTAAGCAAACCTCCCTATCATCATGAAAGGGACAGCAGAATAAATGCCGCCTGCCTTGAAAAAGAACCACACAGTTGCGCGGTAACTCATACGGTCAAACAGATATACCTAAGGCAGTCGCACATATTCGCGCATATGTAAAACAGCTTTGCTTGCCCGTTAAGGCTCGTGGGCAACCAAGCGAACCCTATGCAATACCGCGCTCCTGAGCTGCAAGTTCAGCACCTACCACATGTGTTGCAAGCACAAGCACCTCAAGTGCTGCCCGTAAATCTTCAAGTGAGGGATAGCTTGGAGCAATGCGAATATTGCAATCTGCGAAATCTTGTCCAGCCGGAAACGTTGCACCGGCAGGCGTTAAGGTAACCCCTAATTCCTTGGCTAAGGCAACAATGCGCCGCGCTGACCCCACAGGACCGTTAAAGCTCACAAAATAGCCACCACGCGGATGCGTCCACGTTGCTAAGCCAGTATTGCTCAAGCCCTCTGACAGCATGGTTTCAACCAGCTCAAAGCGCGGACGCAAAAGCGCGGCGTGTTGAGCCATATGTTCCCGCAGCGCTGCAGATGTAGGCAAAAAGCGCGTATGCCGAAGCTGATTGAGTTTATCGGCACTGATTAAGCCCGCCTTCATATACGCCGAAAACTCTGCAATAAGCTCATGGGATGCTCCCACAAAAGCAATACCCGAACCAGGAAAGCTTATCTTTGATGTAGATGCAAAGGCTACCACACGCTCCTCATGACCTGCAGCACGCGCCAGCTCAAAGATGTTTGCCAGCTCATCACCCGTATCGTAGAGGTCGTGAACACAGTAGGCGTTATCCCAAAGAATTTTGAAATCGGGGGCCGCTGTCTTCATGCTCACCAAGCGACGAACAACCTCGTCGCTATAGGTAATACCAGTTGGGTTTGAATACTTGGGAACACACCAAATGGCTTTAATGGAATCATCTGTAGCAACCAGCCGCTCAACCACATCCATGTCAGGACCTGTTTCTGTCATGGGAACCACTATGTTGAGCATACCTAGGTTTTCTGAAATGCCAAAGTGGCGGTCGTATCCAGGAACCGGGCAAAGCACTTGCGGCAAAACACCGTCATGCGCGGCGCTATAACTACCCCATGGTTCAGCCCCACCGGTGCCGCAGTGCCAAAACATCGCCAAAATATCATGCTCAATTAAAAGACTTGATGAACCCAGCACAAGGCACTGCTCAGCCGAGCAGCCTAGAAGCTCAGCGCCAAGAGCGCGGGCAGAAGGAATCCCCTCAAAGCAGCCGTAGTTGGCGCAATCAATACCCTCGTCAAATAAATCTGCATCACTGCCTAATATGCTAAGCATAGGACGCGATAAATCAACCTGAGCAGGAGAAGGTTTGCCACGCGCCATATCAAGCGCCAAATGACGAGCCCTCATTTCATCAGCCTGGCAGCTCAAGCGCTCACGTGCCACACGAAGTTCGTCATCGGTCATCTGTTGATATATGTTTGACACCGGTTTTCCTTTCTACCATGCCCTAGAACACATCTCAGGCGCAGCATGAAGCTGCCAGAAGCATATGCAAGAACAGGCGTGCGCCTTGTTGTGCATAGTGTAAGTCTATATGTGCTACACCAAACAACATACGCCCAAACTTGTCCTGCTTTCCCTTTGCAGGAGTATAGCCCTCCGCTGTTTCAAAAGCGCAGCATGCTATATTGAATGGAGAAACTACAAGTTAAGGATGACTCAATGGAGCAATTTGCCTTTCAATCCGAAGCCTTTGGCGAGCTGCAGCGCTTGGTTGATAGCCTTTATACCGGACATGACCAAGTTGACCGGCTTGATGTTATGGTGCAAGCGGAAATCCTCGACTTACCCGATGACCTGCTTGAAATCGTAAGTTTACTTCCGCCGGGAAACTATGAACGAAGCCGCATGTGTGACCAGCTTAATTCGGCATTAGCGGCACACGGCTGGGGCAACCTATACGGAACCGTAGAGTAGAACAGGGCTGACCCATGACATACGGCAATTATTCACAGAACAACGTGCAACGAAAACACGAAGCAATTAAAGCTGCTGACGAGGCGCTTATACATCTCAAGCGTTGTTTTGATGCTCTTAAATCAGCAAAAAAATGGGGCTTGTTTGATATATTTGCAGGCGGCATGATGAGCTCATATATCAAGCACCAACGCCTTAGGGCAGCCAATAGAGAATTTGAGCAAGCACGCGGAGCTGTTCAACGTTTTATGCATGAAGCTACGGAGATGCAGAATATCACCGCGCTTGACCTTGACCTTGATGGGCTTATCAGCGGCATCGACATCTTTTTAGACAATGTCTTTGTAGATGTGTATGTGCAAAGCAAAATCAATGAGTCTATGCGACGCATGGGTAGAGGCATTACGCAAATTGAAGAACTCAAAGAACGACTCGAAAAAGCATAGTTAAGCCCGGTGCACCCAAAAGACCAACACGACAGTTCTCTAGCAATGGACACAGCATCTTCAAGCTGGTAGCCCATCACCCGCTTCAAGTGCGCTGCTAAGCCCCCTTGTCATCCAGAGCATGTCCTGCGCGTGCAACGGCAACACGCATAATTAACAAGCCTGCAAGCGCCGCCGTAACCGAACCCGCTAAAATAGCTGCTTTAGCAGCAAGAATCTCATGAGGCTCACCGGCAAAGGCAAGACCTGCAATTAAGATTGACATGGTAAAACCAATTCCGCCAAGTACCCCGACCCCGGCAATATGCGCAAGGCTCACGCGTTCAGGCAACTCAGCAAGCTTTGTCGTTACCATAATGGCAGTAACACTAAAAATACCAAGCGGCTTACCCAGCAACATGCCCAGATAAACTCCAATGGAGATAGGGTCTATGGCCAGTGCCAACAGCGGCTCATCAACCAAGCGTACCTGTGCATTTACAAAGGCAAAGATAGGTAAAATAATGAAGTTAACCGGTGTTGCAATCGCGCGCTCCAGACGAATCAACGGCGGCGATACACGGTGAATGGTGCGTTCAAGCTCAACAGCCGTTGCCGTAAACTCATGCTGACCAAGAACGTGCGCGTCCTCGTCATAGTTGTCTTCCAGCTCAGGCAAGGCAGCATCCTCTAGCCATGTTGTAAGCCGCGATAAGCGCAAACCCGTACCTGAGGGCACGCAAAACGCCAAGATAACACCTGCAAGGGTTGCATGTACGCCCGATTGAAACAGGCAAAACCACAGAACTAGACCCAGTACCATATAAGGCGCAAGTCGTACGTGTTCCGTATGGTTAAGCGCCCACAGCACCAAGGTAGTAGCCGCAGCGGCACCCAGCCACAAAAAATCGGGACTTGAGCCATAAAACAGGGCAATAACCACAATGGCAAGCAGGTCATCTGCAATGGCAAGCGTGCTAAAAAACACACGTACACCAGCAGGAACTCGATTGCCTAGCAGCGATAGAACCCCTAATGCAAAGGCAATATCGGTTGCCATAGGAATAGCCCAGCCATGTATAGCACCGCTTTTGTTGAGCACTGCATAGATGGCAGCCGGCGCAACTACGCCTCCAACAGCTGCCAGCATGGGCAAGAGAGCCTGCTTGGGCTGGCGCAGCTCACCAACCGTCATCTCAAACTTAAGCTCAATACCTACCAACAAAAAGAAAATCGCCATAAGAAAGTCGTTTACAAAAACCTCAAGTGGCATGGTCAATGTAAGCGTGCCTATGTTCACGCCAAACGGCATCATAAGCAGCTGATGCACCAGCTCAAACGCATCAGAATTAGCAACTATCACCGCAGCTACAGCCGCGAGCACCATAACAGCTGCAGCGATGGTACCGTTATCGGTAATCTCCTCATACATGCTTTTGCGCCGCAGACGCTTTTGTTGTTTGTTGGTATATACAAGCTCAATGTTTTCCATATCACCTTCCCGGCACACGGCCTTACTGCTATACAACACAGCCCGCGCATTACACGGGCTGTGTCTTATACGATACTAGCCTGATTGGCTGCTACTTCATGCCTCTTTGTGCGGCAGGCCCCTATGCAGCAAACAACTCACGTACATACATAGGCGCCAACATTTCAAGAGGGATTGCTTACTGTGCTACCGCCAAAATTGGAGCTGCAACCTGCTTCTTGCGCGACAAAACGCCTGGCATCCAAACGCCCTCAGGCTCATCAGTAATGCCCAGACCCTCCTGTGCTGCCTGAGTATCACCGCAGAGCAACACCTGAGAGCCCTCTTCCAAAATATCGGTAATCAGCAGAACCACACCAGCAGCCTGTTTTTCTTGGCGATATGCTTCCATCGCCTCACGAATCTCTGCAAGTTGTTCAAGCGCAGCGGCACCATCGACCGTCTCATACTGGCCAATATACAAATCTGCACCGTTAACGGGGAAGCATTTAATATCACGACGCACCATTTGCTCAGGCGTAAAATCACCCGACCCACGGCTCTTAAAAATCTCTTTTCCATATTCAACAGGGTCAACCCCAAGTTGCTTGCCGTGACGCTCTGCAAACTTGCGATCAACATCAGTGGTTGTTGGGCTTTTAAGCATAACAGTATCGGTCATCATGGCTGCAAGCAAGCATGCCGCCTGAGCATCAGTTGGGGTAATGCCATATGCGTCAAAGAGATACGAGATGACCGTGCAGCTTGACCCCCACGGCAACACCACCATAAAGGGTGGCTGAGCAGTTTCAAAATCGCCAACGCGGTGATGATCAACAAGACCCAACAGCTGAGCATGCTCACGTCCTGGAACTGACTGACCACTCTCATTATGGTCAGTTAGATAAAGCTTAACCGGCTCTTCGCCCTCTGCTGGGGGCTCAATCTTCTCAAGCAACTGAGGCTCTTCAATGCCCCACTTTTCGAGCACAAGCTGAGTCTCACGAGGAAGCGGTCCCAAACGACACGGAACATAGGTATTTCCGTCGTTGAGCTGATTTTTGAGCTGCGCAAACATAACAGCCGACATAATAGCGTCGTTATCTGGGTTTTGGTGTCCGGTTACGAGGATGGTACTCATAAAACTCCTCACAGTTTTTTAACTCACAGATAGCTGTATCCTAGCACGATTTTTACCCGCTCAAGCCTTTACCAGACGAAGAGTGCATGCTTTATGCAAGAAAAACGGGCACCCGCTTGGATGCCCGTTTCTTTGTTGCATATTGTATTGCTGCAAGCTACTACAAACAGATTACTTAACGCTTCTTACGACGGTTCATCACGACGCCAGAACCAGCAGCCACAACGCCAAGAGCAGCTACGATGCTTACGGCACCAGCAACAAAGTCGCCCGTCTTAGGTAGCATAGTTTTAGCTTTATTTGGCATCGTCTTATGAGACATATTGCCTGGCTTTTTCTCGTCCACTACCTTTTTCTTGGGAGTTACACCAGGCTCCTTCTCAGGATTGGGAGTCTCAATTGCTTCTTTCTCTGAAACAGTAACTGTTGCCGTTTCAGAAACTGCTGTTAAGCCAGTAGCAGAGGTAGCAACAACGTAGTAGCTGCGAGTTCCTGCCATCGACGTATCAATAGGCAACATTGCACTCATTGAACCAGCGATTGCGCGATCGTTGTTATTTGCGGCACGCTCACCAGTATTCTCAGCAGCACCAACCTCATACCATTGATACCTAACCGTAGAATCGGCACCTTCAACGCCCTCAAGCACCACAGCGTGAGCCATTAGAGGCTGCGCAGCATCGCCAAGCTTGTAGTTTGCCGAAGCAGGCTGCATAGTAAAGCTCGGCTCAACAAAGTGACCAGCGTAGTTAAGCGGCGTGCGAAGCATACCGTCTTCACCCAAATCGCTTGCCTTAAACTTCTGTGAGAAGTCACCAGCATTGATATACGCACGAATCTCGTTCAAAAGACCCTTTGCCTTGGCATACAGCGCCTCAGTTGCCTCGTCAAAAAGACGATTTGCAAGTGCACTACGCTTTTCAGGGGCGGTATTTTTCATAATACCGTCTACAACATTGTGCTGCGCAATAATCGAGCGCTGAACAGCGTCCAGATAGGCACGAGCACCTTCAGCCACGGTACCACGGTTGTTGTATGCAAGCGTATTGATGTCCATAAAGACATAGTCGAGAATCTTACCCGGCTCATCCTTCATAGCCTCGGTAACACTATCGTCATCCCCCATGTGAGCGGAGTCGATGGTGTTCCATGCGGGGAAGTACTCCTCAGGAACCTCGGTTAACAGCGCTGAATAAATGGGAAAATACACACTAAACTCGCAGCGAGACAGTGCCTGCCACTGAACAATAGCAATGTCTTGCGGTTGACCCTTGCGAATCTCAAACAAATGAGCTTCAGTTGTGCGATTGTTACCAATGGCGTAGAGGTACGCATTGAGGTTTGCGTTGAGATTTGGCGTTTGCTCTCCGCGGGCGCAAAGTGCGCGCAGTGCCTTAAAGGTGTCAATCTTGTCGCCGCTCGGCTTAAAGGTAAGCTGAGGATTAGCAACGGAGCTTACCTCACCATTAGCGCTAACCGTATAGTCGGTACCCTCTTTGAGCACGTCACCAAAATAGGCATGACCCTGAACATAGCGCGTCCACTGCGCTGAACCTGGGTCTTCTAAACCATAGCTTGCAAAGATATTAGGGGTATCGTCTTCATATTTAACCAAGAAGCCATGTTCTTGAGCAAGCTTTACGAGGTTTTCCGAGTGAATACAGGCATTCTCATCGTCAAGGTTTACCTTGTACTGAAGACGGCCAATGTTGGGGTTTACCGATACTACATCGCTTGCCATTTTGATAGCAAACCACTGGTGACCAGAAACCTGTGAAAACAGCCACGTCTCATTGGCATCTGCAATAATGACCATGTTTTGATCAAATGAGCCGTGCTCGTCAATAATCTTGCCGAGCTTACGCACACCATCGCGTGCGTTATCGGCTACTGAGAGCACATAGTCACCCATGTTGTACTCACCAATACCGGTTGCAACATTAGGGTCAGCTGCTTTTGCTCGCTCATTATAGTCAAGCGTCAAGGTGCCTGAAACGGCTACACCCTTTTCGTTGATACCTGCCTCAGAATAGACACGTGATGCCGCTTCATCATCTTCTGCATCCCACTCCGATGGCAGGTCGCGAAGATAGGTGTAGCGATATGACGTGCCGGGTAGCGTGTACTCAAAGCCCTCAACCGTGTCACCATTTTCAAACGAACGGAACACTTTGTTTTCCATGCGCTCCTGAATGCCGAAGCCTTTTACATAGCGCGGTTTCCAGTCTTCAGCGCGCCCCACATAGGTGGAACCATTAGCCGTGAGATCTGAACCCACATAAACCTGGGTACAGGCCAAGGCGTTCAACGGTGCCGCCATAATGAGCGACGCCGCAAGCATGCCCCCCCCTGCTACCCTTCGTACAAAATTACGTACTTTCATCTCGCCTTCCCTTCAACGAGTCGGTCAGCGCTCCCCTAGGCGCTCTGGCACTCTTCATAGTACGCAGTAACCATACAAGATTATACAAAATGCATAGCTTTCTTGGTGGACGGTAGCTTTTAGAAGGTGAACGGAAACAAAGCGGATTTTTTCTAATTTCTCAGCGGCTTATGTACTCTATTTTTAGCATAATATGCATATTATATTCATATTTTTTTGTGAATATGTAAAATTAGAGTGCTGTAAATTTATTCAAAAATCTGCCTGGTTTTATGCACTATTTAATAATTCAGTATTCATGTATTCCCTTAATCTGGCATTCTTTATTCAAGTAAAGCAATTGAAACTTTATGATTTGAAATGAGTTTTTCTGTGTACGAAAGCCATCTTGTTTAGCGTGGAAAAGTGTATCATGCACATTTATACATGTGCTTGTTATATTGCGTTATGCAATTAGCTGAGTGAGTTTATATCGCTCTGCGTGACAATAATTTCGGCACCAAATAACAGCAACGCGGGTGTTACTTGGTTAGCACGCCGCGCACGGGCATGCGCCGTATCTGTTTCTTGTACCACAATTGAGAGAAACAGATACGACCTAGGTGCTGAGCTGTCTATACTTACGTGCTTACAGACTTGGCATTATGCGCAGGCAGCCTAAGTTATCTCAAGGAGGTTTAGATGGTGCAGCCGACGGCTCAGACCGCACTAATTTCATGCGCGCCTGTATTTCATGAAATGATTTGGGGCGGTCGAAACCTTGCAGATTCCTTTGGCTACGACATTCCTGATGGCGCCATCGGTGAATGCTGGGCAATTTCTGCACATCCCCATGGTGACTGTCGCGTCATAGGTGGCGCGTTTGACGGCATGCTCCTCTCTGAACTCTGGAGGGACTATCGCGAACAACTATTTACTGGCTGTAATGCACCTGAGTTTCCGCTCCTCGTTAAAATCATTGATGCCGAGCAAGATTTATCTATTCAGGTTCACCCCGATGATGCCTATGCTGCCCAACATGAACATGGCAGCCTTGGAAAGCGTGAATGCTGGTATATCCTTGATTGCGCTGATGATGCAACTATTATTGTTGGTCAGCATGCCTGCTCACGTGAAGCCTTTGAACGCCAAGCTAAAGCGGGAAATTGGAAATCGCTGCTCAACGAAATACCCATTCATCCTGGTGATTTTTTTCAGATTGACCCAGGTACGGTACATGCCATTAAGGCCGGTACCCTCATTTTAGAAACACAGCAGTCAAGCGATATTACCTATCGGGTGTATGACTATGACCGTCTTGGTGCTGACGGAAAACCTCGTAAGTTGCATGTGGCACAAAGCCTTGAGGTTATTGCGTATCATCGCCCAGCACCTACCGCAGGACTTTCATTTGCCAAGGCAGCGGCAGGTGTAGCTGAGCTTGAGTCAAATGAGAACTACACCGTGCAGCTTTTGCGTGTTTCTAGCAAGTTAGAGATTGAGCAAACGCACCCCTTTATGTGTCTTTCGGTTATTGCCGGGCGTGGTCAAATAAACGAGCGAACCGTACAAAAAGGTGACCATCTTATAGCGCCTGCGCATGTTGGCACCCTAAACTTTGCAGGAGAGATAGACATTATCGCCAGTTTTGTATAACGCTACTCAGAGTCAGGGTTTTGCAGTAGCTGTGGACATATGCCGGCACTTGAGCAATTGCCGAGAAACCGGCTTATGAGACAGAGCAAAAAGAATCCGTGTGCCAGCATTGCTAACACACGGAAATAAATACAGTGCGCAGAGGAATCGAATGCTAGATTTTAGCTGCTTGTTTGTACACAAAGCTTCCTATGCATATACGGCCTTTCTCCAAGCGAACAAAATGCCTTACTGTCCTGCTTTTAGTTGGACAATATCTGATGTCCAGCCCTCACCTTCCACGTAGTATGTAATTCCAAATACATAACCATCAGGTGTAAGGTCAGCGCGATGCCTCCATACCAAGTGCGATACTCCATGACCGGTCTTTTGTTGATACACAGAATCAACGCTATACATTTGCTTTGTCTCACTGTCCCATGTATAGCGCACATGCAAAACATTACCGTGCTTAAAGCTTATATCGGTTTCAGATTGTATTGCCGTCTTCCCTGTTGGACCAGGTAAATATTGAGCTGTAGAGGGAGCGCCACCAGCAAATACCAAAGTACATGTGCAGCCGAGAAGTGTCACTGCCACCATAAGACCAGCTGCCATTTGCTTTACCCTTTTATTCATGTCAATCACACTCCTATAATTCAAGCAACTAATTTACTTTTATTTTATATCGGCATACAACGTTCTTGTACTAGAATTCCAGCCAGCTCCTTCCTTATAATACTCAACTGTAAACATATAGAACTTAACCAACGCAACTTATATTGTTATCTTGAGCATCGGATATCCCTCCTCCCACAAATACACTAGCCTTGTTTAAAAGCATACTAAAATCTATAAAAACCTATGATGATTTTCTTTTTTCTGTAAAAATGAGTATTTATAGTATAAAAATGCATATCACGTCACTATACATAAAAACGCCCTGCTGATACAAACAGGGCGTTTATACTTTATTGAGCTATATTAAAGCTGTGCAGCTCAAAAGCCTAAATATTGTGAACGAATGAATATTATTTTATAGCAATTCGTTACATGTCTTTAATATCATTTTGATATACTGAAAGCACTGTTGTGCCTGCAGTAACATGCGTCTCTGGGTTAGCCACCAAGGCAACATCAGCATAATTAGCTGAATTTGATACAAGCATCACGACACAATCTGGATGACCTGCTGCCTCAATTTTTATACGATCCATACGAATAAGCGCCTGACCTGCAACTACCGTATCTCCCTGATGTACAAATCCAGTAAAGCCATCGCCGTTCATGCTTACCGTATCTATACCAATATGCACCAGCACCTCAACGCCCTCATGATTGGTAATGCCAACCGCATGACCCATAACTACCGTGACAGTACCGCTCACCGGCGCATATACAACATCATCATCAGGCCACACCGCACAACCTTTTCCAAGCACCTCAGCTGAAAATACCGGGTCTGGCACCTCGGCAAGCTTGACCAACCGACCACATACCGGAGCAGCAAGTTCAAATGCCCCCGGCTCACATGTCACAGGCTCAGGTACACTTGGCTGTGTATTGGTATTTTTCTTTTTGAATACATCAAATAAACCCATAGTCTCATTCCTTTGCATGTAAGTAGCTTTACTACTCAACTTGTCACGTCTGAGCGTTCAGTATTGTAGCGCAAGCACGTAGTACCTGAAAACAAAACCGGAGCCATTCAGCCCCGATTTGTATAAATTATTAACAATCCCTCCGCTTATTCAACACTCCCACAAGCTAGCAAGCAAATACCCTGCGAGAGCCTGAATAAAGCCCTGTCTTGTTATCTTGAACAACAAAAACAAGCCGGCGAAAGCTAAGCAAGCTGCTGCTTTTTTGAGGTACGCCTTAATACGTTAACACTTATGCAAAGCACGGCAGCAAGCACCGCTGGCAATACCCACTCAAGACCCACATCAACCAAAGGCAGCATATCAAAAGGAATCCACAGCTCAGAGGCTAGAGCACTGCGTAGACTCATACTCACACTTACCACAGTCACAACACCAATAACGACAGGCCATAGATATGCCACCCGATCGGCAAAGCGATGAAATAATCCCATAACCACCAAGGTGATTGACACCGGATACAGAGCGTTTAACAGCGGAACTGAGAACTTCAAAATGGTATCAAGACCAAAGTTAGAAACTACGCATGAGAAAATTGCAAAGCCAGCTGCCCAAGCAAGGTATTTTGTGCGCGGAAATTCCTCCTGAAAATAGCTTCCACAGCAGCTAATTAAACCAATGCACACATTCAAACATGCCAGCAAGAAGATTGCCGCTGCAATAGCAACACCCACCTGCCCAAAATGCATTTGCGCAGATGTGCTGAGCACCGTAGCACCATTAGTTGCATCAGGAATAACAGTTGAGAGTTGAACACCGGTAAAGGCAAATCCACAGTAAATAAGCCCAATGATGATACCCGCAACAGCACCTGCACGCGAGATTTCACGCGCCACGGCACTCGGCTCAGTCACGCCTAAAGCACGGATATTAGTTGCAATAACAATGCCAAAGGTCAATGATGCCAGCAAATCCATGGTCTCATAGCCCTTGAGAAAACCCTGTGCAAGCGGCGCTTGATTATAGGGAGCTTGAGCTGCCCCAACAGACTCAACAGGGTCAAACACTGCCGCCATAGTTACCGCAATGATAAGCAATATTAAAGCCGGTCCTGTAATGTGACCCAAAAGCTTTGTTAAGCGCCCCGGACGAAGCGCAAGCAAAAATGCAACAGCAAAAAAGAGCAACGAGAATACCAAACGCGCTGTTTCAAGCGGCACATTTGCTGGTAGTAGTGGTGCCAACATCTCAAACGAAGTTGATGACGTGCGGGGAATGGCGAGGCACGGACCTATTGACAAATAAATCGCTGCAACAAACAGACGTCCGTAGACGGGATGTACGCGATCGGTAAGGGCACGCGCGGTACCTGCCAGAGCCACAACCACAATGCCCAAAATAGGAAGCCCAATACCAGTGAGTAAAAAGCCGCCGAGCGCCGGAATAATATCGGTGCCTGCCTGTAATCCCAATAACGGAGGCAAAATAAGGTTACCTGCTCCGAAAAACATCGAAAACAGTGTTACGCCTACTGTTGCTGCCTGTGCATAAGACAGCTTGCCGCTACCCACCATGTCACTTCCTTTCGTGGTCGCTGGTTAATAGCTCACAAGTCTAACCGAACAATAGGTGCGAAACCTTTCAGTAACTTTTTAACGGCTCCCGATTTTTCAAATTGCACTTCGAGCATGTCTCCATCAACTGAAATAACGGTTCCAGGACCAAATGTTTTGTGGCTGATGCGGTCTCCCACCTGAAAGACCTCACGCGCCTTTGCCGGGTCTGGGCGGTGAGGAGCAGCAGTACGCAAAACCTGCGTACTATCAGCGCCAAAGCTTTGAGTACGTTGGTCACCAAAACGCGCCGCAGCACGTCCCGCATCAGGCGAAATACCACGATGTCGCTGTGCACCGCCAGCAGAGCGCGTATACGACCCAAAGATATTGCCGCCATACTCTGACGACGTGCCTGAACCAAAGGTTCCCCGCCTGTCACCGCGCTTTTCCCAGCCCACGCCTGCAAAACCCGACGAACCCACACCGGTTACGGTAATATCTGCCTCAGGTATTTCGTTAACAAAGCGCGAACGCGGATTAGCCTGCGTAGACCCATAGGTTCGACGCGTGGCAGCATAGGTTAAAAACAAGCGTTGGCGAGCGCGGGTAATAGCCACATATGCAAGGCGGCGCTCTTCCTCAAGCTTGCCGGGTTCATCAGCTGCTGCAAAGGTAGGGACATGAGGGAAAATGCCTTCTTCCATGCCTGCCACAAAGACTGCCGGAAACTCCAAGCCCTTAGATGAGTGCACGGTCATCATTGTAATAGCTGAGCTACCTCCTGCCAGCGTGTCAAGGTCGGAGCGCAAGGCCAGCCACTCCATGAGCGCTGGTAGGGCGGCGCAGGCAAGAGGGCCATAGATACGCTCAGTCAATGCGGGGTCTTGCGCAGTTTGCAAAGCAGTACTTGCACGATTCGACGCGGCGTCTGAGGTAGCAGGCGATGTGTTAGCAGCCCGCTCCGTGGAATGAGCCTTAATAAAAGATGCGCTAGATAACCCAGCCGCCCCTTGTTCAACTCCTTGTGCAGCAGCAATGTTTTGAGTGGCAGCAACCGGTTCTAGCATCTCTTCTGGAATATCAGCAAGACCTGCTGCCTTAAGCTCAGCCAAGCTTTCAAGCGTCCCCTCAATATCGTCATGCGTTTCTTCAAACTCAGCGGCAACTCCCATAAATTCTTGGATATTCTCCATGCGACCCTCGGCCTCCATGGTGCCCTCGGCTCTGAGTGCCGATAATAAACCACTTGCGTTGATGATAGCCTCAACCACGTCTTTAAGCTCGCCATCCATCCGACGACCAGCGCGGACAATTTCAACGAAGTTGGCAAGCGCATGTCTAACTTTTGCGCTAAAGGTGCCTACCTCGGCAGTTGCAATCTCGCATGCTTGGAAAAAGCTACAGCGATTTTGCTGTGCCAGAATTTCGAGCTTTGCCACAGATGTGGAACCAATTCCGCGGCGAGGCGTGTTGATAACACGCTTCACGCTCATCTCATCGGCCGGGTTAACCACCATCTTAAGGTACGCCATGACATCGCGTATCTCAGCACGGTCAAAGAATCGCGTGCCGCCCACAATTTTGTACGGCACGCCTGCACGCAAAAACATATCTTCTAAAATACGCGATTGCGCATTCGTGCGATAAAACACCGCAATGTCATCGTAGCTCATGCCAGTATCGTGCAGTTTGTCAATCTCGCCTGCAATCCAGCGGCCTTCGTCCCGCTCGTCTGAGGCTTGAAATGCTTGTATTTTTTCGCCGTCTCCTGCTGCGGTGAAAAGTCGCTTATCTTTGCGCTGTGAATTATGGCGCACCACCGCGTTTGCCGCCGATAAAATATGCCCGGTACTGCGATAGTTTTGCTCAAGCTTGATAACTTTTGCCTCAGGGAAATCCTGCTCAAAGTCAAGGATATTTGAGATGTCAGCACCACGCCAGCTGTAAATTGACTGGTCGTCGTCACCCACGACCATGAGATTGTGATACTTATCTGCCAGCAAATTAGCAATCAAGTATTGCACGCGGTTGGTGTCCTGATATTCGTCAACGCTGATATAGTGAAAACGCTCCTGATATTTTTCAAGCACCTCAGGACGCGAACGCAAGAGCTCAAGCGTGCGAACAAGAAGGTCATCAAAATCCATGGCATTCGCTGCCCTAAGACGGCGTTCAAGCGTAGAGTAGATACGAGCAACGCTTGCCATTTTGGGATTGTCCTGCGCCTGTGCCAA
Source organism: Collinsella sp. zg1085 (assembly GCF_018889955.1). GTDB lineage: Bacteria > Actinomycetota > Coriobacteriia > Coriobacteriales > Coriobacteriaceae > Collinsella. The sequence continues at coordinate 1,424,931 of NZ_CP076545.1, forward strand.
AAACTCATCGGGACCAACCATGCCATTTTTAGCTGTTGAGATAACTGAGCGAACCATGTTAATGGGGCACTGCTTTTGGTCAATCTCAAGCGCCTGCATAATGTCGCGAATAAGACGGCGCGAATCGTCATCGTCGTAGATACTAAACTGACTGGTATAGCCAAGCAGGTCGGCATCTTCACGGAGCATGCGCACGCACATAGCGTGAAAGGTGCAAACCCACATACCCCGAGTACCTTGCACAAGAAGCTGGGAGAGACGCTCGCGCATTTCGGCAGCAGCTTTGTTGGTAAAGGTGATGGCAAGGATACGCCACGGTGCAATATCAAGGTCGGCAACCATGTGTGCAATGCGATGCGTGAGGACGCGCGTCTTTCCCGAACCGGCACCTGCCAAAACCAGCAAGGGACCATCGGTAGTTACTACCGCTTCTTTTTGCTCAGGGTTAAGTGTATCGAGGTCAAAAGCTGACGCCATTCTCTCTCCTACTTTGCAGTGTGGACATACGTATAGAGCGGTCTCACAGTATACCGAGGCATCTGGACATCACGTTATTTGTTCATATTTTTGCTATGGGTAATGGCAGGCGAATTTATTCTTGCTGTGCGTTTGCCTCTCAAGTAACTGGATGCATTTCGCGATTACTATCAGCTTGAAGTTGGGTTTTGACAGAAACGGGCAATATGGCAGTAAAACGTGACAAAAACGGGCAATCTGGCAATAAACCCCCTAGAGTAGGAAATAGTGTGAACCGTCTACCTGCAGTTTCGTAAAATAACGAATAACCCACGGGGGTTCTACACTACCAAATTGCCCGTTTCTGTCAAAAGACTTGAACGAGCGCTCCTAGCAGATTGAGAGGACAAGCTCGGCGTTCAGCAACAACCGATTATCGGCAATAATTATCAACAATAAAAAAGCCCGCATATAAGCGGGCTTTTGGATACTTTCACGTCAAGCACTATCTGCCGTATGAGGTTTATAACAAGCAGCTACGTATAACTCAGAGCTATTTACCCTTCGCAGGTAGAATCAGGTTCAGCACAATACCCACCAACGTTGAGGTTGCCATACCTGGCAGCGTGTAGTCGCCAATTGGAATGGCAATGCCTGCTGTTTCCATACCAACACCCAAAATAATAACCACTGAGGCAATCATCAAATTGCGATTCTGGTCAAAATCTACACCATTGCTTACCAGCATGCGCAAACCATTGCTTGCGATCAAACCAAAGAGCAACAAGCATACGCCGCCCATAACCGGTGAGGGAATTGACTGCACCAACGCCGCCAACTTGGGGCAAAAACCGCCCACAATCAGTGCAAAGCCTGCTGCATACCAGAAAATCTGTGTGGAATACACGCGCGTCACGCTCATAACACCGATATTCTCAGCATAGGTAGTGGTTGGAGGACCGCCTACAAATCCAGAAATCATCGTTGATAAGCCATCGCCTGTGAGTGAGCGCGGCAGCAAGTCGCGATAATCTTTACCAACAATCTCGCCCACTGCCAGCAAATGACCAATATGTTCAATCACGGTAACAACCGCAACCGGCGCAATAAGTGCAATAGCTCCCACGTCAAAGCGCGGGAAACTCAAATGCGGCAAGCCAATCCAAGCGGCCTCTACCACAGGTGCAAAGTCTACAAGCCCCAGAGGAATCGACACAATATAGCCAACCACAATAGAAAGCAGTACCGGAACCGTACCAAAAATGCCGCCCAAGCTCGAAAACACCACTGCAGCAACCAGTGTTACCGCAGCCACCAGCGTTCCTATGCCAAAAAAGACCGACACTCCATTGGCACCAGTTTGCAAAAACGCCATCTTAGCAGCCGTTGCCGATAAGCCTACACCAATAACTACCATGACACTTGCAACCAAGACCGGCGGTAAAATTCGGTCAAGCCAATTAGTTCCCACAAGCTTAATGATGCCTGCAACCACCAAAAATACGGCACCGGCAACAATAACGCCGCTCATGGCGGCGTCTAAACCACGGGACGCACCCACTGCAATAATGGGGCTAATAAAAGCAAACGACGACCCTAAATAACTGGGTATTTTGTTGCCAGTTACCAGCAAATAGCAAATGGTTCCGATACCCGAACATAAAATGGCAACGTTTGGGTCAAGTCCCGTCAAAATGGGAACCAAAACCGTTGAGCCAAACATGCTCATCATGTGCTGAATTCCCAACGGAATTGCACGACCTACGGAAACGCGATCGTCAACACCGATCACTTCGCGCTCATGAGACGCCATGAGTGCCCCCTTTCCTCGAGGTTCACTACAGGCCTATTGGCACAAGCGCACCTTCGCCGCGCCATCGACCCGTACTACTATATCTGAAAACGGCGGCGCGATAAGCACAGGAAACACAAAGTTTTCAAACACAGTTACCGCTTGGCAATATTAATTTCCGTCGGCCGATTTATACAAGACAAAACGCTTGTCATATGATGCTATAAAGATACAAGCACCCTATCGACAAGGAGGCTCCATGTCCGTTCCAACTCCTCATAACGCGGCACGTGTTGGTGATATTGCAAAATGCGTGCTTATGCCAGGCGACCCACTACGCGCTCAGTTTATTGCCGATACCTACTTGAGCGATGTTCGCTGCGTTAATACGGTACGCAACATGCTGGCATTCACCGGCACCTACGAGGGTACCCCCGTCACGGTAATGGGCGGTGGCATGGGAATGCCAAGCATTGGTATCTACTCGTATGAGTTATTCGAGTTCTATAACGTTGATGCCATTATTCGCGTAGGGTCGGCAGGCGGCGTAGATGAGCGCGTTGAGTTGCGCGATGTCATTGTTGGGCTTGGCGCATGCACCGATTCAAACTATGCTGCTCAATACCAGCTACCGGGTACCTTTGCTCCCATAGCAAGTTTTGACCTTGCAGCACAGGCGGTTGAAATTGGTCGCGCCATGCATGCCCCCATCAAAGTTGGTAACGTGCTTTCAAGCGACCACTTCTACCTCGATGACCCCCAATCAACCAAAACCTGGCAGAAGATGGGTGTGCTTGCTGTTGAAATGGAAGCTGCTGCCCTCTACATGAACGCTGCTCGTGCACGCAAACAGGCATTGTGCCTGCTCACCGTATCCGATTTGCCCCTTACCGGAGCCTCACTGCCAGCAGAAGAGCGTCAGGTCAGCTTTACGCAGATGATGGAAATCGCGCTCAAACTGTCAGTTCAAACAACAAGAACGGCAAACGAAGCCTAGGTTTGCTGCAATCTCGGGCAGAACTTATGGCTTGACGCACATCTTGAACCTAAGTAATACGCCTGAAACAAAATCGGCGCAAACTTAAAGCGTTTGTTCTTATTGGTTCTTATCGTGACCACCCATATGGTTGCGATACAGGATATAGTAGAAACGACCTTCAACGAGAAGGCGGTTCAACATCATGCAACAGAAAGGATGAGCATGAACAAGAAGCGGTTTGCTGGCATTACATCTATGGCGCTCGCTGGTACCCTAGCCCTCGCCCTCGTTGGTTGTGGCGGCGCAACCCCTGCTGCTAAAGATGCTGGCAGTGCAGAGGCAACAAAGAGCACCTATAAGGTTGCTATGGTTACCGACATGGGTGGTGTTAACGACCAATCGTTTAACCAGCTAGCTTGGGAAGGTCTCCAGCAGCTTTCAAAGGATACCGGTATCAAGGTAGGCTACACCGAGTCAAAGCAAGAAGCCGACTACGCACCCAACCTCGACAAGGCAACAGACCAGGGCAATGACCTCGTCTGGGGCATTGGTTTTGCCATGAGCAAGGCAATACAGGAGCATGCCAAGAAAAACCCTGACGTACATGTTGCAATTATTGACTCCGCCTATGGCGATGCTGAGCAGCTCGATAACCTCACGGGCGTTACCTTCCGCTCACAAGAGCCTTCCTTTGTTGTAGGTTATATTGCTGCTATGACCTCACAAACCGGTAAAGTTGGTTTTGTAGGCGGCGTTAAGAGCGATGTACTGAATACCTTTGAGTATGGTTATCGCGCCGGTGTAGCATATGCCAATAAAGAAAACGGTAAAAATGTTGAGGTTTCCGTTCAATACCTCGAGACCTTTACCGATGCCGCTAAGGGCAAGGCAGCTGGCCAGAAGCTCTACGCTGATGGTTGCGATGTAATCTTCCAGGCCGCTGGCAACGCTGGCAATGGCGTTATTGAGGCTGCCGTTGATGCCAACAAGCTTGTTATTGGTGTAGACAAAGACCAGCACGCACAGGCTCCTGAAAATGTTTTAACCTCTGCGCTCAAGCGTGTTGACAAGGCCGTTATCGAGGTTTCAGAAATGGCCTCCAAGGGCAAAGAGATTGGTCGCCAAAATATCAACCTCGGCATGGCTGAGGATGCTGCAGGTATCTCTGAGCATCATGAGCTCATGAGTGACGATGTCTATCAAAAGGCACTCGACCTTGTGAAGCAAATTAAAGACGGCAAGATTATGCCCCCAGCTTCTGAAAAAGATTTCAATAGCTATACGGCATCTCTCTAAGCTTTGTGCACAGGCGGGGCGCGGTGATGTACGCGTCCCGCTTGTTTTTATGCGCATGTATGTGCTGTACCAATGCCTTTCGTCTCGCTCTGTTTGAGTAGCACATCGCACGCATACACCCTGCACAGAGCCGCTCCGTGTTCTGCTTGCACTCATGCTTATACGCAAACAGAACACGGGGTGTTACCCCGCATATCTCGTTGCAACATCTTGTAGAGAGAGGAGTGCTATTACTCATGAAGCCTGATCTTTCTTATGCTGTGCAGATGCAGGGCATCGTAAAGACCTTTGGCTCGTTTTGTGCGCTCGACCATGTGAATTTGCAGGTAAAACGCGGCAGTATTCACGCAGTTCTGGGAGAAAACGGTGCTGGCAAAAGTACGCTCATGAACGTGCTCTACGGTCTTTACCAAGCTGATGAAGGCGAGATATATCTCAACGGTGAACCCGTATCTATCAGTTCTCCCAACGATGCTATTGCCCATGGCATTGGTATGGTTCACCAGCACTTTATGCTTGTTCATAACTTTACCGTAACAGAAAACATCGTACTTGGTGACGAAGTGACCCGGGGCTTAGGCATCCTGGACATGCGCCGCGCGCGCAAACGTGTAGAGGCCATTATTAAACAATATGGTCTTGAGGTAGACCCCGATGCTCGAATCGAAGAGATTTCTGTTGGACAACAACAGCGCGTTGAAATTCTAAAGGCGCTCTATCGCGGCGCTGACATTTTAATTTTGGACGAGCCAACAGCAGTTTTAACACCGCAAGAAATTGAGCGACTCATCTCTATTATGCATGAGCTTGCCGCTGCTGGTAAAACTATTATTGTTATCACGCACAAGCTCAAAGAAATTAAAGCTTCCTCGGATGTCTGCACTATTATCCGCCGAGGCACCTATATTGACACCGTTCGCGTTGCCGACGTGGACGAAGAGCAGCTTGCCGATATGATGGTAGGCCACCACGTAAACCTAGTTGTTGAAAAAACCCCTGCTCAGCCAGGCAAGGTAGTTTTAGATATTTCTAAGCTCGTGGTTCAGGACGAGCGGGGTCTTGACGCCGTTCGTGAGCTGACGCTCTCCGTCCGCGCCGGTGAGATTGTGGGTTTAGCAGGTATTGATGGCAACGGACAAAAAGAGTTTGTTGAGGCACTAACCTGCTTAACACGTGCTCAGTCAGGCAAAATTCTGGTGCATGGCGAGGAAATTCAAAACACCTCAACGCGCAATGTTCTTGACCATAAGGTTGCCACCATTCATGAGGACCGCCAGCGTCGTGGTTTGGTGCTCCCCTATTCGGTTGCCGAAAATGCCATTTTGGAGCAATATCGCACACCTGAATTTGGCATCCATGGCATACTTGACCAAACGCACATGCTTACATTTGCTAACCAACTCATTGAGCACTACGACATTCGCCCTGCTAACTGTGCCGAACAGCCCGCACGCGGCTTATCAGGCGGAAATCAGCAAAAAGTTATTATTGCGCGTGAGGTTTCTAACAACCCCGATGTATTAATTGCTGTGCAGCCTACCCGTGGACTCGATGTGGGAGCTATTGAATATGTACACCAAGCACTCATCGCTGAGCGCGACCGCGGAAAGGCAATTTTGCTCATCTCCTTTGAGCTTGATGAGATTATGAGTGTTGCAGACACTATTGCAGTTATCTATAACGGCACCATTGTGGGCACCTTCCCACAAGGTAGCGTAGACGAGCAAGGTCTTGGCTTGCTTATGGCAGGAGGCGCATCTGCATGAACACACTCGATTCACGGCTCATCCGCCTCCTCAAACGACCAGTCACCTCAACTTTTCTTGCAGTGCTTTGTGGCTTTGTTGTTGCAGCAATTTTGTTAACCATTGCTGGTTTTGACCCTCATGCGTCATTTGCGGCACTTTTTGAGGGTGTGTTTTCAAAACCAAAATACATCTCACAAACCATCATTAAAGCAGCACCTATCATTTTAACGGGCATATCGGTAGCCTTTGCCTTTAAGACCGGCTTGTTTAACATAGGAGCCGAAGGACAATATATTGCTGGCACCATATGTGCTGTGTTGGTAGGCGCTAAGCTTGATTTACCTATGCCGTTGCAAATTCCTCTTGTCATTCTTGCAGGCATTGCAGGTGGAGCGTGTATTGGAGCAATCGCAGGCGGGCTTAAAGCGCGCTTTGGCATTCACGAAGTTATTACCTCAATTATGCTCAACTGGACTATGCTTTATCTCAATAACTTTGTGGTTAATTTAGACGCATACCATCAGCCATCATCAATCTCGAGTATTCCTGTTAACCCTTCCAGCTTTACAACTATTTTGCCCAATTGGAAAATAAGTCCCGAAGGCCTTGAAACGCTCAAGCAGATTCCTTGGCTGTACGATTTTCTGGTAAAAACAGACGTCAATATTGCCTTTGCGGTAGCACTACTTGTTGCAGCGCTCGCTTGGTTTATTTTATATCGCTCAAAGCTTGGATTTGAGCTGCGTGCAGTAGGAGCGGGTCGCGATGCTGCTGAGTTTGCCGGTATGCCGGTTGCGCGCAACACCTTACTTGCCATGGCTATTGCTGGCGGCATCTCTGGTCTTGCCGGTACACTCATGGTTACGGGCATTAGTCCGCATAGCTTATCCACCTTGGCGGGCTTTGAAAACTACGGCTTTAATGGCTTTTCGGTAGCACTCATTGCCAGCTCATCGCCTATTGGCTGCATTTTTGCAGGCCTACTCTTTGGCGGTCTCATCTATGGCGGGCAGTCTGTTCAGATAGTTGTTGGCGCACCCACCGACATCATCAACATTATGATTGGTACCATCGTATTCTTTGTTGCTCTAGCGCGCCTAATTCCTATGGCAATACATCTCATCAATAAACGCCAGCAAGCCAAGCGAGGTGCATCTCATGCTCAATAATATTTTGCTGCTCATTGGCATTACACTTATGTACTCAACACCGCTCGTATTTGGCGCGCTCGGCGGCGTTATTTCGGAACGCTCAGGCGTTGTCAACATTGGTATTGAAGGCATGATGACTATTGGCGCGCTCACCGGTGCAGCAGTATCGTATGCAACAGGCAATCCGTGGCTGGGATTTTTATGTGCTGGTTTAGGCGGTGGTGCCTTTGCAACACTCCATGCTTTAGCAGCAGTTACCTTCAAAGCAGACCAAAACGTTTCAGGTATTGCGCTTAACCTGTTAGGTCCTGGTATTGCGCTTTTTATAGCACGGCTTATCTGGAACGGCGGCACTCAGTCACCCTCTATTGCAACCCTGCCTAAACTCTTTGGTAAGGGAGCCTTTGCCGATACGCCATGGGCAAATCTCAACGTAGACATTACCGTAGTTCTTGGCATTATTATTTGCGCCCTTGTGTGGTTTGTTCTGTATCACACAGCCCTTGGTCTGCGCGTTCGTGCCGTAGGTGAGCACCCGGGTGCTGCCGATACCTTGGGTATTAATGTGAGCCGTGTGCGCTTTGCCTGCGTGGTGCTTTCTGGAGTTATGGCTGGATTTGGCGGAGCATCAATCACGCTTGCTATTATTTCGCAGTTCACCCAAACCGCCGTTGCTGGTCAGGGCTTTATTGCACTGGCCGCCGTTATCTTTGGAAAATGGACACCGCACGGCTCATACGCTGCCTGCCTGCTGTTTGGCTTGGCACAAGCGCTTGTTATTATTTTAGGTGGCGGTGTTGTACCCATTCCTAGCGAAATTCTCGCCTGTCTCCCTTATGTGCTAACCCTGTTTATTCTCATACTCTTTGTTGGTAAATCGGTTGCACCAGCTGCCGATGGTATTCCTTATGAAAAAGGAGTTCGCTAATGGCACTCTTGCTGAGTGACAGCTACCTTGTTAAACGCGCTCTTGCAGCACGTGAGCATGCCTATGTGCCCTACTCCCACTTTGCCGTAGGAACAGCACTTCTCACCCGTGATGGCACAATATACGAGGGAGCAAACATTGAAAACGCTGCATATTCTCCCTCAAACTGTGCTGAGCGCACCGCATTTTTTCAAGCTGTTCAGGCAGGTGAGCGTGATTTTGTAGCTATTGCTATTGTGGGCGGTCCTGAAGGCGAAGCACCGCATGAGCTATGCGCACCTTGTGGTGTGTGCCGTCAGGTCATGATGGAATTTTGTGACCCCGCAACATTTCGCATTGTACTAGGGGCAGCAAACCAGGCACCTGTGAGCAAAACCCTCGCTGAACTACTACCGCTTGGCTTTGGACCTGATAATCTCAATAGAAACGATTCTGGGTCTGATAATCTCAACGCCTGCGATTCCTGTGCCACCTGCTCAGATTCTGCTACTCATACGTCAACGCACGCTGAATATACACCGCAAGCAGACACAACTGGCGGTGATTGCGCATGAGAATGTATGACATTATAGAGCGCAAACGTGATGGTCATGAATTGAGCTGTGAAGAGATTGCCTTTGCTGTTTCGGGCTATGTAGCTGGAGATATTCCTGACTACCAAATCTCAGCGCTTTTGATGGCTATCTTTTTGCAAGGCATGACCGACGCTGAAACAACAGCGCTCACTCTTGCCATGATGAACTCAGGCGATGTGGTTGATCTTTCTGAGTTGCCTGGTGCAAGCCTTGATAAACATTCAACCGGCGGCGTAGGAGATAAAACCTCGCTAGCTATTGTGCCCATGCTTATGGCAATGACACAAGGCCGTGCGTTTGTAGCAAAGATGAGTGGGCGTGGATTAGGTCATACGGGCGGTACCCTCGATAAACTTGAAAGTATTCCGGGGTTTCGCATTGGACTTAGCCATGACGAATTTATGCAAACGCTGCGCAAACACGGGGGAGCCATTGTAGGGCAAACCGGCAGTTTGGTACCTGCCGACAAACTTATCTATGCCCTGCGTGATGTTACAGCAACCGTTAATTCTATTCCGCTTATCGCCTCCTCTATTATGAGTAAAAAACTCGCTGCTGGCGCAACAAGTATCGTGCTTGACGTTAAGGTTGGCTCAGGGGCATTTATGAAAACCGTGCCCGAAGCCATCAATCTTGCACGCACCATGGTTGCCATTGGCACAGCTATGGGTCGTCAGGTTAAGGCGCTTATCACCAACATGAATCGTCCGCTTGGCACAGCTATTGGCAATGCCCTCGAAATTGCCGAGGTGGTAGAAGTGCTACATGGACAAGGGCCAGATGACCTACGCCATGAAGCTATTATGCTGTGTCGCGAACTCATGGCACTTGCCAAGCTTGAAGATGCTGAGCAGGCAGAGCTACATGCCCAGCAGGTCTTAGACGACGGTAGCGCATTTGATGCTTTTTGTACCCTGTGTGCTGCACAGGGTGGTGATACGTCTGTCTTGCATAACACCGCACTCCTCCCCCAAGCAACATGTTGTGCAAACGTATATGCTCCCCTTGATGGATACCTTGGCTCGCTTGATACCGAGCGTATTGGTATTGCCAGCCTTGTGATGGGTGCAGGACGCGCAACTAAAGACGACGCTATTGACTACGCTGCTGGTATTCGGCTCTTAAAACACCCCGGCGACGCGGTGCACAAAGGCAATGTAATTGCCGAGCTATACGCATCAAGCAAGGAAAAACTCAGCGCTGGAGAGGCAGAACTTGCCCGCACAATAAGCATAGTCGATACACAGCCAGCTCCTGAGCCGCTGCTCTATGCCATGGTTGATACCGATGGAGTGCATTTGGAACCGGCAGCTGAGCCTGCTCTCAATAATTCTATTCCTGCAACACACTAAGGATGAATAGTATGAATATAAGCCCATCAGAACTTGCCGCCTACATGGACCACACCCTTCTCAAGCCTGAAGCTACCGCAGCGCAAATAGATGCCGTGATTGATGAGGCGCGTAGCCTAGGCTGCGCGAGTGTATGCGTTAATGGCACTTGGGTTAACCGCGTTGCTACAGGTCTTTCGGGTAGTACCACTAAGACCTGCGCGGTTATTGGCTTTCCTCTCGGTGCTGGCACTACCGCTGCCAAAGTTGCCGAAACGCACGATGCTCTTGAACACGGTGCCCAAGAAATTGACATGGTTATCAATCTGGGTGCATTAAAAGCAGGCGACACCGAGTTGGTACGCACTGATATTGCTGCTGTAGCCAGCGCCTGCCACGAGCACAACGCACTGCTCAAAGTTATTATCGAGTGCTGTCTTTTAACCGACGAAGAAAAACGCCTCGCATGCCAGCTCTCAGAAGAAGCACAGGCAGACTTTGTCAAAACATCTACCGGTTTTTCAACAGGAGGCGCAACCGTGGCAGATGTGGCTCTCATGAAGGAATGTGTAGGAGACCGCCTGGGTATCAAAGCAGCAGGCGGCATTCGCACATGTGCAAGTGCTTGCGCCATGATTGAGGCCGGAGCAACGCGCTTAGGAGTTTCGGCAGCACCAGCTATTCTGAGCGAGCTTACCCTCACTCAGTAGCCTTTTTCTTTGCCCGTTACTTCATTTTCAAGCAGGAGCAAACATGGATATTCGTCGCGCATTAGTGCTGGTTATCGACTCTATTGGCGTTGGTCATGCACCTGATGCAGAAAAATATCACAGCAATGGAGCAGATACGCTCGGACACGTTGCCAGCTGGTTTATGGAGCATGAAGGTCGTGCGCTGCAGATTCCTCATCTGGTACAGCTTGGTATTACTAAAACTCACCCTGGCGGTCTTGCTGGTATTGATGAGCCTACCTCACCGCTTGCAGCACATGGTCGCATGCAAATTACCAGCTTTGGCAACGATTCGCTCGACGGGCATTGGGAAATGATGTGCCTACCTGCCCGCTTTGAGGTTGACTACTTTCCCAAAGGCTTCCCTGATGATTTGCTCGATAACATAAGAGCATTTTCAGGGCGCGGTATTCTTTGCAATCAGCCCTATTCAGGTACTGAGGTTATTCACGATTATGGCGAAGAGCACCTACGTAGCGGAGATTTGATTGTCTATACCTCAGGCGACTCAGTTATTCAGATTGCCGCTCATGAAGATGTGGTTCCCCTTGATGAGCTCTATCGAATCTGTACGTACGTGCGCACGCTCATTAACGGCCCTGAAATTACTATGGGTCGCGTGATTGCTCGTCCCTTCGTGGGAGCAAGCGCTGATACCTTTATGCGCACCTCACACCGCCACGACTATGGTCTGGAGCCCTATGGTCCTACCGTTGTTGATATGGTGCACAACGCCGGGCTTCACACTATAGCTGTGGGTAAAACCTATGACCTGCTCTGTGGTCATGGCTTTGATGAGGCGTTTCATAACGAGAATAACCATAATGGCATGGAACACGTGATTGATGTTATGTCACGGCGCGATTGGGAGGGCTTATGCTTTACCAATCTTGTTGACTTTGATGCCGTCTATGGACATCGCCGAGACCCTTACGGCGATGGGCTTGCGCTGGAAGACTTTGACGCTCAACTTGGCGACGTATGCACGCTCATGGACGAGCATGACTTATTGATTATTACCGCCGACCACGGCAACGACCCAACCTATCAGGGAACCGATCACACACGTGAGTTGGTGCCCCTGCTTGCCTGGTCGCCCGCTATGCAAGCACCGGGCGCAAACCTTGGGACACGCGCAACAGCGTCCGATGTAGGCGCAACTGTCCTAGAGGCATTAGAGCTTACTGATGCAGGAGAAGGTACTAGCTTTTTGAGTGCTCTGCGATAATTTAAGTGCCCTGCGCTCACGCGGAGCCCATGCAGAACAACTAGGTGCATAGCAGATGAGCTCAGAGCAGCGGCATATGCATGAGCTCATATAACTTAACGCAAAGTTGTAGTACGTTTAAGCGCAACCCACCGGCAGCCTGCGTCTTGCATGGACTGTTAGGCAAAACGTAGTAACAAGCAAGCTCTCCTAAACCAGCTTTAATACAGCGCAGGCGCAGCACTCATAAGCAACTCATCAAAGTGCTGGTAAAACGCATCATGGTCAGCCTTAGTTACCAAATCAACTATGCGACCCTCGCCCGCTTCTGTGCGATAGGTTCTACCGGCAGCAAAACCATAATCAATCACATCGCAGCGTACCTGCTCAGTCTCAACCACCTCGGGATACATGCTGCAGATGGTAGTCAGTACATCCCAGAGATAATATTCAGAATCTGCCTCGGCACTCATAACAAGGGCATAGCCCTGACCAGCCAAATCAACAGCAGGATAGCGGCGATTTTTTGCAAGCCGATTGCGTAGCTCAACATCAAGCGGTATCTCTTCGGTGCTCTCCAAGCCAACCATAACAATCTTGAGATTAGAATCCCAAACGCGCTTGACCGCCTCTGGATCCCAATAGGCATTCCACTCGGCTGTACCATCATGACCGGGTTCGTGTACATTTCCATGACCATCGAGCGAACCACCCATCCAGTACAAACAATCAATCTTGTCCTGAATTGTTGGGTCGGTGTCGAGTGCGCGGGCAAGGTCAGTCAAAGGACCCGTCATCACAAGGGTGGTAAAGCCGTCAGCTGCATGTATTTTCTCAACCATATCAAGATGCGCTGGAAGTAGCGCCTCAGGCGTTACAATCGAACCTGCCTCATTTAACAGCGGGAACGAATCAAAGGCATACGAACTTGTACGCCAGGCACTCGGGAACTGATGACGAGCACGTGAAGTTGATGAGGCTACTTCAAGCTTGTGCCCAAACTGATTAAAGCGATCGATAATTTTTCGCGACGCAAGCACCGCAGGCTCAAGCACACCGTCGCCATCAATAACTGATACGCCCGTAAGCTTAATATGGGGAACCTGCAGCAGTAAAAGCAAACTGACTAAATCATCGACATTGCCGTCGTGGTTAAAATATACGTTTTTCATTCGCGAGCCACCTCTTTGATGCGCATGTGTACAAACAGGTTGCATTATGCCGCAAATAAGATGGCTCGCCCGCGTATGCAGTTACTTCACAACCAAAATGTCGCAGTCAGTATTGCGCAGCAAGAAGGTAGAAATTGAGCCCAAAAGTGCGTACTTAATGCTTGAAAGCCCGCGTGCGCCGCAAATAACAAGGTCAGGTTCATATACATCGAGCATTTCGTCTTTGAGTGTTTCACGAATGCGTCCTGATTTAACCAAAACCTCAATAGAGGGAATCTCTGATGCCTGTTGCGCCTCAGTTACTAAGCCAGCGACAGAAGCGCGAAATGCCTCCTCAAGTCCTTTAATTAAATCAGCCGGATAGGAACCTGCTGTTTCGAGCGCTGTTGCATCAATGACATGGCCAATGATAATTGCCGCACCATTTCCCTTTGCAATACTGATAGCACGCTTGAGTACATAGTCTTGCTGCTCGGTACCATCCAGCGATACAAAGATTTTTGAATATCCCTTAGTCATAGGTTCCTCCATTCCACTAGGACAAGCCCACCTTGCCCAATCGATTACCAACACGAACCTTATATATAGCTATACCCCTTCACGCGCCATTTGGCGACAGCAATTCCGTAAACGAGTGCATTTTCGTTGTGAGCTGTATGTTGGCGCGCATAATGTGCAGTGCCCGCATGATAATGGTCTACGTTACTCGCTACATGCTATGCATGTATCCATAGTATCAAGGGGGACTGCGTGGATATTCTCGAGCTTGTAAAATCGGCTTTTTTGGGTTTTATCGAAGGCATCTCTGAATGGCTGCCTATTTCGTCAACAGGTCACATGATTTTGGTAGACGAATTTGTTAAGCTCAATGTCTCACAAAACTTTTGGAATATGTATCTTGTTGTAATTCAACTTGGTGCAATCCTAGCTGTTTGCCTGCTGTTTTTCCGTGACCTCAATCCTTTTAGCATCAAAAAAAGACCTGTTGAGCGGCATGCAACCTGGGCGCTCTGGGGCAAAATCGTGCTTGGATGTATTCCGGCAGCCGCTCTTGGCATTCCTCTCAACGATTGGATGGAAGAGCACCTTCTGAGCGCTGAGGTAGTTGCACTGGCACTCATAGGCTATGGCATTGCGTTTATTGTCATTGAACTTGTCCGCAGGCGTCAGCATCAAAAGCGCGTTGTTGCCTTAATGTCGGAACCGATGGGCGCTCATTTTACGGTAGACGCACAGCGCGATATTGAGGCAGACCGACAGCGCGAAGTAGGCATGAGCAATCTCGATGAGCTCTCGTGGAAAACTGCGTTGGGTATTGGCTGCTTCCAGGTGCTATCGCTCATTCCTGGAACGTCACGCTCAGGCTCAACCATTCTGGGCGGTCTCATGCTGGGCTGCAATCGCGAGCTTGCGTCAAAGTTTACCTTCTTCTTAGCCATTCCGGTCATGTTTGGCGCAAGCCTACTTAAGGTGGTCCGCTTTTTTCAAAAAGGCGGCAGTTTTGGCACAGATGAAACGATTATTTTGTTGGTAGGCTGCGTAGTTGCCTTTGTAATTTCGCTTCTTGCCATTTCGTGGCTTATGCGTTTTGTTCGCAAGCACAGCTTCATCCCCTTTGGTGTCTATCGCATACTGCTTGGCGCTGCGGTGTTGGCATACTTTTTTGTTCTGAAATAAATTGCCTATCAAGCAACAAAATCTGCTGATATTTGGTATGGTTAGCGCGGTTTGACGCGTTGTGGGATTCGCGTCGTTGTCTTCCAAACAGAAGGAGAAGCATGGACAACATCTTCAAGCTCACCGAGCGTGGGTCAAATGTCAGCACGGAGGCCCGTGCTGGCCTGACAACCTTCCTTGCGATGGCCTACATCATCGCAGTGAATCCCTCGCTCTTAGTAGCTGCGGGTATTCCGATGGTTGCGGCCGTAACGGCTACCTGTCTTGGCGCAGGTATCATGACAATTTTGATGGGTGTTTTTTCTAACCGACCGCTTGCCTGTGCTTCTGGCATGGGAGTAAACGCTATTGTGGCGTTTACCTTAACCGCCGCGGCAGGCAACGACTGGCATGCGGCAAACGCAGTCATCTTTGTTGAAGGCATTGCTATTTTGCTTCTCGTTTTGTGCGGGCTTCGCGAGGCAATCATGGATGCCATTCCGGTTTCTTTGCGCCACGCCATCTCAGTAGGTCTAGGCCTGTTTATTGCCATGATTGGTCTTAAAAATGGTGGAGTTATTGTTGCTAATGAGGCAACCATGGTGGCGCTGGGCAACGTTAGTGACCCTATCTTTATCATGGCGCTGATTTCGATTATCGCAACTGTCTCGCTCTATGCTTTTAAGGTACCGGGCGCCCTTCTTGGCGGTATCATTATTTCTGTTTTAGCAGGCATTCCTTTAGGCGTTACGCACATGCCCGAAGGCCTTGTATCTGGTCTTGACTTTAGCTCTTTTGGTGCACCGTTTTTAACCGATGAAGCCGGCACTATGGGCATTGTAAAAGTTCTTACCAACCCAACGCTTATTGTGTTTGCTTTCTCGCTTATGATGTCTGACTTCTTTGACACCATGGGTACTGCTATGGCTGTTGCCAAGCAGGGCGACTTCTTAACCGAGGACGGCAACGTAAAAGATATTAAGCCTATTTTGATTGTGGACTCAGCAGCGGCCGCCGTTGGTGGCTTTGTTGGCGCGTCCTCAATTACAACCTTCATTGAGTCATCGTCAGGTGCTGCGGACGGCGGACGTTCTGGTTTATCGTCAATCGTTGTTGGTATTTTGTTTATTCTTGCAGCATTTTTCTCACCGCTGATTGCCGTCATTCACTCAGCCGCCACCTGCGGTGCACTGGTCTTTGTTGGCTTCCTTATGATGAGCGAGGTGCACGACATCGATTGGTCTGACTTGCTCGAGGGTTTCCCCGCGTTTGCGATTGCTGCAGGCATTCCGTTTACGTATTCAATTTCTGATGGTATTGGCTTTGGCTTCTTGTCCTTTGTACTGGTTGCCTCGCTGACTGGTCAGATTAAGCGCGTGAAGCCGCTGATGTGGGTGGCAACACTTGCGTTTTTGGTGTACTTCCTCATCGTGTAATACGCCGCTGCTTATTATCCTGGAGGCGGGGTGTGGGGCGAGCTAGCCTTGCAGCTACTGTTTAAGTTGCAAACGTATGGGGTGGCATAGTCTTTTCACGGGAACTGCGCTACGCGAAAGTTCCCTTAGAAAAGCTATGCCACCCTTATGCTACCGCACTATCTCACCAGCTTTGTACTGTAGTTCTGTCTCAACGGGACGAATGATTGCGCTCTCCGAATGTGCTTCGCAGAATTCTCCGAGCACAATCATTCGTCCCCTTTCTTACAGTAAATGCCAAACACACATGCAGTGGTCAGCTCACCTCATACTCCGCCATGTACAAGCAGCGCTTATAAGATGAAAGGATTGGGGTTGCAGCTCTTACGGGACAAAAGCGAAATGCCCACTTCAAAAGGACACTACTACTCAAAAGTCTGTCTTGAAGCGTAAACTCAGCAAAGCTGCTCGTTTCTCAACTCGAAATAGACCAAGGTATTGCATTCTACGAATGTGCTACGCAGAATTCTCCGAATGCAATACCTTGGTCTTTCACCTGCTTTCCGCACTTGAAGCAACCGAACACTCCAATAAAACTGTGTTCCGCGAACACTTCTCTGAAAAAAAGCTTGTTCTTCATATGCATGGGCAGATTTCAAAACACCGCTAACTTGTATAAGCTGTTTTGACAGAAACGGGCAATTTGGCAGTAAAACCTGACAAAAATAGGTAATCTGGCAATAAACCCCCTATGGCACGAAAACCTACAACTCATCTACCTGCAGATTCACAAAACAACGAATAACCCACGGGGGTTCTACACTGCCAAATTGCCCATTTCTGTCAAAAAGGGTTGGACTAGAATCGCCCGTGCAATGCTGCTGACCAGAGCTTTGGCAAAAATGACCAATTTGACGGAAAAATCTGTCATTTTTGACTAATTTGGCATAAAGAGACAACTGTAGCTTTACTTGTGGCTCGTCTACCTGCGGCTTTGTATGAAAAATACTAACCCGCTGGGTTATAGAGAGTACTTTTTCGTCATTTTTGCCAAAGCGACAGGTGTAACTTATCGATGCGCCAATAGTGTTAGCACCCGATACGGCGTATTTGTGCTGCTATTTCGCTTTGCGGAGCAATGCCGGTATGTTAACCCAACGTGTAACGATGCATTATTGGCTTGGTGCGGCAATGTCTTGACTGAATGGAGAGTCACAGGGATTCATGAAGCAAGCAACGTTCTCACGAAATTGCAAAAATGCAGCGGCTCGCGAAGGAAATCGACCCAGTGTACGAATTTTTGCCACCAGCCTGTGTATAGGGGGTCTGTACAAAGGAACTTTTCAGCATTTCCGCAGAAAAGACGCTACTTTGCTAGAGTGTACTTGACCCCTTGCAAAAAATTCGTACATTAGACGGATTTACTTCTCAAGCAAATCCGTCTAACAGTACATTTAGCTATATCACCTACTGTGTACCCGTGTAGCACCTATCCCCTAGAAAGTTGAACCGCTGCACAGAATAGTGCAGACTATCTCGCGACCAACTCATTATGCCAAGAGTCACACAGCCCGTTTACTTTCACATAAGACCACTACGCCGCATACACCCGTCTGCCTCATGCCTAGTCGCTTTACCGCTCGCCCTCAAGTCTAGCGTTGATAATCTCAGCCAACTGTACCGGGTTATCGCAGGCACGCAACTCTGCACGAAATTCCGCACGCATTAATAGAGTTGCAGCGCGCGACAAAAGACGCAGATGTGTAGTTCCCGCCTCACTTGCCGGAACATACAACGCCAAGGCAATATCAACCGGCTGCTTGTCAAAACTAGGCCACTCGACCGGCTCCGCCAGCTTCAGTACAAAAACGCCAGGCTCAACAATTGCCTCACTCTTTGCATGCGGCACAGCAAAGCCATCCATAAGCCCTGTCTCAGCTTCTGCCTCGCGTGCCAAAAATGCCTGATACAAAGCCTCCTTATCACTTGCAAAACCACGTGCAACCCCATGCTCTGCAAGTCGTAACAGTGCATCTTCACGCGTAGTAGCAGCAAAGCCAATCTCAACTTGCTCAGCACTCAGTAACGCCACGTTTGCCTCCTACTCTGCCAGCACCTTCACGATACGGCTCGTAACACCCTTCAAATTCAGGCACTCAATATACTGCTGCAGCGGACGCTTAATATGATCAACCACAAAACGCTGACCATCAATATGATGTGCCGCCAAATTATCATACAGATGCGCAATCTCAGCCTTGACCTCGTCATCGTTAAAGACATAGTGCCCTGAAATATCAAGAATCTCAAGTGAGAGCTCTCTATCAGCTAAAATCTCTTCAACGCTTAGCTTGGTCTGCTCGCCCACCATCCACTTGCGCCAACGCTCAGTTTTGATAGCTTTATCCAGCAGAACATCACGCAGCTTAGACGGTGCGCTCACCAGACCTTCTGCCACTAAAATTTGCTCAACATCGCAAAGCTTGAGATACGCACGTGTCTCCTCGGTACCATATTGCGGTGCCACATTTGAAGCGGTAACCTCAGCCGGAATATGCTCGAGAAGCGTCGCGTCGTCCATATAATCGGCATTATGCTCTTTCAGACCAACGCCATAGCTCTCTGCCATTTTGGCAAGCGACAATGCATTCTGAAAATGGTACTGTCCAACTTGCTCAGTTTTGCGCGTTAAGGTGCCGGTCTGACCAACAATAAAGGTTGGCATAGGCAAACCACGTGCATCAAGCTCAGCCTTTAAGCGCTCAATAAACTCTTGGTACTTCTCAGTTGAGGTCAAGCCTCCATTAGTCTCTTCGGTGCCAACCTCATAGCCAATCTCTGGAAGATTGCGCGCTTTGCGCTCTTGCTCGCAAAACTCAATTAAATCAACGGTACGAGTAAGCACTAAATCAAGCGGAATAACCTTGCCAATAACAAAGGGGTCCTTGGTAGGATCAATCATGAGCAGGTCAAAACCAGCTTCAATATCGGCCACATAAGACTTACGCGCAAGCTCCATGGCTTCTTCCTCAGGCAGATGTGCGTTGCGCTCGCCATCGCGCTGCCAAGGGCCACCATGGTCGCGGCAGAGGTAATACATGCCATCAAAGCCCACTTCATCGGCAATTGCTTGAATATCACGGGCAAAACGCTGCTGATCCCAAGCGTTTACGTAACCGCCGCCCAGCTCATCAGCATCAACCTGATTACGGCTTGCAATGTACATCAGTGGCAAATCAAAGTCGCGACCAAGCTCAAAGCTCGCACGCAACAAGTTTGACGACATAGGCCCAATGCCCAATAGCGTTGCCGACTCACCCGTCTTTTTGAGTTTGAGCAGTCCTTCTACCACGCGCTTGATAGGTAGCTTTTCCATAGGTATATTCCTTTCCATACAATTCCGTGCAATCGTGTCATACATACGAGGTCATACGTACGAGGTGAGATGAGCAACCCAGCTGTGAGATGAACTCTCCCTGCGTGCGAATGCCGTCATGAGATGAACTCACCCCACATGAAACTACAATCCTGAATTAACTCCCAATCCTGAAATGTTCATCCACGTTGAATGAAACCTTAGTTTTTAGGTCAGCGAGACCTAGCCCGTTCACTCCAGGTTTCTTTTTCCTCGTATGTAGTTGTAAACGTAATATGCATGCGGGCAGCCACAGGGATGCCCGCAGGCAACGTATCTTATGCAGCAGTAGTTTCAAGCTTTGGCTTTAGAGCTATCAGCAGGATAACGCCTACCGCAGTTCCAATTGCCATATCAAGGGTAAAGAGCAGCGGATTGCTTGTTGCAAGTACCACAATCATGCCACCATGCGGCACAAGGCACTCAACCCCTTGGAAAGCAGCAAGAGCAGCGCCTACAGCTGAGCCAATCATAATTGCGGGCAGGATACGCTTTAAATCTTTAACCGCAAAGGGAATGGCACCCTCGGTAATGCCGATAAGACCCATAAAGATTGCCGTAATGCCAAGCTGACGGTCTGCTGCCTCAAACTTACTCTTTGCAATAAGCGACGCAATGCCGCAAACCAGAGGCGGAATAGCAACAGCCACGCGAAACGCGCCATTGGGCATATAAATGCTCTCTGCCATAAGTACCATCGTGAAGGTTGAAGCAGTTTTATTGATGGGACCACCCATATCAACAGCGGTCATAAGTCCAATAACCGCACCCAACACGATAGCAGATCCGCCCTGAAGCCCGCTCAACATGCTGGTTAACCAGCCCATAAAAAGGCTGATGGGATATGCTAAAACGTAGATATAAAACATGCCCAGAACCAGCGCAGAAAGCGTTGGCATAATAAGCACGGGCATGATGGTACGAACCGTGTTGTTGACCTTCCAAGTCTTCATCCACTTAACGAAGTATCCAGCAGCAACGCCTAAAAGCATTGCACCCAAAAATCCAGTTGAAACATTAACGTCGCCAACACTGACCGGATTATTTGCCAGATAGCCCAAGACAAAACCCGGGGCAAGTGCTGGTTTGCCACCAATGGAGTAGGCAATATATGCCGCCAAGACCGGAATCATCATGTGAATACCAGCCATACCGATGGTATTCAGGTTTTGCATGACTGGGTTGGTGACTTCCATGCCGCCCGAGCCCGCCTGACCGGTGGCCAGCGAAAATGCTAGGAACACGCCACCAATAACGACAACCGGAATAAAATAGGACACGCCCGTATTAAATGCTTTGACGAGGTCTTTTCCTACTTTTTGAAACATGGCTCCGCTCCTTTATTGTGCGATAAGCTGGTCAATAATCTCAGCAGGATTTGCAATAACCTTAGAGGGGTCAACGGTTAACACGCGACCAGCGTCTTCCTTTTCCTCAAAGCGCTCTTCGCCCTCAATGCCAATGGCAACAGCCAACAACACATAATCTGCTTCGGCAATCTCATCTTCCTCAAGCTCATCATCGATACCCATACCACCTTGCGTCTCGACTTTGCATTCAAAGCCACGACGCGCACACTCCTGCTCAATCGCCTCTTTTGCCATGTAGGTGTGTGCGATGCCAATCGTGCACGCAGCAACTGCAACAATTTTCATAGTGCTCCACTCCTTGTCTGGTTATGTGCCACGCTTTTGGGTTACCTCTGGATGACCCCTTCATTTGCGCGCACCTATATGTACCAAAGATTATGGTTGCCCGATAGTGCTTCTCTCAAACGACTTTCGGCAAAAGGTATAGTAGCTACGAATTTTTTATTATTTAGTTAACGGTTTAACTAAGCGTGATACCATGAGATTGAAGATAGGTTACAAAAGTCAAGAAATATTTTATTTACTCGGTGAACGGTAGAACAAGCGCCAGATAGTCCTGTGCACCGAGCAACAAAACCGTCACCACTGCGACTGAATTGCAGATGGCACCCGCACGAACTCATGGGAGGAGCACGGCAATGGCTCACAATAGCGACGGAAAACGCGCTCGCGTCACCATTATGGATGTTGCCCGCGCGGCACAGGTCTCAACAGCGGCCGTATCCTACTACCTCAATGGTCAGCATCACAAGCTGAGCGCAAAAACCCGACAGGTCATAGAGGGTGTAATACGCGATAGTGGCTATGTTCCCAACGCACAAGCACGCACGCTCAGCGGAAAGCAAACACACGTCATTGCTATTTTAATTTTGGATAACACCAATGCTTGGGCGGGGCAATTTCTTGCCGGTGTTGAAGAGGCGGCGCTTCAACATGGCTATGCTACGGTAGTTTGTACCAGCAATTTTGATACCGAGACTGAGCTTATGTACGTCGAAAAAATGCTCGCCATGGGCATTGATGGCTTTATCGTACAGCCCACGCAAAACTTTAAGGCGGTAAGCGAGCGCATTACCAAAACGGGAACGCCCCTTGTCTTTTTTGACTTTAATGCCTACAACCTCGCCTCTACCTGGATTAAAACAAATCTCTATGACGGCGTATATAGCGCAACAACGCAGCTTATTGAAGCGGGTTATCAGGACTTTATAAGCATTGCTGCAGACATTACCACGATGCGCACGCGCATGGAACGTTTTCAAGGCTTTATTGATGCTCTGGTAGCGCAGGGACAACACTATCGAAGCATCTCTATTGACCATAACCAACCAAGCGCAGAAGAGCTCACAAACTACTTTCAGTATGAATTAAATCCCGCCCATAAAACTCTATTGTTTGTGCAAAACTCTTGGGCGCTCAACCGAGTCTTTAAGGCACTCCAACCGCTTTCCCATCTTATCCCAAACCAAATTGGATTAATTGGTCTGAATTGTGAGGAATGGACTGATTTGGTTCATCCCTCAATTAGCACAATTACCGAGCCAGTACGCGAAGAAGGTATACAGGCATGCGAAATGCTACTTGAGATGCTTAGCGATAATCCGCCCGAGGCACAGCAACGTGTGCTTGACTGTAGCGTTATTTGGAAAGACTCAACCTTGCACGAATAAGCGCTGCTTGAAGCCCGAGAATCGTGCTTGATGCCTTCTTAATGCCTTGACATAATAAAAGCGTGCAGGGCACTACCACCTCTGCACGCTTTGAAGCACCGTAGCGCGATGCGTCCTATATAGCGCATCCGCGTGAATAAATCACATTGATTACGCCCTTGCAAACTACCTATAAGCGCTAGGCCGCACTTTTAACTGCCGCCTCATCTTCCTCACCAAAGGCGCCCTTTGGCATAGGACGGAAGAGTTGGAAGAGAATCAGTGCAGCAAAGGCGCCTGCCACAACAGTCCATACGCTGAACTCGCCCATAGCTGCCAGATAGAACTGGTTAATCATAAGACCAATAACCCAAGCAAAGCCGCACTCATACGCAAGCGCAATGAAGGTCCACTTTGCAGAGTTCATCTGGGTGCGGATGGTTCCGATAGCAGCAAAGCAGGGTGCGCATAGCAAGTTAAAGGCACCAAAGGCCGCAATACCGCCAACCGTCTTAAACATAGCAGCAAAAGCTACCCACAGCTCGGCGTCGGTCTCGCCCACATCGCCTAGATGTAGCAAGGAAGCAGCGGTTGCAATGACGTTTTCTTTAGCAACCAATCCGGTAAACGACATTGCGGTTGCCTGCCAAGAATCAAAGCCCAGAGGAGCAAAAATCCACGCAATAGCGCTACCGAGCATAGCCAGAATCGAATAGTCGGTAAACTCCTCAACACCCTCGGCAATCTCTGGCAAAAAGCCAAAGCTTCCCTCATAGGTTCCAAAGTTAGAGAGGAACCACACAATAACCGTTGAGGCAAAGATGATGGTAAAGGCCTTCTTGATGTAAGCGCTTACACGCTCCCACACATGCAAAGCCCAAGAACGAAGAGAGGGCATGTGATAGGCGGGAAGCTCCATAACAAAAGGCGTTGGACGACCCGCAAATGCTTTGGTCTTTTTGAGCATGATGCCCGAAACAATAACTGCAGCAACGCCCAAGAAATAGAACAGCGGCGCAATCCAATCGCCCTCAGCAGTGCCGACCAAAGCGCCCATCAACAGCGCAATGATAGGAAGCTTGGCACCACAAGGAATAAAGGTTGTGGTAATAACCGTCATACGGCGATCGTTCTCGTTCTCAATAGTCTTTGTAGACAGAACGCCTGGAACACCACAGCCCGAAGACACCAACATAGGAATAAAGGACTTGCCCGAAAGACCAAAGCGGCGAAATACGCGGTCCATAACAAAGGCCACACGAGACATATAGCCGCAGTCTTCAAGGAAGGTCAGAAGAATAAAGAGCACTGCCATCTGCGGGATAAAGCCCAAAACAGCTCCAACACCAGCAACAACGCCATCGTTTACGAGGCTGATAACCAAGTCGCTCGCACCCATAGAGGTTAACATGCCCTCAAAGAAGGCAGGCACGCTGGGCATAGCGGTGCCAAAGAACTCCCAGCCCTCACCAAAGAGATTATCGTTTACCCAGTCGGTCATGGCAGTACCAAAGGTTGAGATGGCAAGCCAATAGACAGCAAACATAACGAGCGCAAAGATAGGCAAACCAAGCCAGCGATTGGTAACAATGCGGTCAATCTTTTCAGATGTGCTCATTGTGGCAGGAGCGCGATGCAGGCACTCATCAACAATATGGGCAATTGCGCCATAGCGCTCAGCCGTGATGATGGACTCCGCGTCGTCATCGCAGTCGGCCTCGCACTGAGCGATGATGCTCTCAACATGTGCCTTTTGCTCAGCACTCAGCTTTGCAAGGCGCTGAGCAGACTCATCGCGCTCGAAAAGCTTTACAGCCACATAGCGACGATGCTCAGCGGCAACGCTCTCAGGCAGCAGTTGCTCTATGGACACTAATACATCTTCAATGGCAGCGTCAAAGAAATGCTTGGGTACAGATGACTTGCTCTGTGCAAGAGCGCGCGTCTGATCAAAAAGCTCATCGATGCCCGTGTTTTTAAGTGCAGAAATCAGCACAACCGGACAACCCAAGGTTTTTGCCAGAGCTTGGGTATTTATCTTGTCGCCGTTTTTCTCAACAAGGTCTGCCATGTTAAGTGCAACAACCACAGGCAGGCCGGTCTCAATAACCTGCAGCGCAAGATAGAGATTACGCTCAAGGTTTGTGGCGTCAACAATCTGTACAACAACATCTACCTCGCCGCTCAAGAGGTAATCGCGCGAGACTTGCTCCTCGGGGCTATAGGGGGAAAGTGAATAGATACCGGGGAGGTCGGTAATGGTTACGGTCTTATCTTTAAGAAGCTTAGCTTCTTTCTTTTCAACCGTAACGCCTGGCCAGTTACCAACGTAGCCATTTTGACCTGTAATAAGATTAAACAATGTTGTTTTACCGCAGTTGGGGTTACCCGCCAATGCGATATGGAGCTCAGAAGCTGCCATGTAATCCTTCTTCCATAGGCTTTGAAACGATGTGGTGTTCTGGGTATGTGCTGCATACAGCTGAGCAAACACCTACCCTACCTGGGCATTCGTGAAATACCTAGAGTACCTCTACGATTGCAGCCTCTTCCTTTCGGATAGAGAGCTCATAGCCGCGAACGGTAATTTCAATCGGATCACCAAGCGGAGCAACCTTAACCACCTTGAACGGGGTTCCTTTAATTAAACCCAAGTCCATGAGGTGCCGGCGCAAAGCCCCTTCACCGTGCAGCTTTACTACAGTAGAAGACGATCCTACTGCAATATCTCCCAATGTTTTCATACTTCCCCCTTTCGCAACATGTACATGCGCCGCCTACTCATATCAGGCGCGCACCTTAACCCCAAACCATGCTTATACGGTCATAACATTTTTTGCTACTTTGACATCCAAGCCAAAACGAGCACCTTTAATCATGACAATGATGTTGCTTTTACTTGACGTCACCACATGTACCTCGGCTCCCTCAACAAAGCCAAGATTCTGGAGATGATGCTTGATTGCCTCGGCACCACGTACGCGAACAACCCGCACCGTTTCGCCCGCTCGAACGAGCGATAGTGGCATGGCTGGCATATGGTCTGTCAAAAATATGCACCCACCCTTATCACGGACCGCATTTCATAGATGCGAAAACTTTCCTATGCAAGCGTCCTTAACAAGAAAAGTTAACCACTTCTATGTTTGAACTAGTAAACTAGCACGCTTTGAAGGAAATGTGAAGTATCTCACGCACTTCTCTGCAAAAAAGGTATCCTTGTTTAACTCCATTTATGCAGCTTATCCCGTGTTTAAGAGGGTTTTCCTTAGGAAAGCTTGTAAGGTGATGGGGTGTGTGTAATCGATAAACGGATAAGCCTACCTGATGAACGGATACGGTTTATCGAAAAACGGGTAAAAGGTGCGCGCTCTTTTGTTTTACGCTCGCAACGTGAACGAGGCGGATGGATGCGGTTAATCAAGTGAGGCGCGGGCTGCTTCTTGACTAGGCTTCTTCAACTATATTTATGAATATGCAGATTGATAAAGCGCTTTTATATCCGCCGCAGTCACTTCACGTATCGTATTCGCTGGGCTACCACTTGCAAGTGCATCTGAAACCATAATATCAAGAAGCTCCTCAAGTTTTGCGTGCTCAATGCCATATTCCGACATCGATGGAACCGGTAATGCATGAATAAGTTCATGTACTGCAGCTTGAAAGTCTGCTGCTCCCTGATCGTCATGCTTATCTTCAGTCAAGCCACAGTACCGTGCAATCTCAGCAAATCTATCCTTTGCTGCTTCTTGAACAAACTGCAAGCAGGGTTCCATCAACATCGCATTTGAAAAGCCATGTGGCACATGAAAATATGCTCCTAATGGCCGACTCATACCATGAATTAAAGTAACACCTGCATTATTCAAGGCAATTCCTGCCTCAAGCGCTGCCACGGACATTTCAGTACGTGCTTTCTTATTATCTGGCTCCAAAATACATTGAGGCAGATAGGTAAAAATGCGACGAGTCGCTGATAATGAATAGGTTTTTGAAAGTGGCTGCGCATTTTTTGATGTATATGACTCAACCGCATGGCATAGCGCATCGAGACCTGTTGCCGCAGTTACCAATGCCGGTGCTGTACTGCTAAAAACAGGGTCAACAATGGCGATATTTGGAATCAAACGTTCGTGAGCAATAAGCATTTTTACTTCATGCTGAGTATCCCGAATAATAGTGAACTGAGTTGCTTCTGAACCGGTACCAGCAGTTGTAGGAATTGCCACCATGTTACAAGGCTGTACAAAACTATGGGTAATCTTTGGATCAGCAATATCAAGACCAGTGCTCGCCATCAAAGCAATGGCTTTCATGGTGTCTAATGAACTTCCACCACCTATACCCACAATACAATCGCAGGCATGAGACTGATATACAGCTACTCCTACACGCACCAACTCATCAGTTGGCTCGTCATTTACCTCAGCAAAAATATGACTCTTAATGCCTATCTCAGCGAGCAAATCAATCACCAGAGAAACACTCCCTAAGCGTACCAGAGTTTCACCAGTAACAATCAGCGCTGTAGTGCCAATCGCACGTAAACACTCTTTTGCTTGCTGTAAAGCGCCCTCTCCATACTGTATTACAGACGGCATTGTGAACGTGTGGCCTTGAGCGTACATACAAGTAGACATATCCCTCATCTCAACCTAGCATTCCGAGCAGCACGTTCGTCTGCATGAGCCCGTGCCACACGCTCTTTCCATTCAGGTAAGCGATCGGGATGGAAAGTATAGTTTTGAGGATCATCCAGAGCATCTAACATCGCCAAATCATCAATGCTCAATTCAAAATCAAATACCTGGGCGTTGCTCTTTATGCGCTCAAGTTTGCTTGATTTTGGCATGGTGACAAACCCCTTTTGCAAGGCATAACGCACACATATTTGTCCTGGATCTTTCCCATAACGCGCTGCCAACGCACAGATCTCAGGATTATGCATCAAACGGCTTCGACCCAAAGGAGCCCAAGCCTCAAGCTGCACACCATGTTGCTCACACCATCGAACTATCTCGCGCTGTTGATAGCTCGGATTAAGCTCTATCTGATTAACCATAGGAAGAATATTCGCCTGTGCTTTCAAAACTTCCATGTGATGAACGAGGAAATTTGATACACCAATAGCACGAATACGACCTGCTTGATACAGCTCCTCAAAAGCGCTCCACGTCTCTACAATACGGTTCTTCCATGCATCAGGCCTATCTGGATCGCGGGGCCAATGAATAAGATAAAGATCCAAATAGTCGGTTTTTAAAGCTGCACAAGAACGTTCAAATGCAGCGAATGTGCTTTCATATCCTTGATCGGGATTTCTCAACTTGCTCGTAATAAAAACATCCGAACGCGCAAGACCAACATCTTCAAGTGCTTGCGCAACTATTGCTTCATTCCCATACGCTGCTGCAGTATCAATATGACGAAAACCCAGTTTCAAAGCAGACGTTATTGATGCTAAACCTTCACCATCAGGCGGAACCATATAGGTTCCAAACCCCAAACAAGGTATTTGAACGCCATTGGCTAAGATATAACGATCGCACGCTTGAGCAAGCTGTACCGCTGGCAGCAACCGTGTAGACGGCGAAATAATAGTGTGAATAGGGCAATTATTGTTCATGATTACTCCCTCGATGAATTCCAATAAACGATTACGAAACACGCTCAGCACTTCTGTTGCCATGTACCTTTGCTTCTGTAATAAATTCTTCAACTGCTTCTAAGTTGGGTAGGGCATCAGAGCAATTATTTGCGCGAACCATCATCGATGCTTCCGCAGAACCAAATTCCAAACAGCGAGCTATTGACCAGTCTTGAAACAGTCCATAAATAAAACCTGCACCGTAGCCATCGCCGCCGCCAAAACCCTTACGCGCCTTTACGGGAAACGCTTGTATTGAATAAGAGTCTCCTGATGAAAGAAAGGCAGACGATCCTTTCATACCATGTTTGATAAGCACAATACGTGCGTGATGCTTATGCCAATAACATGCACTCTCTTCATCGGTCATTCCTGAACAGATAAGCGCTTCAGCTAGGTCAAACTCTTCTCGTGAACCCATGATAATATCCGCCTGACGGGCAAGTGCTGCATAGTAGATAGCAATATCATCAGTATGCTTCCAAGTATAAGCACGGTAGTCAATATCAAAGAGCAGCGGCGTATTTGTTTTACGTGCTAGTAGTGCCGCTTTGAGTACCGCTTCCCGGCTAGGACTTTCAGCAAGTGCTGTTCCCGAAATGACCAAAAGCTTTGCCTGAGCGATATACGTCTCATGCACGTCATCCACGCTCAATTGCAAATCGGCAATACCGTTTCTATACATCAACAAAGAGCTCTCAGTTGAAGAACGCATTTCAGTGAAAGTTAAACCTAGGTTTTCACCACCAATTGAGCGAGTAACTTCTGATGTATCGATGCCTTCACGCTCAAAATACTCGATTACAAAATCACCAAACTGGTCATCTGAAACCTTTCCAATAAAACCTGCTCTCAAACCGTGACGAGTAACACCAACTGCCATATTTGCTGGTGAGCCGCCCACAAATTTCTCAAAATAATGTACGTCTTTTAAGGGCTTAAACTCCTCCTGTACCAGCTCTGAGTATGCCGGATTGAAATCAATTGCAATACGTCCAAGAAATACCACATCAAGTGGACGTGTATGATCAAACGATATTAACCCCATGCCCCCACCTGCTCATGTAAGAGGAGCAACAAGCTCGCGTACTAAAGACTCAAGCTCCTGATCAGTACAACCTGTATAAAAACAATCCAAAAATGGCTTAGTTAGCGCTCTACAAACCAACTCTGAATCGAGTGTACGCAAGCTTTCTATCAGTGGTTTAGTAACAATACGTTTAACGTCATTGAGTATTTGAACATTGTTATTCTGTGCTTCTTTTCGATCCGAGGGATACCCTTGACCTTTTGGTGAGGAAAAAGCCCGCATAAAGATATTTTCAAGGTTAAGTTCTCCACCCCAACCAAAGCCCTTTGCAAAAGGAATTGAAAGCGCATTGCCATCATTTATCTGCAAAAACAAATAGGCATCAGTTGGCTCAATACAATACCCACAACACACGCCCGGATACATATTGCAACTCATAAGCGCGCCTTGACCAGTCCCGCAACCTGTTACTACAAAATCAACGGCACCAGAATTGAGCAATAAAGCAGCCTGAATTCCAATGTGTAAATAGGTCAGACGTGGATTGTCGGCGGAATAATCCTCCGGGCGATCAAAGGAGTTTTCAAGCTGTTGCATGCCGGTATTAAACACGGTGTGCCCAAGCGGCTCTGCAACTGAACGTAAAGTCTTCTCAATAAGAGCATTTTTTGCTGCCTGCGAAAACTCTTGAATAAGGGCAATTTTCATGACTACTCCTTTGAGCTGGAATTAAATGCTGCATATACATAGCGATTGCTTGAACCAATAAGCTGCATATATGCTTTGACAAATTGCTTAATTGAGGCCTCAGCTTGTATTTGAAGCGCTAGAAAATCTGCCGCCGGGTTCTGAACCAAAAGTTTCTGCATACCTGTTTTTGCTGCCTGAAAAGCATCGGTACAGACATTTATTTTGTTGATACCACCTGCAACAGCACGCCGCACATTATCTTCTCCGGAACCAGATCCCCCGTGCATAACAAGAGGCATATCAAGTGCCTCTTTCAATTCTTGCAAGCGCTCAAAATCAAGCTTGGGAATATAACCTGCTGGATATTTTCCATGAGCCGTTCCTATAGCCACCGCAAGAGCATCAACTTGTGTGCGTGCAACAAATTCTTTTGCCTGCTCTACATTGGTATAGAAGTCGTCAGTTTGCCCGTCGCCATCGACTGCCTGCCCAACATGTCCAAGCTCAGCTTCCACTGAAATACCAAGGGGGTGCGCCAACGAAACGATAGTTTGTGTGCGCTGAATATTTTCTTCAAAAGCAAGAGATGATGCATCAATCATGACATTGGTAAATCCAGACCGAAGTGCCATCAATTCGTCTTCAAGCAAAGCACCATGATCAAGATTGAGTGCAATGGGTACCGAAGCTTTGTTTGCTAACGCAAAAAAAGCGGGGAGTAAGGCATCGAGGTGTGCATGTTTGGCAATTTGTCCGGGACCCATTTGAATAATAATTGGTGCATATTCTTCGACTGCAGCCTCGATACCCGCGCGGATCATTTCAATATTGATTGAATTCATTGCCAAAACAGCATAGGTATGCTGATGCGCATGATCGAGCAGCGACTTCATAGTGACGAGCATATATACCTCAGGTTTCTTTTGCCTAACAAGGTGCCGATGCATATCGGCACCGTATCTTTTTATAAATCAATATCAAGGTCAATAATTTCTTCTTCAACTTGTTCTACATTCTCAGGCTTGGGCTTTATCAATGCGTATACAACACCAGTAACCACTGAGCCAGCAACGAGCGCAATAACGGCCCATAGCGGGTTAATCATCGTGGGAAAAACAAAGATACCGCCATGACCAGCTACAGACTCAACACCCATCCCAACAGCAATAGCACCTGCTGTGGCTGAGCCTAGCATTGATGCAGGAATAAACCGCACTGGATCAGCAGCCGCAAACGGCAGAACGCCTTCAGTAATAAAGCAAAGCCCCATAGGAAATGCTGTAATCGCGGTATCACGCTCAGTCTGAGTGAACTTCTTACGAGCTACCAATGAAGCAATAAATGCCCCAACAGGTGGTGTCATACCGCCAATAATCTTTGCCGACATAGGACCAAAGATTCCGTCGGCACCTAATCCATTTGCTGCCATCGAAGCTGTTTTGTTCACCGGACCGCCCATATCGAAACCCATACAAGCACCAATAACTGCACCAATAAGTGCCTTAGATCCACCATTGAGGGAGATAATCCAAGCTTGAAACACATCCATAATCCACGCGAGTGGTTGAGCAAACACAGCTAAAAACAACATACCGCACACAAAAGTTGAGAGAACTGGCATGATTAACACCGGCATAAGCCCACTTAACCATGCTGGCAGCTTCCACGTCTTCATCCATAAAAGGAAATACCCGATAACAAAGCCCATCACTAAGCCACCCAAGAAGCCAGCTTTCGACATCGTACAGGTGTATCCAATAATAAAACCGGGAACGATGCCTGGGCGCTCAGCAATTGAATAGGCCATATAGGCGCACAAGATTGCAACTGCAAAACTCATGGCATAACTTGAGAGCATATTGACGCCCCACCAAAATCCTCCCCAAGTAAAGGGCTCCATGCCAGTAAAGGGTGTAGGCCATGTACCGGCAACTTCTTTGTAGTAGTCGCCAATTAAGTAACCTCCAAAACCTTTTGCTAGAGCCCCAAGGATTCCTCCGGCAACCACCATAGGAATCATGTAGGAAATGCCCGTCATAATAGTTTTCATAATCCCTAAGCGTTTAATATTTGACATACAAACCCTCCTTAATAAATAACTTTTAGCAGTTATCAAACTGCTCTAACCGGCAAGCCTCTTTTCGATGGTTGCAATGAGACTTTTCGGATTTTTCATAGCAACGCTTATGGGAATATCAACAAGCTTTTTTTCAGCGAAGCGAGTAAGCTCCACCGCAATATCATGCGCAACGATAACAACATCAGCTGCAGCAATTTCTGCTTCAGTTAATACATTATCAGCACCAATGGTACCTTGTGTCTCAATCTTAATTTCATGACCCGCCTGCTCTGCTGCATCCTTTATTTTTTGTGCAACAATATAGGTATGGGCAATGCCTGCCGTACATGCCGTTACTCCAACAATTTTCATGATTGACCCGCCTTTCTCATAACTTTGACCCATAACCCGATGGGACTTATTTACTTTGTTAAAATCGCAATGACATCAGCAGGATCGGAAGCCTGCTGCAACTCAGCTACAAGACTGTCCTTGCCAATTTTTCCTGCAAGCTCAGCTAAAAGCCGCATATGATTCTGCGTAAAGGACTCATCATCCGAAACACAGAATAAGAAGAAAAGGTTAACTGGCTCATCGTCATAGCTTTCCCAAGGCACGTCATGCCTTGAGCGACCAATAGCGATAGTGTTCCGACACACGACTGAACTTTTTCCATGTGGAATCGCGATATGATTGCCAGCGCCGGTGATACCAGCAGCCTCGCGCACGTATATATCAGCCATAAACTGGTCAATGTCAGAAATGTAGCCCGCACTATGAAGTAGTGCCGATAGCTCACGCAGTACATCATCTTTCGTACAGCCTTTTACATTCAAGTTAATAATGTCTTTGCTCAAAATGTCACATAATTCCATGATGCGTGTCCTCCCCTTCACTCATCCCGCGCCTTATTGGCATATCTATTGATACGTCAAGAAAACCAGGGGCATTGTTAGTAGTCGGTGAACGGTAGTATTTCATACGTAAGTGGTATGTAAAATGTAAAACTTGTGTATGAGTCACGTGCTAATTTACTAATATTCTTGATATTTTAGCAGGTAGATACCTATTTTTTATGAAAACAGATAAGCGTAGCGAAGGTATTTTACACTTTCGATATATTTTGTTTTATATATTAATATTCTAATTAAGAATATATTTACAAGATAAACTTACGTTTTCTTTTGAATAAGGCTCTAGGTGGTAGACTGTGCCGATGAAGCTCCACTATCGAATTCGGCACCAATTTGTCACCTAAAACACTTCTCGTTAGCTTATATCCCTGTCAGCATCAACTCGGTATTTGTCTCTGCCGCTTTTATTGCCGAGCGAACACGAGACTCAGGGTCTTGATCCATCACGATGGTATCAAAATCGCTAATCTCAGCAAATTTTACAAAGCGTGGCTTCCGAACTTTTGATGCATCCATCAGCATTACGACCAATGACGCCCGGGTAAGCATAATACGTTTGATATCTGCATTTCCGGAGTACTCAGTGGTAAAACCAAAATCAGGATGAAATGAATCTGTTGCCAAAAAAGCCTTATCAAGATATAGTTCACTCAGATTCCGGTTGGTTACTGATCCGGTCATATATCGATGATTTTTGCGTAGTAATCCGCCTAAAAGCATAACATTGGCATGCGGCAAATTAGAATCAACAAAACTTGCAATCGATAAATCACTGGTCACAATTGTAATATCTCGCTTCTCATAGAGAGCATGTATAAACTCAAAGGTTGTAGTTCCTGTATCAATAAGCAGAGAATCTCCATGGGATACTAGCGCCGCTGCTCGGCGGGCAATAGCACGTTTAGCTTCAACATTAATATTCAGACGCTGATCTGGATATGAAACCGTAATGGCACGCGTGATTGAGACTGCACCTCCATATGTACGCCGCAGCTTTCCACCCTTTTCAAGCTTATCGAGGTCATTGCGTGCAGTCACCTCCGAAACGGCAAAATACTCACAAATATCTGCCACACGAATTGAAGACCTTCGATTAATCTCCTCGATTATCATGGCATGACGCTCATCAATTGACACGCGCTGGCCTTCAGGTTTTGATGACTCCCACATCACATGCTCCAGCTCTCTGCCTTCAAAAAACACGCTAGTTATACCATGTCCAAAAGCTTCGTGCGCACTTGATTATGCTCTAGGTTGGCAAACATATGTCATAACTCGACAGAATTAATCAAACCCGTCTATGCTGAACTATAGCTTACACTATCCTAAAAGTGCTTTGCAGCACGTATTGCCCCTCAGCCATTAACACCTGGGCTCTCAAGTAGCGCCAACACCTCACGCTTTGCCTCAAGATAGCTTGCCTGCACAGAGAAGTTCAAGCGCTCGGTGCGCGGAAACACAATTGAAGTACATCCCGCCACGCGCGTGGGCACCCCTTGCCGAGGCGCCCCTTTTAGCACATACACCACATCTGCAAGCATAAGTGCCTCATCAATATCATGTGTCACGATAAGCGCCGTTGTATGAAACTCGGTGCACACGCGCAAAAACCAGGCATGAAGCTCTTGTTTAGTAAAGGAATCAAGTGCCGAAAATGGCTCATCAAGCAGTAAAAAATTCTGATTAAACAAAAAGGTGCGCAAGAAGGCGGCACGCTGTCGCATACCGCCGGATAAACTTGCCGGCCACAGCTGTTCAGTGCCTGCAAGACCAAAGGTATCAAGATAGCCTGCCGCCCGCTGACGTGCTTGTTCCTTACTCAATCCTCGCAAAATAAGCGGCAAGGCTACGTTATCAAGTACTGTTTTATGCGGCAGCAATAAATCTTTTTGCAGCATATACCCCACAGCACCCGGCTGTCCTACAACAGACAAGCCCTCCAGAAGCACATCTCCAGAATCAGGCGTATCCAAGCCTGCAATCACATGAAAAAGCGTTGTTTTTCCGCAGCCAGAGGGACCCAGCACGCAGGCAATCTGCCCTGCATCAACCCGAAGCGTTATATCTTCAAGCACAGCTAAATCGCCAAAGCCTACCGAAACCTTATCTACCTCAAGATGTGCTCGCACCTAAATCTCCTAGCTTAAGCGCCCAGTACAAACTTATCAGTCATACCAGCACCCAACGCAGGGGCAGGCACAATTCCCTGCTCACCCACCCATTTCAAGAACGCATCCCAGCGCTTTTGGTCGAGCATTCCCCACTGCTTGGCATCCGCCTGATACTGCTCAGACAAATAGCGTTGTGAAGCCCGAACAAGCTTTTTATCCAACTCAGGTGCTGCCTCAAGTAAAACCTCAGCACAGGCATCAGGGTCTTTTATGCAATCCTCATAGCCTTGTCGTGCAGCGTCAACAAAGGATTGAACCAGATTTGCGTCGTTATTGATGAGCTTATCGTTTGAAATAATGACAGGTGAATAATAATCAAACAGTGGATCTAAATCACGGAAGGCAAAATAATTAACGTCGAGGCCCTCAAGCTCACATTTAACGCCAGCCCAACCCCAATAGACCCAAATACAATCAACTTGATTGGTTGACAAGGCACTTACCTCATCAGTAACCGTTGAAGGAATGATATTGACGCGATTAAAATCTCCTCCATCTTTGGTGACAACATGCTTTAACACGGCAAGCTCGATGGGTAGCTCCCAAGAGGCATAGCTTGCGCCTACCATCTTTGAGGGACGGTCGATTCCCTTGTCTTTTAGACTAATGATGCCTGAGGTGTTGTGCTGTACAATAGCGGCGATCGCTTTTACCGGCAGCGGCTTGTCTGAGCTGATGTAGCCCGCAATGCTATCGGCAAAACTTACACCAAATTCTGCATCCCCCGCCGCTACCAGAGCATCAGCACCGTTTTCAGGTGCCTGCAAAATCTCAACATCCAAGCCGGCTTGAGCAAAATAACCCCGCTTTGCCGCAACATATATACCGGTATGATTGGTATTTGGAGTCCAATCGAGCGCAAAACGTACCTTTTTAAGCTTTGAAGAACTGCCACCAGACTCAACGGTTGAGCCAGGTGTATCTGGACGCGAACAGCCGGCAAGAAGCGCCGCACCTCCCATACCTGCGAGGCTCAGCAACTGACGGCGAGAAATCATAGGGCTTTTCATGGAATACTCCTTATCAAAATAAATTAGTAGTATGAATTGCGTGCTCCGTATCCAACGGAGCAGTTGATGTTTTGGGGACATCGATTGTCTGAGACTGTGAACGGCGTTCCCAAGGCATAGCCATATAGCGCAGCACATCAACAAGTTTCATGAGCGCCAAGCTTAAAACCGAGATAACAACTATTACGGCAAACATCTTGTCAAACGCATAGGCTTTGCGAACCCGCGTCATGTACACGCCAAGACCCGAAAATCCGCCCAGCCACTCAGCAATAACAGCACCAACAAGGGCGTATGCCGCTGATATTTTGAGCCCAGCAAAAAACTGAGGCAGGGCTGCAGGAACCTTAACGTGTATAAAAATATCCCACGTTGTTGCCCCCATAGATCGCATCAGGTCAATTTGGTCAGCATCGACTGAGCGCATGCCACTCAAGGTGCCTACCGTAATAGGGAAAAAGGTTGTCAGGATAACCAGCACCACCTTGGGAAGCATGTCGTATCCAAACCAGAGCACCAAAAGCGGCGCCACTGCCACCGCAGGAACTGTTTGCGAAATAACAATAAGCGGATACAGCGCTCGATACACCATGTCAAAACGATCCATGACACACGCTGCTAACACACCTATAACTAAACCTGCTACAAGGCCTATTCCTGCCTCAATAAGCGTCGTAGCAAGATGGCTCATCAGCAAAGGAGCGTCCTTTGCTAGCGCCTCAAAAATAGCCAACGGACTTGGCAGCAAAAAGGCCGGAACAAAACCTGCTATGCAAATAAGCTGCCATACCAAAACAAGCACGGCAAGAGTACTTGGAGCAACAAAGCGCGAAAGGTAATAGCTGCGCTGCTTGTTGTGCATGTTGCGCATAGAGTATCTATTTCGCGTTTACGTGATATGGTGCAATCTTTTCTTCGGTGCTCAGCACACCATCTCTAGGCGAGAAGAAAATTTTGACATACGCAGCAACTTCAGGCGCACCTGCAGCAATCACCCGTCGATTAACCTCGGCAACTACCTCCATGCAATGCGTATAGTCACCTTCAATGGTTGTCTCAAACGGCCCAACATAAGCATCAGGAAATTCTTGCTTGATGTAGGCAATAGCCTCATCCACCATACGCACTATGGCATCGGTTTGTTCAACCCTCATAGGTAGAACTTGAATCGCAACACTTGCTTCCATAATCCTCCTTCTGGAGCCAGCTTGGCCCCGAACTCGTAGGGGTCCCTGGCATATGCGAGGATGAAGCGTCCCTACGCCGGCATTACCCGGATCAGGTTTTGGGTCGAAGACAACAGCCTTCCTCTCAGCCGGGTTTCACCCAGCTCCCCACGTGCAGGTTGAGTATAGCACGCATTGAGCATCAGGGCTGCTATGTACAACACACAACAGCCCTGACACATTCAAATATTTTGAAGCATTGCAGTCACACGATAAACGCGTACTACTAAACGCATATCATGAACGTGAACTTGTCACCTCTTACATACATGCCTTATTCGAGACGCAGACCAACTTCTTTAAGCTGGCGCGACGATACCTTACTTGGTGCATTGCTCATTAAATCTGAACCTGAACTTGTCTTTGGAAAGGCCATAACTTCACGGATTGAATCAGCCCCCGCCAACAGCATGCACACGCGGTCAAGACCAAGGGCAAAGCCGCCCATAGGAGGAGCGCCAAACTCCAGCGCATCGAGCATGAAGCCAAACTGCTCACGCGCAGACTCCATGGTAAAGCCCAACTTCTCAAGAATCTTTGCCTGCAGTTGAGCATCATGGATACGCATGCCGCCACCGCCTGCCTCATAGCCGTCCATCACAAAGTCATAGGTACGTGAACCAACACTGAGCGGTTCGATATCCAAGCGTTCAATATCGTCTTCAATTGGCTGCGTAAAGGGCTGATGCTCTGCAGCATACGCCTGACGGTCTTCGTCCCAATGAAACAACGGGAAGTTTACTACCCACAAGAAATCATGGCCGTCACGTTCAATTTCAAGCGCATCTGCCAGATGTGTACGCATACCACCTAAAATCTCGCAACTTTCAAGACGCGGGCCAGCGGCAAAGAGCACCAAGTCACCCGGCTCAATCTGTGACCGCTCACGAAGCGCTGCCATTTCTTCATCGCTAAAGAACTTTACGATAGGGCTATTGATACTGCCGTCTTCACGGAATGCAATCCATGCAAGACCCTTTGCGCCTAAATCTTTTGCAACCGGCTCAAGCTTATCAATGCGCGCTCGTGCCCAAGTTCCTGCTCCCTTTGCATTGATGCACTTAACAACTGAGCCTTGTGTAGACGCAGCACCTGCAAACACCTTAAACGATGAATGTTCAAACACATCGGTCACATCAACAAGCTTCATGCCATAGCGCGTATCGGGTTTATCAGAGCCATAGGTTTCCATGGCATCCCAGTAATCCATCCGACGAAGCGGTAAAGGCATATCCACACCCAAAGCAGCAAATGCATCATGTAGCACTGCCTCAAGAGCTCCCATAACATCGTCTTGTTCTACAAAACTCATCTCAATATCAACCTGAGTAAATTCAGGCTGACGATCAGCACGCAAATCCTCATCACGAAAGCACTTAGCAACCTGATAGTAGCGCTCAATGCCACCAACCATAAGCAGCTGCTTTAAGAGCTGCGGGCTTTGAGGAAGTGCATAGAGGTGCCCCGGTTGAATGCGGCTGGGCACCAAAAAGTCACGAGCTCCCTCGGGAGTTGACTTAAAGAGCGATGGCGTCTCAACTTCCATAAACGCACGGCGATGCAGAGCTTCGCGTATAGCAAAGGTGAAATCAGAGCGAAGCTTGAGATTTGCCATCATCTTAGGACGACGAATATCCAGATAACGATAGGTTAAACGAATATCTTCACCGGCTTCGATATGGTCTTCAATCTGAAACGGAGGAGTTTTTGAGCGGTTTAAGATAGTAATTGCTGAGACTAAAACCTCGATGTTACCTGTTGCTAGCTTTGCATTCTCCATGCCCTGTGGACGCTCACGAACTACGCCAACCACCTTAATAGGCCACTCAGACCTGATTGTCTCGGCACTATGAAATGCCTCTCCACCTGAGTGGTCAGGGTCAAAAGAAATCTGCGTAACGCCTGCGCGGTCGCGCAAATCAACAAAGATAAGACCACCGTGGTCGCGACGACGCCAAACCCAACCGGTGAGTGTTACCTCAGTGCCAATATGTTCGCGACGCAGTTCACCACAGGTGTGCGTGTGCATAGACAGAGTTTTGTGCATATATGCTCCCAAGGTCCGTGTTGCCCCGTGTCGGTGCGGACAACCTCAATACAGACTGCGCAGCTGCGTAGACAGCGTAGTTGCGCGCATGGTCAACCATCATACTCTCCTCACACGCAGAACAACACCACTACCTCACACATCCCAGAATTTGTAATCATTTAGGAATAAACCACGTCCACGTCGTGCCCTCCTATATACACGCTGCCTGCAGTTGATCTGACATAATCTGCTCAAAGAGTTGTTTTGTTTCTGGCTCAGGCTCCCCTTTCATCTCTTTCTGTAAAAATCCTACATGAGCTGCATATACGTCATATACTTCACGCCTTCTACCTACAGCTAAAAGCACCGTCATAATGCGTCGCAAGCAGTCCTCCCGTGTTGGCGATTGTTTGAGCGCTGCATCAACCAACCAAGATGCAGAAGCCATGTCATCATCTTCCATAGCAGCATCAATTCCGCGAACTAGACAATCAAGGTATTTTGATTCGTATGCTCGGCGCATACGCTTAAAGTAGGCATCATGCGTAGTTGGGCAATAAAGCTTTCCAGCATATATTTCTTCAAGCAACAAGCATGCTTCAACAATATCTTGGGATGACCCATGTGGCTTTGCTAGCAAAATATCTTTAGCCAAAAGGTCAAAGCGCAAAACATCTGAGAATACATACTCGGCATTAAGTCCAATACCGTCTCCTTGACCCACAATATAGTCTGGACCGGTGCCGGTTTGCCCAAGCGCATGCTTGAGTGCTGAAGTTGCAGAATACAGAGCCTGTCGTGCACGAAGACGCGGGCTATCAGGCCAAAGCTGTTCAAGTAACACATCACGCGACACAAATGTACCTAGACTCAAAGCAAGCCGTGCAATCAAGTCACTTGAGCGCTTTCTGCGCATCGAGGAATGTACAATAATGTGCCCATTTCGCTCAACGCGCAGACCCCCAAACAAGGCAATAACAAGCTGACCAATTTCTGCTTCATGCATGCTTACAAGCGCAGTTTTACCTGAACTAACATGCTTCATATCCTGTGAAGCAAACTCAGGATTAAGCTCATACAAAGGTCCAGTTGAAAGCGGAAGTAGCTGCCTTATTGAGCTAGACCAATCTCCCATAAGCGCAAGTGGCAAGCGCAAAAGGGCAACATAGTTTTCGTTAAGCATAAGCTGCTTGTGCCGAGAATACCAAATAGACAAATCGGTATCATATCGCGCGGCTGACAACTGCATGGCAGAAACCCATGCATCTATACCTGTTTCTACCTCACTTGCCACATCAAACAATCCCGCTTCTTCGCGCACCTTAACGCGCGACCCACCTATTAAGTGCGAGCACTGCTCAAGTAATTTCGCCCATGCCTCAACCCGTACATAACTGCCCTCTCCATGTTTAAGTACCTGCTGCCCGCGAAATTGTCCCGTTACATGCTGTCCCAAACTCAGAGCCTGCCACCCCTCGCACAACATAGCAGTTAATTGAGTAGCATGGTCTGCCTCACGCACTGAAATGATATTAAGGTCGCAAAATGCTCGCTCATCAACCACCGGCAAACCTTGCAATAGACGGGAAAGTGATGCAACAAAACGCAACTTTGCAGCCATCGGAATAAGTTTGTGCTTTTCAAGATGTGCAATCAAAAGTTTTAATTCATTCTCATGCAAAAGCCGCCGCTTTTGAAGAGGAAACCAAATTGCCTCAAGCTCCCGATTTACCAGCTCAAGCATCTGAATATAGTTAAAGTTATCACACAGGGCTTGAGCGATATGCTTACTCTCAAGCACTTCTCCTTGAAGCAAGTCCTCAAGCAGCGACCTACGACGCTTAATGGGCTGTTCCAGCTCCTGAATAAGACATCTAAAGCGCTGTGCCTCTTGTTTAAGACATCGTGATGGTATTTCCTCAGCTTGGCGCAGATATGCATCTGATAATTCAGGAAGACCCACCCCTATACACGTTGCATGAACCTCGTATAGTCCACGCAGTATGTTCCAGTCGTGAATGCTGATATTTTGCTCTATCTCTGACGCTCTCTTGTGCAATAAATGGCTTGCTGTACGTGCAGTTTTTAACTCTCCCATCACTAAACTTGCTCCATACAAAGCAGCAAGCACCCCAATATCTACCTGATGAACCTCAGCTACCTGGATTTGAGACAAAATCTTAAGCACAAAACTTGGACGCCCTGCCAGAGTACAGGCGGTTGGAAACTGTGCAATGAGCTCAAGCTTTTGCTCATGTGAAAACAGCGCTTCAACAAGTTCAAGTGCCGTGTCAACACGACCTGTCTTCATCTGAATACGCACCGCTTTAGCAAGTAAATCAGGGTGCTTACGTGCAATAGTTCGGCGCAGGGTGCTCAGTTTTGTTCCCCTTCCTTTAAGACACGCAAAGCGCCGCTCCGCCATATCAAACAAAAAGATGGGATATTCATGCTGCAAGCGAGATAGCTCGGTATGTTTTATTTTCAAGCCAACCAAATCTAAGTCTTGAAAATGGCTCGAATCAACAAGCATCATAAGCCGAATAATGCGTCCCATACCCTGCTCATCATGAGCGGTTTCGTCCAAGATTGACTGATATAGTGCAATAATTTGCTCATCTAAATAATCACCATCAGGAGCCGAAGAAGATACAGAACCCATGGCTGCAACTAAGCTGGGGATACCTTGAGTCATTCCGTACATATCAAGTGTTTTTGAAATGGTATAGGCCTTTGCCCAATCTCGGTACTCCGCTGGCTGTACCCGCACCATATGGGCTCTCAACTTATATGAATCACCAACTGCATTCACCATATGTCTATGTGCGGGAGTGCAGGTAATGACGCTAGTGCAGTTTTGCTTTCTAAGCGCTCTCAGTACCCGCGCAAAGGCCTTAACCTCACACAAATCCAGAGGTGGCAGGTCATCAATAAACATAAATGAGTGAATAGACTCTGGTATTTGTGTCCGAATCTCTCGAATTCGTTTCACCAAATCTTGAATGCAAAACTTATTACCCGATACCAAGCTCACCATACCCTGCCCTGGCTCATTCTGTATGAGTGCGCTGCATTGCAAAAGCAAACTTGTTTTTCCAAAGCCTTTTGGCGCGCAGATAAAAGCAATACCAGCTGTTTTTGCCTCCGCAAGAAGTGTTCGCACCAAGCGCTCGCGCAACACCATCGAACCTGCCAGTTCAGGAACCGTCAGTTGGGCGAGAGGCTGAACGCGCTCGCGCTTTGTCACATGCTTTTGGGCTCGCTTTTTTGTTCCAGATTGACCG
The DNA here is from genome assembly GCF_018889955.1 of Collinsella sp. zg1085. GTDB lineage: Bacteria > Actinomycetota > Coriobacteriia > Coriobacteriales > Coriobacteriaceae > Collinsella. The sequence goes on from NZ_CP076545.1 coordinate 1,467,862, forward strand.
CTCATTTCAACCTCCCTGTATACGGTGGGCAATCTACGCTACAGCACGCAGGAAGATAGAACTATAGAAAACAGATGAAAATAAGCGCTTAAACATGCATTTGACCAGATGTATTGTCTATGGAGACACATATCAACCGATATATGCGCACGCGCTTAAACCTTATTTTCAGCAGGTAAAAGACCTGTCCTATCCCCTACATCTATTACTGTATACCGCTGGCCGAAAAATAGCTCCACTGAACCGGATTGTAGGTTGATATATTCGCTCAATGGTTTATCAAAATAATCTTCATCCTGCTCAGGTATTATTAATATTCGCGGAGAAAAACGGCTAGTTTATTCGTATATACAACACCCTATTTGTGGAAAATACCCCCTGCCGGGTTATCCTTGCCACTACAACTCAGGCATTTTCATCGTATTATTCATATTCGCTTCACAATCTCAGTATCTTGTTCACCCAATTTAGGTTATTCACAAATATACTTTGGCGCCTACAATACTTTTCATTTGTAGGCATTTATATTCATGAGGAAATATGGTTCTTTTGTATCAAGAAGCTATACAGCAATTTGGCAGCAAATACTTTGTCTATCAGGCGCTTAAACAGGGAGTTCTTCGGCGGCTCCAGCGAGGCTTGTATGTTACTAGTTCTAACGAAAACCCCATCATCGTGGCCATAAAACAATATCCACACGGGATTATCACTGGTCTTACGGCCTTGTACCTTCACGGCCTCATCAAGACCTCGTCTACCCCTGTTGAGCTTGCCATAAAACGAGGAACTACCCAAGTTCACACTGCAAACATCCAGCAACATATTCAGACAGAGCTCGCATATGAAATTGGTAAAACCTATATACGAATTGAGGGCTATCCTGTGCCCATCTATAATCGCGAACGCATGGCACTTGAGCTTATGCGTCTTAAATCTAAGCTGCCCTACGACTCATACCGCGAAGCCATTCACAGCTTTAGAGACATCTCTCATCAGCTCAATTTTTATACTATTGAAGACTATGCCACGTATATACCGCGCGGAAACTGCTATCTAACCCGTCTGATTGAGGAAATCTTCTAGCACGCCGCTTTCGGCTATGTCCGAGAAGCATATACGCAAGCCTCAGTTAAAACTGCGCACATATAAGTTTATGCGCAAACTCACACATAGCAAAACGTGTTTGAAACAAGTCCTGGCCATTCAGGCTGTTTCAAACACGCATAAAAACACTAATCACGCTGTTAAAAGCAGTCTAACAGCTGCCAAACTGCCTAAACAATACTAATTGTGGGTCAACCCTGACTTTAGAACAAAGACAGCGCATCCTCATCAGCAACAACAATTGCATGCGGGTGCAGCTGCAAAATTGATGCGGGGCACGCGGGCGTTACCGGACCCTTACACATATCAAATACCGCCTGTGCCTTGTTAGAACCGCTGGCAATTACCAAAATACTCCGCGCCTGCATGATGGTTTGCACACCCATGGTATACGCCTGCCGTGGAACCTCATCAGGGCTGTTAAACAGCCTACTATTTGCTTCAATAGTGCTCTCTGTTAAATCAACACAATGTGTGCCCTTAGAAAAGACGCTATCCGGCTCATTAAAGCCAATATGGCCATTATTTCCAATGCCCAACAACTGCAAATCAGGATAACCTGCCGCCTCAACCAGACGGTCATACTCTGCACACGCCGCTTCGGCATCGGGATTTGAGCCATCGGGTACATGCGTATGTGCCGGTTTGATGTCAATAGAGCTAAAGAACTGCTCATTCATAAAATAGTGATAGCTTTGCGGTTCGTCGTGCTTAAGACCGCGATACTCATCAAGATTGTAAGTACTTACCTCAGCAAAGCTCACATCCCCTTTTTGATGCCATGCAATAAGCTGCTGATAAGCTCCAATGGGCGTTGTTCCGGTGGCCAGACCAAGTACCGAATCAGGCTTCAAAATAACCTGAGCAGAAATAATATTGGCTGCTTTCCGGCTCATGTCGTCATAGTTTTTTGCATGAATAATACGCATAGGTCTTCTACCCTTCCGCATCAGCGGCATACACCGCCTCAAACTGAGGCGCGGCCACCAGGGCGCAGACACGCGCGATTCACCTTGCTCCGTATGTCGGGGCCCCTGCCCGTCCATAGGGACTTGTTACAACAAGCATCTCTATTCTAGCTGTTATATTTCTTAATAAAAGCTGCCCATAAACCCAAGCGGATAAATGACATACCAAATTCAAGTAGAAACAGGCTACAGAGCGTAATATAACTTCAGCGCACCCAACTTCAATGCAAAAACTCTCATGCAGCCAAGCAGCTACTGTATACGACCCACCAGCAAATCATCAAGCTCATCAACATAATCCTGCGCCACCACACGAAGCCCTGAAAACTCAAGTGTATTGCGAATAAGCACCGGAACAATCGTATCGTAGCCCTCATATGCAATGGCTGGACCATCAAACTCAATGAGCACGTCACCGCGCGAAACCGTATCTCCTGGCTCAGCGTAAACCTTGAAGTGCTCGCCCTGCAAGCGAACCGTATCGAGACCCAAATGTATCAAAATGCTGAAATCATCTACCGTGCGCAAAGCTAGTGCGTGACCAGTAGGAAAAATGGCTTCAATTTTTGCATCGGCAGGAGCTACCACGCGAGAACCAGTAGGTCTAATGGCAACACCATCACCTAAAAGTCCTGCAGCAAAAGTTTCGTCATTAACCTCAGACAGTGGAATAACCTTGCCAGCTAACGGCGAGGATAACACTACCTCTCGAGGGCGCAGGCGAAATGTTCGCATAAATCCATCAAACATGAAGTCCTCCACCACGCGCTCTGCATCGCGTACATCTATCCTATCGCACATGCAAAGAATGTGCGATATTGTAACGTGAGAATATGCCCTTAGGGAAGCTCACGCTTTACCACAGCAACAAGCTGATCGACAGCCTGCTGTGCAGTCTCATGCGTCTTGGCCTCAACCATCACACGCACCAAAGGCTCCGTACCCGATGGACGCACCAGCACGCGCCCACTATCTCCCAGCTCAGCCTCAACTGTGTGCACGGCATTCCAAAGTGGCGTACACTGCTCTAGCTCGGCCTTGCTTTCAGAGAAAACATTCTCTAAAACTTGCGGGAAGCGCGTCATAACGTGTGCAAGCTCGGCAAGACTACGACCAGTGCGCTTCATAACACTCAACAGCTGAACCGCTGTTACTAAGCCGTCACCTGTTGTATTGTGCTCGAGAAAAATAATGTGACCCGACTGCTCGCCACCCAATACAGCACCGTCTTGCACCATACGCTCCAGCACATAGCGGTCTCCAACAGCTGTTTGAACCACCTGAAAACCAGCTTCGCGCATAGCAGTTGTAAAGCCAAGATTACACATTACGGTTGAGACAATCTCAGCATTTTTTAGCTTACCTTGAGCCGCTAAATCAGAGCCACAGATTGCAAGAATAAAATCGCCGTCTATCTCGCGGCCATCTGCATCAACAAACAGCACACGATCGGCATCTCCGTCATGCGCCATGCCTACATCCGCGCCAGTCTGGCGCACAAGCTCTCGCAGTGATTCTAAATGCGTAGACCCACAATCCACGTTAATATCCATGCCATCATAGTCGGTGTTAATGGCATGCACCGTAGCACCCAAACGCTGAAGCGCCACAGGAGTTGTAAGGCAGGCTGCACCGTGTCCACAGTCCACCGCAACAACCAGCCCTTCAAGATTGCCGCTCACGGTGTGAACGGCGTGCTCAATGTAGAGATTGCGGGCATCTTTCATCTTTATGATATGTCCCACACCAGCACCAGTGGGCAGCTCCTGCGTTGATGCGGCAGCATCAGATAGAACCCATGCAGAAATTTCTTCTTCCAAAGCATCGGGCAGCTTCATACCCTTTGAGCTAAAAAACTTAATGCCATTAAACTCAGGTGGATTATGCGAGGCAGATATAACAATGCCACCATCGAGCTCATTTTGAACCGTTAACAGCGCAACTGCTGGCGTAGGAATAATGCCACAGCAGTGCGGCATACCGCCCTCCGCCATAATTCCTGCCGTCAATGCAGACTCAAGCATAGTGCCCGAGCGGCGCGTATCACGACCCACACAGATGTTTGGACCTAAAAACTTAGTAGCCGCGCGTCCTAAACGAAATGCCAAATCATAAGACAAATCAGCGTTAGCTACGCCGCGCACACCATCGGTACCAAAGAGATTGATAGACATAGCTGCTCACTTTCAAGATATTGAAGCCGGCGGCTAAAAACAGGACCCACCGTAAGAACGGCAGGTCCCGTTTGAACTGAATACAGCCAAAAAGCGGATTAACGCTTGGAGAACTGTGGAGCGCGACGTGCCTTCTTGAGACCGTACTTTTTGCGCTCGACCACACGTGCATCGCGGGTCAAGAAGCCAGCACGCTTAAGATCGGCGCGGTAATCGCCCGCCTCAAGCAGCGCACGGGAAATGCCCAAACGCAGCGCACCAGACTGACCTGTAATGCCACCACCATCGCAACGCGCGATGACGTCAAACGAGCCGACGGTATCAGTTACTTTGAACGGTGCCAGCGCATCCTCAACAAGCTGAGCGCGACCAAAATAATCGACAGCATCACGCTTGTTGATGGTTACCTTGCCGGTACCTGGAACAATACGAACACGAGCAACGGCGTTCTTACGACGGCCGGTGCCGTAATATACAACGGTATTCTCAGCCATCTTTAGCCCTCCAGCTCAATAGTAGTTGGGTTTTGTGCTGCATGCGGGTGCTCAGGACCTGCATACACCTTGAGCTTCTTAAGCTGAGCACGTCCGAGCGTTGTCTTAGGGAGCATGCCGCGAACAGCGCGCTCGATAACAGCCTCAGGGTGCTTCTCCATAGCCTGACGGAAGCTCTCAGCCTTGAGGCCGCCGTTGTAACCGCTGTGACGGTAGTAAACCTTTGTGTCAGCCTTATTGCCGGTCAGCTGGACCTTCTCGGCATTAATGACGACAACAAAGTCACCACAGTCGGAGTTGGGCGTGTACTGGGGCTTGGTCTTGCCGCGCAGAATTGCTGCAACCTGAGTAGCAAGGCGACCCAGAACGGCGCCTTCAGCATCCACGACAACCCAGTTACGCTGGGCCTCGGTTTGCTTGGTGTAGTGAGTCGATTTGGTAATCAACGTGACTCCTCCATGTACAGATACGTGTTGTTACAGAGTTTCACGGGGCTCTGCAAGTAACTGGTTTATTGTAGCCGCATGACAGGTGAAGTCAACTGATGGGCGATAGTGTCAAAGTTTCTGCACAGCTACGACGCTACAAAATGCGCAGCGTTCATGAGTTGTATATCTATATCTAAACGCTGCCTATAAATTCTTTCACGGCCTCAACCATGCGCGCACCCTCTTGACGACCCTGAATATAAAGCGCCAAAAGTTTCTCGGGGTCGTGCTCAACATGACCAACAGCCACCGAGGTCTGCGGGGCAATAACCAACGCACGACCTTGCGACTCATACTCCCACACGTGCTCACGCTGCTCGTTATAGCGTAGGTGGCGCGTCTCGATAGCTTCTACCAGATAGGGATAGGCATGATAGCGCTTGCGAATGGGACCCACATGCTCATAGGGTTCTTTTATATAGGAGCGCTCCTGTGTGAGAATTACAACCACGCGGTCATAACCCTCATCTTCAAGCATATGCTCAATTGGTACAGAATCGGCAATACCACCATCAAGATAGACCGACGAGCCAATCTGCACTGGCTGAGTTACCAATGGCAGCGATGTTGTTGCTTGGATAATATCAACATCGAGCACCGGATGCGTAATCTCGTGGTATTCAGCGGTGCCAAATACGATATTGGTCAGCGTTGCCGTGAGCGTCATAGGATTAGCAAGATAGGCTTCGTTATCAAAAGGGTCTAACTTATCCTGTACCTCATTGAGTAGAAAGTCATATCCCACCAAGCTACCGCTTGTCACTAGCGAACGGGCACTTACATACCGTGGGTCATTACAAAATGCCAGATTGACGCGATTAGCGCGCCCAAGTTGGCGCGACTTATAACTAAGTCCATGCAAAACGCCCGCCGAGACCCCAATAGCCGCATCAAAATAGACGTTTTGCTCCATAAAAATGTCAAGCACGCCCGCGCTAAATTGCCCACGATAGCTCCCGCCTTCAAGAACAAGTGCCACCTTGCCCGCACCTGACCGCGGCAATTTAGTATCTGTCTGTTCTGTAAGCTGGGCTATATCTTGCATGAAATTCACCTCTCAAAGCGCTGTCAATGTATGCTTTTCTACCCCATTACGTGCAAAAATTAGCCATGAGTTTATGTAGCTTTTTCAAAAGACAACCTACTCATCCAACATAGACAGATATAAATCTAGTCTCTGATTTAAATATCCGGCAAACATGTCTGCCATTGCTGATAAGTTATGTTTTACATGATATGCATCAAAGGCTTCATAATATTTCAAGCGGTCGGTAAACTTTATGTCTATCGGCGGATAACCCGCTTTCATGAGTTCCAAATTAACGAGTAATCTTCCGGTTCTTCCATTTCCATCAATAAAAGGATGTATGCTTTCAAATTCAATATGGAAACGAGCCAGCTTGGTCACAATATCTTCCGTGCTATTTGTATATTGTTCCAGTAATTCTTCCATCTTAGGAATAATCAAATAGGGCTGTACAGGTTCATGTGCTGCTCCCATAATCCGAACAGGAACTCTTCTGTATACTCCTCTATCCTCTTTTTTATCAGCCAAAACTAAATAGTGAATGTCCTTTATTAACTTTTCAGATATTTGAACATTTTCACGAACAAGCTGTCTTATATATTCAAAAGCTTCTTTATGTCCAATTACCTCTAAATGCTCCTTTAATGATTTCTGTTCAATAGTAAGCCCTCTCAGGACCATGTCTGTCTCTCGTAACGTTAATGTGTTGCCTTCGATTGCATTTGAGTTATAGGTATATTCTGTGAGAAATTCTTCATGTAATCTTTCCAGCTCTCCTGCTGTTAAAGGCCGTCTTTTTCTAAGCACCTCTAATTTATCTTCTATGATTGGAATAAGGGATTCCTTAGTTTTATATCTTCCATCAGGTGGTTTTATTGCATCATGTGGTATTTTCCAAGCTCTTCCTTCTCGATATGCACCGAGAACCTTTCCTTCTGAGCATAAAATTCTTACTCTTCTATCAGATACCATCCATTTTTCAGCCGCTTGTTTCACCGTAATATACATACATTATCCTTCCCGTTTTTCACGTTAAACCATTTTATCGGAATAGTATAAGCAATTGCGGAATAACATATATCATTTAACGGAATGATATATGGCTGCGAAATAATGTCTGGCTAGTGCCGCTTGTTGCCAGCGAACAGGCACTTACATAATGTGGGTGTTGCAAAATGCCAAATTGACACGATTAGCTCGCACAAGTTGGCTAGTTGTGTAGTGTCTGAAAAAGAGCCGTGCAGTCTTCTCCTCAAACTACCCCCCACAATGTAAGCAGAATCACGCAGGGGAAGTCATCACGCTGACACCTTAGAGCATGAAACTCTCGCCGTTTGCCTTGAGAGGGCTCATCCACAGGCAGACCCCCTGTGCACAACTTGCAGGCAAACAAAATGGGATGTATAGCCAAGCTATACATCCCAAATCTACTCCATAACGCACATATAAACTAACTGATAATAGACAATAAACAACCTACAACAAGCAGCTAGTCTACAGCTCAACTGTCTCCAAAATCCCTGCAGCATCGGCACGTGCATACAAATCTGGGTCAATCACCTGCACGGGAACATCAGTTGTTTCTTGAATACTTCCTTGCGCATATCCAATCTGCGGGCCTAACAACACAAGGTCTGCGTCATTGAGATGGTCAACCGCATCTGCTAAAGGACGCGCTTCAATAGCAACATCAAGACCCTTTAGTTCAGCCTCGCGCTTAAGCTTTTGCACCAATAAACTCGTTGATACACCAGCATTACAACAAACCAATATATGCTTCATGAGGCTTCCTCCTTGGGAAGTCGGGAACGAGCTTATACCATGCTGACAAGCTTTACCCAAACTCTAATAACAAGCCGCCACCAACTCAAACAAGTGGCTCAACCAAAACAAAAACGCGCGAGCCAAGGCCCGCGCGCCTCAACAAGTAGCTACTTCTTACGGACGTACTTCAAGCAGTCAAGCGTAACAGCAATCAGGATAATGACACCTGAGAATACAAACTGAAGATTGGTATCAATACCCAAGATAGTCAGCGCGTAGGTTAATGCCGTGAAAATCAATACACCAACGGTCACGCCAGAAATCTTGCCGATACCGCCGGTAAATGAAATGCCACCAACAACGCAGGCTGCAATAGCGTCCATCTCCCAGCCCTGACCGTATGCAGCCGAACCAGAGCCAACCATACGAATGCATTCAAGCCAAGCGCCAAAGCCATACAGCACGCCTGCCAGCAAGAACGCTCCAATAGATACCGCAAAGACGTTAATACCTGATACGGAGGCTGCCTCGGGGTTGCCACCAACAGCGTACATGTTCTTACCAAAGGTGGTCTTATTCCAAATAAACCAAACAATGCCAATAGCTGCAATCGCCCAAAGAATAATTGTTGGGAAGCCACTAATCTTAGGTGTAACCATCATCGGAATGATAGGTTCAATAGCGCCAAAGGAAACGCCCTTGGTTGCGTAGGTAACAATACCAAAGATAATAAGCATGTTTGCCATGGTTGATACAAACCAGTGCATCTTAAAGCGCGCTGTAAAGAAACCGGCAATCGCAGAGAAGCACGTGCAGAGCACTACGCATACCAACAAAGCCATTACGATACGACCAACAACTGGGATGCCGGTCAGGTCAAATGCCATGCCAAAGAAGGTGCCGGTATTTGGTCCTTGGTGCATGATAATGGTTGAAGCCACCATACTCATACCAACCATACGACCAATTGAAAGGTCAGTACCGGTCTGCAAAATCAAGCCAGCGGCACCCAACGCCAAGAACATACGAGGCGATGCCTGCTGCAAAATATTCAGCAGGTTTTGCGGTGTCAAAAGCTGCGTGCCTTTAACAGCTGGGGTAACCACGCAAAGACCAGCAAAGACCAGCAAAATAGCAATATATAGACCATTGTTTAGGAAGAAGTCACGAGCGCTAAAGGTATAGCGATAGGCCTCAACACGCTGCGCCAGCTTTTCATTCAAGGTAAAGCGCGACATGCGCAGCAGGTCAATCAGGTGATAGCGATAGGCAAAGGCCTCGTGCTCACGGTCTTTAATGCGCTGAAGTTCAAGCTGGTAGGTTACTTTTGCGTCAAACTGCTTGTTCTTATAGACGTATTTTTCTTCTTTCAGCTCTTTTTGATCGCTCATCTGAGCAGTAAGCCCTTTGTGCTCTTGCTCAAGCTCACTCAAACGCTGTTGATACGCTACTTTTGCCGCTTCGCGCTCGGCTACACAGCTCGCCTTAACAGGGCTCAAATACTCGCTGTCAAAGTGAGCATTGAGATACGCCTCTGCCTCAGCAATGAGCTTATCAACCTCAGCCTTATTGGCTGCTTCAACTTGCTTAGCAGCATCCATCTCGGTACGCAGACGAGCAATCTCTTGGTCGCGCTCCTGCGCACTTAAAATCTTGTCTGTCTTAGTTGCATCAATACTTGATTGCAACATAACAACGGCAGTGGTACCGTGCTCGCGGAGCGCATCAATCTTGGACTGGATGTCACTCACAAACGCATCAATGGGTGCCAGGAGGGACGTCTCCTCCTCAACCGTTAAAATCTTCATGGTGTCAGACATAGTCGTACCCCTCGCTTATAGATATTTTGCGCTCAAACGCAGGAGTTCTTCCTGGTCCGTCGCCTTGGTGTCCACAATTCCAGATAAACGCCCGTTGGACATTACGCCAATACGGTTAGTAATGCCTAAAATTTCTGGCATCTCAGATGAAACAACGATAACCGTGGTGCCTTGCTTTGCCATCTGAATAATGAGCTCATAAATCTCGTATTTTGCACCAACGTCGATACCACGAGTTGGTTCGTCCATCAAGAACACCTGCGGATAGCGCTCAAGCCACTTGCCAAAAATAACCTTTTGCTGGTTACCACCCGAAAGACTTGAAATCAAATCATCAGGACCCATGCATTTGGTATTCATAGTTTTAATTTCGCGGTTTGTTGCACGTACCATCTTGTCGTTTGAAAGCGCAAGACCGCTCTTATATTGATCAAGATTAGCAATGGTAGTATTAAAGGTTAAATCGCCCTTGAGAAACAGACCATTTGCCTTGCGTTCCTCGGTAATAAGAGCAAAACCATGGTCCATAGCATCACGCGCTGTATTAAAGGTCATAAGGTGGTCGCGGAAATACACACGACCAGCCGCGCGCGTACGAATACCAAAGATGGTTTCAAGCAACTCGGTGCGGCCTGCGCCTACCAAACCATACAAACCAAAAATCTCACCTCGACGAACCTCAAAGCTCACGTCTTGCAGATGCGGCTCATATTTGGTTGAGAGGTGCTGAACCTTTAACACTGGGTCACCCGGTATATTGTCAACCGGCGGGAAACGGTTATCCAAAGAGCGTCCAACCATAGCCGAGATGAGCTCGTTCATGTTGGTCTCGTCGGTACGCTTGGTCATAACGAGATTACCGTCACGCAAAACAGAAACCTCATCGCAAATCTCAAAAATCTCATCCATCTTATGAGAGATATAAATAAGAGAAATGCCCTGTTCACGCAGCATACGCATCATGTGAAACAGCTTATCAACCTCTTGTGCCATAAGCGAGGACGACGGCTCATCCAATACAATAACCTTTGCATTATAAGAAATGGCCTTTGCAATCTCGCACATTTGGCGCTGCGAGACCGACATGGTGCGCATGGGTTGCGACAGGTTGACCGTCATGCCTAAACGACGGAACAGCTCATTTGCTTCCTTGCGCATACGTGCTTCGTCAACCAGCCCCATAGCATTTTTGGGATAGCGGCCTAAGAACAGGTTATCAACCACGTTGCGCTCAAGGCACTGGTTAAGCTCTTGGTGCACCATTGCAATGCCGTTTTCGAGGGCATCTTTAGGGCCAGAGAAGCTAATCTCTTTACCATCGAGCACAATGGTACCTTCGTCTTTTTGATAGGTGCCAAATAGGCACTTCATCATCGTAGACTTTCCAGCGCCATTCTCGCCCATAAGACCCATAACACTGCCGCGTCTCAGATTAAGCGTAATGTGATCGAGCACGCGGTTACGCCCAAAGGTCTTACTCATGCCCTGAATTGAAAGCACATAATCATCTTGTACGTTTGTCATTGTTCACCCCTTGGATATACCAAAGAACTCGTTTAACACGAGCAAATACGAAAGACACGCACCGTATCCGTGCCCGATGCGTGTCTCTCAAAATCAAGGGAGAGAAGATGCTTCTCCCCCTTGAACAAACTCAGAATACGCTGAGCGTATAGGCTGTGCTTAGCCGAGGAGCTGCGTATAGGAAGCGCCGTTGTCGGTCTTAACCATGTTAATGGCGAAGCCGTCAAATGCACTTGGGTCAGCCAGCTTGTTGGTGATGCTGGACTCGGACTGACCGTCGCCGCCAACAAACTCAACGTCGAGGTTCAGAAGCTTTGCATACTTCTCAAGCAGCGGCTGATACGTAGCGGAGAGGAAGTTGTCGGCAGAGTTGTAAACACTCAGCCATACCTTCTTCATAGGGCTATCAGAGTCTTTGAGCTGCATCTGAGCGGTCTTGTAGGTTGCGGTTGCATCCATGAAGTCCTTGTAGTTCTCAGCAGTAACAGCGAGGTTCATAGCATAGTAGGAGCGCTCGTCTGCGTTGACCTTGTAGTCCTCAGAGGCAATCATGTTGCCAACTGCGTCCTCTTTGCCAATACCGGTATCGATATCAACGCCATCCAAAACGTTGCGAATCAGGCGCAGTGTGAAGTAAGCCTGAACTGCAGGGTTCTGTGAGATGGTGCCTGCATAGCCCTCTGCAATAGCGGCAACAGCGTCAGAGTTAGCGTCATAACCAAAGGTTGGAACCTTGTTCTCTTTAGCCCAGCCGTTAAACATAGCCATGCCCATGCCGTCATTGTTAGAAACAACGACGTCAATCTGATCACCAAAGGAGGATGCCCAAGTGCTGATAGCGTTACCAGCAGTAGGAGCGTCCCACGTTGCACCAGCGGTGGTCTTCATCTCCTGAGAAGCCAGCTCACGAATGGTGTACTTCTTGCCGTTAACCTCGAGCTCACCGTCTTTAACAGCCTCGGCCTTACCGTCGGTGTTGGTACCAACAGCGTCAGAAACAATAACGCCATCCTTCTCTACGGCTGTACCAAGAGCCTTGCGGCAACCACGGGTACGAGCGATGGAGTCGTTGTGTCCCACGTCACCGATGGCGAGAACGTAACCGATGACACCGTCACCGTTGCGGTCAATCTCGGCAGCATGTGCCTTGATGTAGTCAGCTACCATCTGACCCTCAAGCTCGCCACCCTGGTTTGCGTCAAAGCCTACGTAATAGGTGTTCTTGTTGTAGTTGAGCGTGGTCATATCGAGCTCACCGGTTGAGCTGTTAGACGGCTGGCGGTTGTAGAAAATAACCGGCTTCTCAGAGCCAGCGGCGGCAGGAGCACTACCTGCTGCTTTGGGCTCAGAGCCAGATCCACCGCAGCCAGCAAGTACACCAGCACCCATGACACCGGCGACACCCAGGCCACTCACCTGCAAGAACTGACGACGTGACATTCCCATATGAACTGCCCCTTTCATACAACGCACTCTGTGCGTCTCCCTGACTGCATGGCTGGCATTGCCATGCACCCCTCGAATACGGAGTATCCGCTTCGACTTGCTAGTGATAACGTTAACATTATCTCAACAAATAATCCCCTGAGACTAGCAATTGCTCGGTAGACGGTAGATTACTATCCGTGAGTGGTAGTTTTCGCAGCTAGAAGCGTTGCGCAACTGTGGACCTTTTCACCAAAGTTCCCGGAATTCGGATAGCAACTGGGTCAGTTGAGGGCTCCTGCACGCTATGCTCAAAGACAATACGACCACGTTCGCGCAGGTCAAAGCGCACTGTGCTCAGTTCTACATGAGGAACCATAATATCAAGCGAGTCGTCAATACCTATAACACTAATTTCTTCAGGAACGCGCCGTCCAGCTTCACGAAGCGCCGCGATTACCCCCATAGCCATCTGATCGTTCGCAACGTATATGGCGGTCATATCCTTATCACTGACAAGCTTTTTGCCAATTTCGTAGCCACTGTTTGCCGTCCAGTCTCCCTCATACGGCTCAGGCGTGGGAAGCCCTCGCTCTTGCAAAGCCTCGCGCCAGCCCGCTTCTCTAAATTGGCTATCTATTGAGTGACTGGGGCCTGCCACAAAACGAATCTGCTCGTGTCCGTGTTCAAACAAATGATTCATAACTAAAGCAGAGCAACCATAGTGGTCAGAATCGACGGTGGTACACCACGGATGCGCATACATAGTCACAATAACCGTTGACATACCAGGCTGCGGCAAAAAGGTCTCAAAATCGGGCGCCATACGGCTCATACCAATAATCATGCCATCAACCGGCAGCTCAGCCATACGACGTGATGCCTCAGCCAGAGTAAAAGCTTCGTCATCTGCCATCTCAATCATAGTAACGGCGCGGTTATGCTCGCGGGCAGCAGCTAAAATTCCGTCGAGCATGGTGAGGTTGCCAATCTTGGTAATGTCATAAACACACAAACCAACTGCATGATACGCACCATGGCGTAGCGAGCGTCCTGCGTAGTTGGGGCGAAACCCCAAATCGCGCATGGCTTCAAGCACCTGCCGGCGCGTTTTCTCGCTCACGTTATCCATACCATTTGCCACACGCGAAACGGTCTGCTGTGAAACGCCCGCTGCTGCCGCAACATCTGACATCGAAACAGGACGTGGATTATGTGTCGTCCGCGGTGCTGAAGCTCTTGAAATGTGCCGTCGATTGGTGGGCATGTTACCTCTTTTCACATGATTGCTACTACTAGGATACCTATCCCCACGCGCGCGTAGTTCATTTTTTGTTCAAATCAACAGAGTTATACAGAAAAATAAGCTGGGGTTTTTACCGTTTACGGCGTATTTTCTACCGGTCAGGAGAAACTCAAGAAACTCGGTCTAAATGGCTGTGAGTACGTTAACATTTAGGACAGCTACTCTTTGATATAACGAAGCGTGGCACGTGTTAGCTCTACCAGAGGAAGGACAGCTATGATTCGCTGTACACCATTTGGAACAACTCCAACAGGAGTTGAGGTTCATGCTTGGGAGCTTAGTCTGGGAGATGTATGCCTTACTGTGCTTGATTTAGGCGCCACCATACAAGCACTGACCTGTCCAGATGCACAAGGGCAGCTCGCAGATATTGTTCTGGGTTTTGACACCCTTACCGGCTATCTTGATAACCCCGCCTGCTACGGCGCAACCATAGGACCCTCTGCCAACAGAAGTGATAAGGCTGAGGTGTGCGTTTCGTATAATCAGTGGTTTGAGCTTCCTCATAACGATGGACCAGAGCTTACAAATAACCTGCATACCGACCTTGCCGACGGTCTTCATAAGCGCATGTGGGCAGTAACACCTGATGAAGCGCATAACACGCTCACTTTGAGCTGTGACGTTGTAGATGGTTGCTATGGACTGCCCGGAAACCGGCGCTTTACTGTAAGCTTTAGCCTTTCACAAGACGATGATGCCGCATGCATTACCGAAACGCTTCATTGTGATACCGACGCAGCTACCTTCGTGAATCTAACCAATCACAGCTACGTTAATTTATCGGGCGTAGGTTCTGGCTCTGCCCTCTCCCATCTTGTACGCATTGCGGCAAGCTCCTATCTTCCGGTGCGTGAAGACAGTGTTTCTGAGGGCTTCCTTGAACCAGTTGCTCACACACCTTTTGACTTTACCGAGCTAAAAGCCCTTGGCGCCGATATTGAAGCTGACCATATTCAGCTTGCACGCGGGCGGGGGTATGACCACTGCTTCTGCATTGATGGCTATACACCAGATGGTGCTCCGCGCCCTGCCTTACATGTTGAAGATGTGCATTCTGGTCGCGTGCTTGATATTGCTATCACCATGCCCGGCGCTCACCTCTACACCGGCAACTGGCTATCTGATGCTGCCGTCAAAGGCAATCTTGCTGCACAGCCCCGTGATGGCTTTGCCTTTGAACCCGAATACTATCCCGATGCATCGCATAACCCCACATGGCCGCAAAGTATTTGTACACCAGAAAAGCCCTACCACGAGCAAATCGTATACCGCCTGAGCACACGCTAGCTGCATGCATAGTCTAGCTGCTCAATGCGCTTACCTGCTTTCGAGCAAATATCACGTGGAGTCATGTCTGCACTAAGCAGATAAAAAAGAAAGGATGTTATATGTCAACACACACCCATGAAGCTGCACTTGCCCGTGCACGCGCCCTCTACGAAGAAACCTTTGGACCTATTCCAGAGGGAACACCGGTGCTTGCCGTACATGCGCCGGGGCGCTCTGAGATTTCTGGTAACCACACCGATCACGAGGGTGGACGCGTTATTGCCGGTGCCCTTGACGTTTCTATTGATGGCATTGCAGTTGCCACAGACAATCTCACGGTCTCTGCCGTTGACGAGAATTTCCCGCTTTTTAGCCTTGAACTTGATGATTTATCTGTACACCAAGACGAGCTTGAGAGCTCAGCTGCGCTGGTCAGAGGCATGGCAGCCAAGCTTGCAGAGACTGGACGCACTCCTCAAGGCTTTAACTTTGCATCGGTGTGCACCGTGCCCGCAGGAGGCGGTCTGTCAAGCTCTGCCGCCATTGAGGCAGCCTATGGCCGCGTAATGGAAGCTCTGTGGGAAGGTCCTGCTATTGAGGCTGTTGAGCTTGCTAAGATGAGCCAATATGTTGAGAACAACTACTTTGGCAAGCCCTGTGGTCTTATGGATCAGGCATCTGTTTGCCTAGGTGGTCTCGCCTATATGGACTTTGAAGTTCCCACTGAGCCTAAAACCGCCAAGCTCGATTTTGACTTTGATGCAGCGGGATATGCACTTTGCTTGGTAAAGGTAGGTAGTGACCACGCCGACCTAACCTCCGAGTACGCTGCTATCCCTGGTGAAATGCAAGCTATTGCTGCCGAGTTTGGCAAACAGCGCCTGTGCGAAGTTGACCCTGCCGATTTTAATGCCCGCGTGCCTGAGCTACGCCAACAGTTTGGTGACCGTGCGGTGTTGCGCGCCATTCACTACTGGTATGAAGTTGAGCTGGTTGACCAGCGCTGGGATGCCTTGCAATCTGGCGATATTGAACGATTCTTGGATTTAACGCGCAAATCTGGTTCAAGCTCTGCAAGCTTCTTACAAAATGTATCTGTGGGTGATGTTCAAAAGCAACATGCCATGGTTGCCCTCGCACTGGCTGAGCACGTACTATGCGGACGTGGAGCCACGCGCATTCATGGCGGCGGATTTGGCGGCACTATTCAGTGCTTTGTTCCACTTGATGTGCTGGATACCTTTAAGGAGCATATGGATGGCTGGCTAGGCGAAGGCTCCTGCCGCCACTATGCCATTACCGAGGAGGGGGCGTATGCTGCATGGCTGTAAGCGACGCCGCTGAAGCATATCTAACAGACGAAGCGCTGCAGCACACGCTCCAACTCTTTGTTGGCTATCTAGCGCATGAGGGCTTCATTCGCGACCAAGATATTATCTGGGCATATAACGTTTGTCTGGCGCTCATTGGTCAAGACGGGCCAGGTCCAGACCTTGACTGGCTCTATGCTCAAGACTTTGAGCATTTCTCGATTGATATTGAGCCGGTACTTACCAGTTTAGCTGAGCAAGCTTGCATACACGGACGCTTTGAGCATACAGGCGCTGGTATTGACCGTGCTAGCATGGAGCTTATGGGTCGCTTTATGCCCTCACCTTCACAGGTTCACGATGTCTGGAAGACCCTTTGCAAGTCTTCTTCAAAGCGCGCAACCAACTGGCTGTACGGTCTTTGCTGTAAGGCGGGCTATGTTCGCCAGTCTGCAATTGCAAAAAACATTCAATGGACCACAAAGTCGCCGTGGGGCATGCTGGAGATTACCATCAACCTCTCAAAACCTGAGAAGGATCCAAAAGACATAGCAGCCGCTCTTCATGCCACCCATGGTAAAGACCCCTACCCCGCCTGCCAGCTCTGCATGACCAACGTTGGCTATGCAGGACGTGGCGCAGCATCGGCAGCCGGTCCGCACCCTGCGCGGCAAAATCTACGTGTTGTCCCCTTTGCCTTTGAGGATGAAACATGGGCGCTGCAATATAGCCCCTATGCCTATTTCAACGAACACTGCATTGCCCTTGCACCAGCACATCGACCTATGAAAATTGACCGGCGCTGTTTTGAGCGGCTGATACAGCTCACCCAAAGTATTCCGCATTATTTCTTTGGGTCAAATGCCGATTTGCCTATTGTAGGTGGCTCTATTCTGACGCATGACCACTTTCAAGGTGGCAGACACGAGTTTCCCATGATGCGTGCGGTTGCTGTTCAAGAGTTCAGCATTGCCAGTGCTCCTGATGTCACTGCAGAAGTGCTCAAATGGCCGCTCACAGTGCTGCGCCTGCGCTCAACCAATGCAGAAAGCCTCCTCAATGCTGCAGAACAAGTTCTGCACACATGGGCTTCTTATAGCGACGAGGCTTTGGGCATTATTGCTCAAAGTGCTGATGGCACGCCGCATAACACCATCACGCCAGTTGCTGCTTATGATGCTCATAGCAAGATGCACACCCTCTATCTTGCACTGCGCTGCAATATCACCAGCGATGAGCACCCCTTAGGGGTCTTTCACCCGCATGCAGACAAGCATCATATCAAGAAAGAAAACATTGGTCTGATTGAGGTTATGGGTCTAGCCATTTTGCCTCCGCGCCTTGTTGATGAGCTTGCCACGCTGCAAGAACTACTCCTTGATGCCGCAACGCGCTCTATATCAAAAGACGAGCTTGTTCGTGCACTAGAGAATAATCCGCTAACCAGCTCACATGCCACGTGGGCGCTCAATCTCTTTGAAAAACACCCTGAGCTGAGTGCTGATACCGCAGAAACGATTCTGCGCGATGCCGTTGGCACCGTCTTTGGCGAGGTACTTGAAGATGCAGGTGTATATGCTTGGGATGAGGATGGTCGTGCGGGGCTTTCGCGCTTCCTCAAGCAGCTTGGCTAAATAGCTGCTCATGTGTAGCGCCGCTTTATGAAAAGCCCTGAAGCGTAACAGCTTCAAACAAACATGGTCTCCCACATTCGTGAGAGACCATGTTGCTATTGATACAGCACAGCAAGATGAAAACCCCGCAGCGCCGTATCTGTTAGCCCTCCCCTTAGAGCGTAACAACCTCAATACCTGAGAATACCTCATCAAAGCGCTCAAGTACCAAGTGACCTGTTTGTGGGTCCATGGCATTGAGTTTACCGCAGGTCATGCCCCAGCGAAGCACGTCCTCACAAGCCATGCCCTGAGCAATTGCATAGGCAAAACCAGCAACCGTTGAGTCACCTGACCCTGTTGCATTAACCGCAGGAATCGCCGGGACTTGCACGCGATACGCCTGGTCTTTTATAAAGGCAACTGCGCCAGCGCCGCCCATAGTCACCACAACCCATGCAATATCTGCAAAGCGTGCATCACTTGCAAGTGCCGCCTGCAACTCTGCTACCTCATCAGGCGTAAATGAAGTAGTAAGCAGTGCGTTAATCTCACTGAGATTTGGCTTAATGAGCGTAGGCTTAACCGGAGCTGCCAGAGCCTCAGTTAATGCCGCTCCCGATGTATCAAGTAACACAGGCTTTTCTGCAGCCTGCGCCAGATGAACTAACAGTGCGTAATAATCAGCTGGCACGCCTTTTGGTAGCGAACCCGAAAGAGTCACACAATCACAATCATCGCGCGCTACCAACTCACGAAAATGCGCGGTAAAAATATCGAGCTCGCCCTCAGAAATACAAGGTCCTGCTTCTAAAAACTCGGTCTGATTGCCGTCGTGCAGCACTGCAATGCAAACACGCGACTCACCCGCAATAGTAGTAAAACTGTGTTGAATGCCATCGTCGTCCATGCGGTCTGCCAAAAACTCACCCATATGACCACCGAGCAAGCCTGTTGCCAAAACCTCCGCATCGAGCTGACGCAATACGCGACTCACATTGAGGCCTTTACCGCCGGCGGTTTTATGGGCAACAACGCGGTTAACATCATCAACTGCCAAATGATTGAGCTGATAAGAAGTATCAATCGATGGGTTCATGGTAACCGTAAGTATCATGAGAGCACCTTTCTGAGAGCTTAAGACCGGTGTAAAACGCTAGCTGTATGTGACCTTATGCCTGATAAACCTGCTTACCACCCAGATAGGTTGCACTGAGACTCATATCTGGTTCAAGCACCACAAAGTCGGCGTTGCGCCCCGCACGAATAGAACCGCAAACATCACCGATACCGTTTGCCTCAGCCGGAGCCTGACTTGCCATATAAACAGCCTCAGCAGGTGTTGCAATGCCCCAGTCAACAAGGTTTTTAACCGCATCTTTCATGCAGAGCACCGAGCCCGCAAGGGAACCGCCCTCTTTCAGGCGAGCGGTGCCGCCTGCTACAACAACCGGCAGCTCACCGAGCATGTAATCGCCATCAGGCATGCCGCCTGCGCGCATACAATCGGTTACCAGAGCTACGCGCTCGTGACCCTTAGTATTCATAACGAGACGAGCAGCGAGCGGATTAACATGATGTCCATCACAGATAAGCTCTGCAAAAGCATCACTGGTAAGCGCTGCACCCACCATACCCGGCTCACGATGATGTAGCGGGCTCATGCCATTAAAGAGATGTACAAAAACCGAAGCCCCTGCTGCCAAGCAACGATAGGCCTGCAATACGGTTGCGTCTGAGTGTCCGAGCGCCACTACAATACCTTGCTTGGTTGCCTCAGCCGTAAACGCGGGGCTTTCATCGTATTCAGGTGCAAGCGCGATTTTTTTAATTAGGCCTTTTGCCGCTGTTTGCCAACGCTCAAGCTTATCGAGTGACGGCGGACACAGATAGGCAGGATTTTGAGCTCCTTTGTGCTTCTCGGTAAAGAAGGGTCCCTCTAAAAAGATACCCTGAATACGTGCGCCGGTATTCTTTTCAATGTTATCGCCGATTGCGCGGCAAGCATCTTCAAGCTGCTCGGTTGTAGCAGTTAATGTTGTGGGCAACCATGAGGTAACGCCATTGCGCAAAACGCCCTCGGCGATATGCGCCACGCTATCCCACGAGCAATCCATAACGTCATAATCATCGAAACCGTGGATATGCGTGTCAACATAACCAGGTGCAATATGCTTGCCTGATAGGTTCACAATCTCACACTCTGGTTGTGCTTCGGCAGGAAGATAGGCACCAAACACGCCATCTTCAACCATAAGATAGCCACCGCGAGCAACGTGGGTAGGAAGATAAAAAACATCAGCTTGTATAGCGTACGTACTCATACATAGGTCCTCTCAACAATGATGGCAGAGACGACTGTCATCGAAAAACAAAAACCCGCCCGCACCATGCGAGCGGGCTGAAAAACATCTATACCCCAGTTTATGCCTTGAAGGGGTGAATAGTCACACCCTTGACCACGCGATTGACCGCGCCCGTGGGATTAGGGGTATCAGGGGTGTTGCCTACGCGCACCGAGTTTAAGAGTGAAACCGTCTGTCCAACCATGATAAAGGGCAGAGCGAGATAGGCTTCTGGAAGCTCGGGATAATCGGTAAACGTGAAGGACTCACCAGCAAAGAGCTCACCAGCATCTTGCTGAATAGCAATTACCTTACGACAGATTCCATCAGCACGAATCTCGTTGAGAATGTCAAGGTCATACTGACGGGTGTAAGGGTCGTTGCTCACATAAACAAAAACTAGCGTCCTGTCATCAACAAACGACTTAGGCCCATGTCGATAACCCATAGAGGTGTCATACGATGTGGCAACCAATCCATGTGCCAGCTCAAGAATCTTGAGCTGAGCCTCCTGCGCCAAACCGCCAAAGCCAGCAGAACCCAGATACGTTACTCGATTAAAATCGGTTAGCAAGAACTGCATAACCTCAGCCTCACGAGCAATAACCTCGTTACCCATGTTAGCGGCAGTTTCAATCCAGCTGTGCTTTTGCTCATCAGGAGCGCAATCAAAAACAAGGGTAGAGAGCAGCGCCATGCAGGTATAGCTGCCCGTCATGGCAAAGCCACCATCGTTAGCGCGCGGAATGAGCAAATTGAGCGCATGATTGTCCCCTATAGCCTTCTGAGCAAGAGTGCCCTCAGGAGCGCAGGTAATATTGAGGAAGCGTGCATTTTTAACGTATGAGCGTACTACCTCTACCGCAGCCAAGCTCTCAGGGCTGTTGCCGGAGCGGGCAAAGGATACCAAAAGGGTTGGCTCATCGGGGTTCAAAAAGCTCAAAGGCGCGCTTACCAGATCGGTTGTTGCAATTGAGGCAAAGTCATAGAGGCTTCGGTCGGAAGCATGGCGCAAATACGGAGCAACGGTATCTCCAACATAGTCTGATGTTCCTGCACCAGCAAAGATAACCTTAAGACGACCTTCACCCATATTGCGAGCCTCAGCCAAAAAACTCTCAATAGCATGTTTGTTAGTTTGATAAATCTCAAAGGTATCAAGCCAAAGCTCAGGCTGCTGCATAACCTCAGCAGTAGTTATGTCGGCTCCGAGACCTTTTAGCTCTTCTGCTGCCTTCTCAAACATATGCATACCTTTCTGTATGAAGTTTAGCGCTACCTGCTATTATAGGTCATAATTCATCATCTGGTAGTAACCAGTTGAATATTTATATAAAAGCTCTTTGCTCGTATTTTCTAATAAAAGCTTTCAGTAGAAGGGGTAAACAACCGCTCATTTAAGTAACACCTCATAAGGTATCACAAGCCCATCAGTGAACATGTTTATTCACTCCGACGATGATAGACCTTGTACTTAAACTGATCGGCACGAGCTACTGAAAGTGTGTATTCAATAATCTCGTTATTAACGTTGTAGGTGGTTCGTACCAAATCGAGCACAGGAGCTCCTTCGGCAATACCTAAAATATGTGCGTCTGCCGGGCGAGCAATGCTTGCAAAAAACTCCTCTTCTGCCAGCTTAATCTTCTCATGAAAATCTTGCTCCATAAGGTCATACAAAGCCTTGTGTTCAATCATAGGACGCTTAAGAAGAAGGAATTTTCTAAATGGAAGATAGGTGCGCTCCACCATGAGTGGAATGCCATCGGCAGCACGTAGACGCTTCATCTTAAACAGCTTATCGCCAATACGCACACCCATATGCTCTGCTAAATTGCGGTCTGCTTCCATTTCACAAAACTCAATTATTGTAGTCTTAGGTTCACGCCCCAGCTCACGCATTTGCTCAGTAAAGCTATAGGCGTGCATGAGATTGGTAGTTTGAGCAGAGCGGTCTGCCACAAAGGTACCCCGCCCATGCTGTCGTACTACCATACCCAATCGTTCAAGTTCTTGAAGTGCAAGACGAACAGTAGTACGAGAAAGACCGTAGCGTTCTGAGAGTTCACGCTCAGATGGCATAAGGTCACCTGGCCGAAATTCGTGATCAATCTTCTCTGTCAAAATATCAACAAGCTGATCATAAAGCGGTTGCCGACGTGCCCCCATTGCCATTGGCTATCCTCCTTTTTGCCTGTTCATCTAATACTATATCGATTAAAAAATGGGCTGTGGTCAACGAATGTGACTCACAGCCCATGTACAACACTCAGTGTAATACGAAAGCTAAATGCTATCGATTACCTGCGTATAAGCTCTTACCAGATGCTTGACCACAGACCCAGGCCAGAACCCAGGATGCCGAGAACCAGCAGCACAGCGATACCCTTGATTGGGGTGAAGTTATGCTTAGCAAAGAGCCAGTACAGAACGAGCACCAAGCACAGCGGAACGAGCTTAGGAAGCACGGTGTTCAGCGTGTCAGCCACCGAGAAGGTAACCGGAGACTCGGTAACCTCACCATAGGTAACGGAGCTCATGCCATTACCAAGTGAAGTAACGCCAGTCTCAACAGCTGCGCCGTCAGCAACAGCCATGAGCGGATTACCTTCCATGTCGGTCATAGCAAGGGTGCCAGCCTCAGCGGTCTTAGTATCAATGCTTGCAAGATCTGTAAAGTTCTTAGCATCAGCATCAGATACAACAACTGTGTGAGCAACAATGGAGCGGCTCGTACCGTTGGGGATGGTAAGGTTAATCTGAGTGCCACCCATGGTGACGGTCAGGCAACCAACAATGAAGACACCCATGATGGATGCAGCACGGGTAAAGGCCTGCATATTGGTGGTCAATGCATCAATAGCAGAGGTACCCAGCTTGTAAGACCAGCTCATCAGGCCAAGGCGCAGAGCAAACTGGCAGACATTAAAGACAATCAGGAAGGCCAACGGAGCGAAGGCATTGCCCTGAATTGCCATGTTGGACGTAATACCAGCAGTAATAGGTACCAAGGTCAGCCAGAAGAGAGCGTCACCAATACCTCCGAGCGGGGAAGCTGCGGAAATACGGACGGCACGAATGGTCTGGATGTCCATCTTGTTCTGCTCGAGTGAGAGAACAATACCCATAACGAAGGTTACCAAGAACGGGTGGGTGTTGATGAAGTCCAAGTTGTGGTACATCGATGCCGCGAGGTCGTTCTTGTTGGTGTGAACCTTCTCAAGACCAGGAAGCATGGAGAAGAGCCAGCCACCTGACTGCATGGTCTCAAAGTTAAATGAGGACTGCAGGAAGCATGAACGAAGTGCCATGCGATTAAGGGTTGCCTGATCTACCTGAGCGGCAGGCGTCATATCCTCATAGTGCTCAGGAACAATGAACTCATTAGATGCCATCTGTCATGTCACCTCCATCAACAACAGCGCCCTTGAGGCCAGTCTGCTGCTGGAAATCCCAGAAGGCAAGGCCAAAGCCAACAAAGGCAAGAATGAGCAGGCCAGGTGTTGCAAGAGAGTCGATAGCAGCAACGATGCAAGCAAGGCCAAAGCCCATGAAGAAGAAGGCCCACATATCGCGGCTCATCATAATCTTCAGAAGAATAGCAAAGCCAACAAAGCGCATCATGCCACCAGCGGCCTTAAGGCCTGTGTTGAGCCACTCAGGAATAGCGTCAACAACCTGCTGACCAAATGCCTGACCGCCAACAAAGAACAGTGTAACGATAACAGCAAAGATGAGACCAAGAATAACCTCATTGATAACTGTCCAAACGGTTACGCCCTTGGGGTCAGCCTTCACAGCAGCTGCGCGGAAGTTCTCAAGGAGAGGTGCGCGAACGGTGAAGAACAGAGTTACGCCATACTGGCCGAGCAGAGCAAACGGGATAGCTGCAGCTACAGCAACGTTGGGCTCCATGTTGAGTGAGCAGGCAAAGATTGTTGCCATAATGCCACCGATTACCGCGTTGGGGGGCTGAGCTCCACCAATGGGCATGTTACCAATCGTCATGAGCTGATAGGTACCACCAACAACGAGACCAACTTCGAGGTTACCCAAAATAAGGCCAACCACGGCGCCGGTAACGATGGGCTGATACAGCGACTCGAGGAAGTCGAACTGATCGATAGCGGCTACAAAGGTAACCAAGAAGATCAGAACGATTTGAAGAATCGAGGCTTCCATCTTGCTCCTCCTTTCAAAGTGGTTTAAAGAGACGAAGCGAATCGTACAGGTGCAAATCGGGTTTTTCCGATTTGCGAGGACACAAACTTTAGGCGAAGAGCTTGCCCGTATCCTCTACCGGCGTGCTCGGAACACGCCTAATCTCTAACTCCACCCCCAATTCCTGCAGCTCACGGAAGGCGGCAACATCTGCGTCATCGACTGCTACCGAGGTAGCAACCTGCCGCTTTCCTTCCGACATATGCATATTGCCGATGTTTACCTTACGTATAGGTACCCCACCCTTAACGAGCTTCAGCACGTCTTGTGGAGATTCGGCCACGATAAAAATCTTCTGCTGCGGCGATGCCTTACCAATCACATCGATGGTCTTTTGCAGCGAGAAGAAGCGCGTTTGGACGCCCGTGGGAGCGGCCATTTTCATAAGATTCTGACGCATGGTGTTGCCAGAAACCTCATCGTTTGCAACGAGGATGAGATTTGAACCAATGGTGGAATTCCACTGGGTGGCAACTTGGCCATGAATCAGGCGGTTGTCGATTCGGGTTAACAAAATGTTAGGTTCTGCCATTGCGATCCGGTTCCTTTCGTGTTCGCGTATGACTACAACAAGCGGGAATTTCCCGATTATTGATACTTACCGGTCAATCTGCTGAATAGCGTAGCGAGAAACATCAAGCACAGCGCCTGAACGCACCTTGACGGCTACTCGGTCACCATCAATCTCTTTGACAGTGCCAAAAATGCCACCGCCAAACATAACTTCTTGACCAAGCTTAAGATCGGCGTGCAACTCCTTAAAGTAGGCACGCTTTTTTTTCATGTTAAGCTGCGACCAAATGGTATATGCCACGCCCAGCAAGACCAACATGCCAAGCATGACCAAAGAGGACGCAAGGATATAAGGTCCCAGCGCCTCCATTAGATGCCGTCCTCATCTGAGAAGTCATCATCTTGAGAAGGCTCCAAGGAAGCCAAGCTATTGCGTGTAACGCCCATCTGTCCGACAGCTACAGCCTGCTCTGCTAAATCGGCAAGGCTTGATGCGCCAGAACGGGTAAGCAACAATTCAATAAGCATGGGCAGGTTAGTACCGGTAATAATTTCTACCTCATCAATTGACCCTGCAGCCATCATGGCTTGATTAAAGGGAGTACCGCCTAGCAAATCAACAAAAACAAGAACAGCTTCGCACTCGGCACGCATTGCCTCAATAGCTGCACGTAAATCATCACCATAGCTTGCAGCCTGTGAACCTTCAAAAGGAACAATCTCAAAAGCGGGTTGATCGCCAGCTACCATATCGATAGCGCTCTTAAGACCATTTGCAAACTGACCGTGGCCGGTGAGAATAAAACCAATCACTGTCTAAACCTTCTTTCTTTGACACGCTCTTTGGTGTCAAGTGGTAGTAACCACGTGATAAGTTAATCCCATAGTAGCAGATACAAGCCATGCGTCAATTAAGAAGGCCGAGAAATGTTTACGCTACCATTCACCGGCAAATTTATACCGTTTACCCGATTGACTTGACTTCTACCTGCGGTTTCTTTCTGCGAAATTTGGCGCGTTGCAAATCTTGATTTTAAGGGCAAAAACGGCGCGAAACTGGTATGAATAACGTAAGACCGTTGATAAATTATGAAGTGGACTTTTTAGACCTATGCTCAGGTAAGAGACTTATTTATAAAAAACCTGAATCAAAATATAATCACTTTTATTCAGTTTTGGCACACCCAAAGCTTCGCTTAATATCAGTTAAACTTGGTCAAGCTCAAGCGGAGAGGGTACTTCAAAAAGTTGCTCTTTCATTGCCGTTGTTTGTTTTCCTGTTATAAAACGAAGCGCGCGATCAAACTGAACAAGCAGCCACTCAAACAGGTTAGGACCGTCTTGGTTCTCTGCCGCCACAACCTCCACCTCAGCAAGCTCACGTTGACCCTGGCGAAGCTTTAGTGTGCCCAAGCTATCACCCGTATGAACTGCTCCTGTTACCTCTTGCACTTGGAGCTCTTCTTCAACCGGATCCGCTAAGCTAAAAATAGGTACTGCCTGTGTTGGGTTTTCAATGGTGGCGCCCACCGTCTTGTCAGACCAACCAGCATGCGCCACACGCGCAACCAGCGGTGTGCCATCGGCTGCTGTAGCGCGTGAGGTTAACAGGGGATAGAGCACCATGTGCTGGTAATACCACGCAGCAAGAGCACGCGTGTCATCCCAACGCTCATCCTCGGTAGGACTACCCAGAACAACCGTATAGATTTCGCCGCCAAGCTCTTGTGTAAATGCACCCACAAAACAGTCAAGAGCAATGTAGGTACCGCCCGTTTTACCACCGATATTTCCCTCTTGACCTCGTATTTTATTACGGTCGATGAGGCTAATATCGCGCATAGCTCCATCTGCACCTTCAACCGTGATGACGGTATTTGAGTCTTCTTCAAGCGCGCGAAAATCATCACGCTGCATTGCATAGGCAAACATAGTAGCTACATCGCGGGCAGAGGAGTGCATATTGCCCTCCCAACCATCAAAGTCAAGGCCATGGGGGTTTTCAAAAAGCGTATGCACCATCCCCAGCTCTTGCGCCTTGGCATTCATGGCATCAATAAAACTTGCATAGGGATTATTACTTGTGGGGTCTATCTTTTTTCCCACGCTTGTTGCAATTGCCATAGCGGCATCGTTTCCTGATGCCATGAGTAAGGCTTTGAGTGCCGTCTGCAAACTGAGCTTATCACCTATTCTAAGCTCAGCCGAGGACTGACCAACCTTTGCTGCAGGCTCGTCTACCACCACCGTATCATCAAGCGCGGCGTGTTCAAGTGCCACAATCGCTGTCATAACCTTGGTAATTGAAGCAATCTTGACCTCGGTGTCAGCCGCACGCTCAAAATAAACGGTGCCATCTTTTCCCACCACAATCGCCTCAGGGCAGGTCAAACTTGGCGTGTCTGCCTCGGTAAAGCCACCTTCTACAACGCTGCGCCCAACAATTACGTCACTTTGCAGGCGCTCTGCAAAACTGAGGTTCGGAAGCAGCATGCAGCTGGTAAGAAACGATGCGATAACGAGCATATAAGTAGCAAAACGACGCATACGGTAGAACTCCTCACTGCATGACTTGGGCATACCTCACAACGTGGCAGCACGCCCTCCTATTCTAGTGCAAGCTCAAAAGATGACGGGCATTTTCATAAGCTGCTAAAAGAATAGCCTGGGGGTCTTCATCACGTTTCTCAGCACGATAGCGGCTCAGGGTATCTGCGGTAAAACCAATACATGCCGGCTCACACTCTATTCCGCGCACCGGCATGGGAGCCATGTACGGGCAGTCGGTTTCAAACAGTATGCGGTCAAGCGAACATGCTACAAAGGCTGCCCGCAGCTCATCATTGACCGAAAACGTTGCAGCGCCACCAAAAGCAATATGACAGCCCAAATCAACCGCTTCTTGCATGGTGGCGGTGTCTTCGCAAAAACAGTGTAAGATACAACCAGCCTTGGGGACACCTACGCTTCTGAGCAGGTCAAAAGCATCACGATGTGCTTGACGCTTAGAGTCTAAGGCATCGTTTCTAAGGTGAAGCTCTACCGGAACATGTTGGGCGAGTGCCACCTCAAGCTGCGCTTGCATAACGCTTATCTGCAACTCACGCGGGGCGGGTGCGATGTTGTCGTCATGGTCTATGTGATAATCAAGCCCAATTTCACCTACACCAACACAGTATGGGTCGCACAGAGCCTGAGCTAGCAATGCCGTATGTTTAGAGGTATAGCGCGAGGCACCGTAGGGGTGTACGCCCACCAAGTAGCCAATGTTGTCAAAAAGCGTAAGCGGACTACTATTAGCAACCGAGCTGTTAGCAAGCGTAGAGGTGTCGCCTGGCGGCAAGGTATCTTCTTTTGCACAATCAAAGAGCAGTGCATTTTCTTTAAGATATGTCTCTGTCATCTCGTGAGCCGCAGCTATCCAACTACGCAGCTGCTCTTGAAAATGCTCCAAGCTTAAAGTATCTCCGAGAGGGTCAAACAGTGTGGTAAGCTGGCGCACGCCCGCAAGCTCCGCACGAGCAAGACATACCGCCGGGTCCTTCTCCCAAAAACAGGTAAGGTGCGCATGCGTATCGGCCAGAGCAACTGGAAGTTGCGGTGCCTCATATTGTTTTAGCTTCTTTTTAACTCGCTTCTCAAAACAAATTGGCAGCTCAAGTTTAGTCACAGCGTTTCCCCTTATGCACTACACCAAGTGCCACAAGTGCTGTAGCAAGGCGAATAAAATCAGGCAGCGCCAAAGTCTCACCCCGCGAGGTGGCAGCTATGCCACTTTGCTCAAAGGCTGCATCGAGCAGGGTCTTATCAAATCCTGCAGCCGTCATAGAATTTCGCACGGTTTTACGACGCTGAACAAAACACGCATCGATAACCCGCTCAAGCGCGGCCAGCTCAAGCTCAGCCGGAATCTCAAACCCATCATATGTTGTTCGCCTGTCAAGACGTATTACTGCCGAGTCAACATGAGGTGCAGGCATAAAACAGCGCGGAGGTACCTCAAACCGACCAGTTACCTGTACGTATAAGCCCAGCTTTGCGGTGTATGCGCCATATGCCTTAGTACCTGGATGCGCGGCAATGCGATCCGCTACTTCTTTTTGTACCATGACCACGCAACGCTTAAGGGTTGGAAACTTAGCTATATAGTCCAGAATAAGTGTGGCTGCTACGTTATAAGGAAGATTAGCTACAAAAAGTTCTGGCTCGCCGCCGGCATGGGCAACAATCTCTTCTGCCGAAATCTGCAGTGCATCTCCCAACATATAGGTAAAATGCGGGTTGGCGGCGGCGTGATTTGCCAGTACAGGCTCTAAATCGGTATCCATTTCAAGAGAGATAAGCTGGGCTGCCTCCTGCAAAAGAGCCAAACTCAGAGTTCCAATACCAGGACCTACCTCAAGCACCCGCTCAGTGCCGGTTAACTCTGAGAGCGCCATAATCTTCTCGATAACGTGATTGTCTACCAAAAAGTTCTGACCAAAACGATACTTTGTTGTGAGGCCATAGGCATCAAGCAGCGCACGTGTTGCCGTGGGGCTCGCGAGCAAAGAGGTAGTCATGGATACCGGTTCTTTCTCATAAAACAGCTACGATGCAGCAAAAGAATGCACCGAGCTATACACGTGGCTCATCGTCTAAGCGCGGGAAAAGCGCCTCACCCTTCTCAACGGGCATACCTCCCGCAAAACCACCCCATAGCACCAGCTCATTAAGGGTTTTGCTTCCCACTTCTGCCTCGCATGACATACGGCGCAGTGCCTCAAGCGACGTAGACGGCATAAAAGGACTTAAGAGGTGAGCCGAGATACGAATAGCTTCGAGCAGGTTATAAATAACTGCTTGAAGTTCATCAGCGCGGGCAGCATCCTTGGCAAGCGTCCATGGCTCACTGTCTTCAATGTAGTGATTTGCTGCATGGATAAGCTCCATAACCTCAGCCGCTGCATCACCATAGGCAAAGTTTGCCATCTTGCTGGCATAGCGCTCATACAATCCAGCCGCAAGCTCAGCCAGCGGATTAGCGCTGCTATGCTCTGGGCGCACCGGAGACGTGCCACCAAAATACTTAGCACTCATGTTAAGCGAGCGTGAAATAAGATTTCCCCAGCTATTAGCAAGGTCGGCGTTATACACCTGACGCATACGTGCAAATGAAATAGCACCATCGGTACCTGGCACCACGTCGGTCATAAAGTAATAGCGATAGCCCTCAACACCCAGCATCTCAATAACTTCACGTGGGGCAATAGCATTACCCCGGCTCTTAGACATTTTTTCGCCCTTGCCGGTTTCTTCATTGCGCACCATCAAAAAGCCGTGGGCAAACACCTGCTCAGGCAGCTTTGCACCAATTGCCATTAACATGGCCGGCCAAATAACGCAATGAAAGCGAATGATGTCTTTGCCCACCAGATGAACTTGCGCTGGCCAGCGGTGAGCAAGAACAGCATCATCTTCGGCGTTTGTTCCTCCATAACCTACGGCAGTCATATAGTTGAGCAGTGCATCAAACCACACATAGGTCACGTGCTCAGGGTCAAAAGGAACCGGGATACCCCAGTCAAAGGTGTTGCGCGAAACCGATAAGTCGTTCAGGCCGCCTGCAACAAAACTTTTTACCTCATTCATGCGAAAACTTGGTTGCACAAACTCAGGATGCTGCTCATAGAGTTCAAGCAGGCGATCTTGAAAAGCTGAGAGCTTAAAGAACCAACTCTCTTCTTGAACACGTGTTAGCTCGCGGCCGCAATCAGGGCAAAGATGAGCACCCACTTGTCCGCTTGCTTCGGCTGCTTTAGCAACCTGCGTCTCGGTAAAAAATGTTTCATCGGGTACGCAATACCACCCATCGTAGCTGCCCTTATAGAGGTAGCCCGATTCACGCATCTGCTCCCAGAGGTGTTGTACCGCCTGTGTTTGGCGTGGCTCAGTGGTACGAATAAAATCGTCATACGAAATTTCGAGCTCTTCCCACAAATCTTTGAAGTGCGGAACTTGACTGTCACACCACGCTTGCGGGCTTAAACCATGTGCATCAGCAGCCTCAGCAACCTTTTGACCATGCTCGTCCATGCCGGTCAAAAACTTAACATCAAAACCCGCCAACCGACGAAAACGCGCCTGTACATCAGCCATGATAGTTGTATAGGCTGTGCCTAAATGCGGGGCAGCATTCACGTAATAAATAGGTGTCGATAAAAAGTAAGATGGTGCTTCTGGCATAACCGAGACCTCTCTCTGGGGTCAAATCTTCAAAACTCTAGCTATGGTACCTCAAAGCAAGCTTTTACAACCAGTTTGTAAGAGGAAGATATACAGAAGAGCAACGATATGCGAAGCGATTTAGTTGCCAAGCTTTTCCTGCCGCGCAAGCAACTGCTCATAAACCTCACGCTTGCGCACAGAATATTGCTGGGCAAGACGTTTAGCTGCATGCGTTGGCGACTCCCCTGCAGCAAGCGCCGCATCAATGTCTGCCTCTAAACGCTCTGTATGCGCGGCAGCAAGATTGCTCCCTTTGATTTCTGTTTCTCCTGCGGCGGGTGGTGCTATCACCAGCACTATCTCGCCTTTAAGCTCTGGGCGCGCTAAAAACTGCTCCGCAAGCTCAGCAGCACTACCACGCACAATCTCCTCGTGGAGCTTGGTAAGCTCCCGACATACGGCGCACATGCGCGTAGGTAGAACCTCGGCAAGCGTCTTAAGACTTGTTGCTATGCGATGCGGCGACTCATAAAACAAAAGCGTTGCTGGTACACCCGCCAGCTC